>JAFZVF010000090.1 GCA_017617935.1 Clostridiales bacterium | reverse complement strand
TTAATGGCTACAAATCCCTTGGGAGTATTGGCGAGAACAACGCCGTTCTGGCTGGTGCTTCTATTCAGAGCGATGGAAACTTCAACTCCGCACTTTGTCTTATAAGTCCACTGATCGTAAGAACTGATGTCTCCGACGTTGAGATATACGGTGTCGAAAGTGCCTTTAATGACTCTTCTGATCTGGAACGATACCTTGTCACAGTCCGCATCGAGTGAGAAAGTACCGTTTTCATAGCAGTATCCGACTCCCTTGACCTTGTCATCCCAGATATTGCCGAACATTTCTTTCAGCTCCTTCTCACGGATCGATGTGTCGGTCGGGTCTTCCGGGTTACTGTGACCGTCGATGAATTTTCCGCGGAGCTTAAGGTTGTATTTCTTACAAAGCTCATCAACCTTGTCTGCCATCTCCTTTGAGTAGATTCCGTAACCCGGGTATTTCTCCTCAAACGGGTCTTTCTTTGTCTTCTTGCATTCCTTATCGTATGCATCACAGATCTTCCAGTCCTGGTCATAGCCGTCCTCGAATTCGCGCCACTCTTTCGAAGCCTTGAATTCGTTTGTGTCCGAATAACCCTGTAAAGAGATCAGGTGGCTCATCGGAGGATCCTGATATGAGTATCCTGATTCACCTGTTTCACCGTCGGGGCCGACCGGGACCTCGATACGTTCAGTAGTAGTTGTACCGGACTGATCCGTCGGATCGCCGAAGGATACGCCTTCCAGGCCGCCCTTGAATGCTGCGTAAGTCGAGATGCCGACTGCGGAAATAACTGCCGCCGCTACCAGAACCGTAATGAACTTCTTCTTAGAAGTATGCTTTTTTTCTGTAAAACCGTACTCATTTATCTTCATTTTCGTCAACTCCTTGATCCTTTCAGAGGAGACGACGTCTTTTTCTTCCAGATCAACGGAAGAGTCTTCGATGTTATCCATCAGATCACGAATATTTATTTGCATTAAGATCGCCTCCTTTTGTATTTCTAAGATCGTTGAGGAAAGTACGGAGTCTTTCGCGCCCGCGCTTTAGCTTGGTCTTGATCGTGGACGGGTTCATCTGCATTTGATTAGCGATAACCGAAACGCTCTGACAGTAGTAATAGAATCTCAGGAATATCTCCTTGTCCGGCTGGGGCATCGCATAGACCAGCTTCCTTATCAAGTGGTCCTGGTCCTCGCGCTCCAAACTGTCAAAAACCGAATCTTCATCTAAGATAAGAATGTCCTCGTCCAAAGGCAGCACCTCTACCTTCTCCCGCAATTTCTGCATGGAAAGGCTGCGTGCCACGCGGCTCAAATACCCCTTCAGGTTCAACGGATAAAGGTTTTCCGCAGATCTCCACAAAGTAACGAACACGTCCGCCGTCACTTCCTCCACGTCCTCGTGAGTCATGGAACTCGCGAGAATGCTGTTGACTACGGTTCCCACGTAAGCACTGTATTTGTCGATAAACCACTCCAGTGCTTCCTGATCGCCTGATTTCAGTAAGGCCAGCGCCTTTGCGTCATTCAATCCTCTCACCTCAAACTATCTTTCTGAACGGCCGTTCACCTATAATAGTGCAGTTCAGTCGCAGATGGTTTCACTTTTTTCGAAATTTTTTCAGATTTTTTCGCCCCATTATACGCGAGTCCCGTTTCGCGAACAATCTTCCCCGTGTACCGGAAAGTATACTGAATTAATCGAAAATCGGTACACTTTTTGGCAAATCAGCCTCGTTTTGCTGTTTCTTGTACCGTTTTTGACGAGAATAGGTACACTTTTAGGTACACCGCCCGCGCCCAACAAAAAAAGCCCCGCATCGCTGCGGGGCGCTACATTGAACAGTTAAATCATTTGGTCTTGTACTCGACCTTGACGTCCCTGGTCATCTTGAATGTGCCGAAGGCCTTGTTCGTGGTGTCGATCTCTGCCGAATACTTGTGCGTATCCTTTGTGCCGAGCATGTAGGTGTCCTTGCCGGGAGCGAAGTCCGCCAGATCCTTCTCGGTAAAAGGGAATCCCTTTGCCTTGAAGAAGGCGACCCACTTGTCAACGTCGGTGGTGCTCATGTCTTCACCGTCGATCAGCACCTTGCCGCCCTTCTGGTTCCTGGGCGTGTATGAGATCTCGTAGACCGTGCACTCAGAAAGCTTCTGGCTGCTACTCGTGAAGTTCGCGGGCTTGATCTGAATTCCCGTGTTCTTTGCGGAAACCTTGCTGTCGGGAACGCCAATGTAATAGGTCGTGTTTACGATCTCCTTCGCCTTGACGGTGGTCGTCGGAACGTCGACTATCTTTCCGTTTACGGTGCAGAGAACGAAGCCGTTGTCAACGAACTGCTGAACGCTCATGCTCATGGAGATGGTCTTGTCATCGATCTTGATCTCGTGCTTGGGAGCAAGAACGTAGTTGGTCAAAACATAGTAGCCTGCGCCAAGCAGAGCCAAAACAATGATGATCGTGAAGAAAACGTTTGAACCCTTTCCCTTCTTCTTGGGCTGTGTGGCCGGCTTGATCGCAACAGGCTGCTCAGGCGTCTGCGTGTCGTTTGTTGCCATAAAAGATCCCCCCTGAAAAATTAAAGTGTGTGTATTATACAATATTTACTTTTGTACGGTCTCTGACTGCTTTTTCTTCTTTGTTTTGGCGGCGGCGATCACGAGAACAGCCGTGAACAGGACCACTTCAATCACAACGGCGATAATGAGATTGCGCGCCGCGGCATTCTTAAAGTCTGCATGCGCCTGACAGAAAGGCGTTGCGCTGTCGTAGAATTCATCGCCCGGCAGGGTGTATTTCTTCGCGAGCTTCTTCATGTCCTCTTTGACATAGTAATTGTCAGCATAAGAATCGTCCATGTCGATCTTGACCTTACCGGAATCGGGTATCTCTATAAGTTCTGAAATCAGGATGGGAATGCCGTCGTAATCCGTTCTCTTGTGGCTGATCTCGGATCTCATCTTATCCGTGACCGGACCCGTGTAGAGATAGAAACGCGCGTAAGGCATCAGCTTTCTGTGAAACCATGTTGGGTTCTCATAGCCTTTTATCACGTCCACTCCAAAGGTCATTGGAACATATACGTCCGTCGCCTCCAGGTATTTGACGTCTATCTCTTCAAGGTGCTGCGAATGGCCGAAGACGACTTTTTCCTTGTCTAAAAGAAAGTTCTCCCAAGGCACCGCGAGAAACGCCGCAGCGTTTAAAAGGAATATTATCAGGATGAAAAACTTTCCGCGCTTTGAAGCCATATACAGAACCCCCGTTATTTCAAAACATGCAGATTATAACACGAGCTGGCAAAAACCTCCGAAAGGCCCCCGTGTTATAATGTGCATATTAAGAAAAAGGGGGACGGTCCATGTCGAAAAAAGCTCACGCGATAGTTGCGATCTGCTGCTTGGTGATCGCGCCCGCCTATATGTTTGGCATGCTCTGCCTCTATGATCATTTCGCCACTCTTTACCAGCGCCCCAACCATCCGCTCGTAAACATAACCGGCCTCGCGGCATTGTTTGGCACGAGCGCCATCCTTGTGGCTGGAATAATCAACGGAATAAAGGCTCTACGGAAATGATGAAAAAGACGTTTTTGAAAATCCTGTGCTTCGTCCTCATAATCTCCTTCATTCCGCTTGCGGGATGCAGCAAGTTTGAAGACTTTAAGGAGAACATGGCGAGCCGTTCCGCACAGCGCAAAGAAGACGAAAAGCGCAGTTTCTCCACCATGCATGAATTCGAGGACTACTACGCCAAAGAGATAAAGAGCGCCCTAAAGGACAAAAAGAAATCTGCCTTGAAGGAATTGTTCTGCGAGACCGTTCTCGAAAACACTTACGACATGGATGAAGGATTAAAGTACGTTTTCGGGCTCGAGGACTGGTCTGATTTCTCCTTTTCAAACGGCAACTGCTCAAGCCGCAAAGAATACGGCACCAACATCTGGGAGTTTGTATTCTGCCATATGGATATTTCTAAAGACAACGTCAGATACAGACTTTTCTATTCCGGTTATTCGAGATTCACCGGCAAGGTTGACGGAAAGAACGGAACGGTAAAAGAAAATCTCGGCCTTGCGAATCTCTATATCGTTAAACTGGATTTCAAAGGCAAGGTCGAAAACGAAGTGTACAACGCCATCAACGGCATCCATCATCCCGGCAGGGAAAAGATCGAGGCCATTGCCTACACGGTCCTCGACACGTATGAATCAAAGAACAAAGACGGTTCATACATTGATACCATGACCGATGAAGCGATCGATTCGTTAATGACCGACAACTTAAGGAATAGCGCTGACAAGGACGAACTCGAGGCTTTCATCAGGTTCATCAGATACGGTTCAATGTCCAAAAAGGGAGAGTACTTTTTCTTCCTGAGCAAGAACGGCAAAGACGTAACACTTACGAACGTTGTACATTTCAAGCTGGACGACCACTGCCTGACGATGCTGATAAAAAACGATCAGATCGACGGCGTGACGTTCAGCGATGACGAGAATCCCGAAAAGCCCCAATCCGGCAGGATCAAAGGCTTTGCAGAACGCGTGGAATAACGAAAGGAGCTATAGCCATGAGCAGAACGAATTTCGGAGCCAAGCCCATCATGTTACCCCAGCCCGTACTCATCATCGCTACTTACGATGAGAACGGCGTTCCCAACGCGATGAACGCGGCGTGGGGCATCACGACCGACTACCAGGAGATCACGATCAGCTTAGGCGAGCACAAGACAACTGACAATCTCGCCATTAGAAAAGCTTTCACGGTCAGCATGGCGACTGAGGATCAAGTCGTCGCATGCGACTATGTAGGCATCGCTTCCGGCAGAAGCATTCCCGACAAGTTCGCAAAGGCGGGCTTTCACGCGACAAAGAGCGAGTTCGTTGACGCGCCCCTCATCGACGAGCTCCCGATGGCTTTGGAATGCACCGTAAAAAGTTTTGAGGACGGAATACTGATCGGCAACATCGTCAACGTCTCAGCGGACGACAGCGTCATTACGGACGGCAAGGTCGACCTCAAAAAGTTGAAGCCGATCGCTTTTGATCCGTGCAACAACAAATACGTCGCTCTGGGCGATGCCGTAGCCAACGCTTTCGAGGTGGGAAGCAAGCTCAGATAAAGCATGGATAAGATCAGGAACAGCAAGGCATCCAGCATACTTGTAATCGCGTGCATCTATTTGGTTGCCGCATGCCTTGGCGTCTGGGTCTACATGCTAATGCCATTCAAGTTCTGGCTGAAACTCCTGTTCGCTGACTGCGCGGTGACCGTGTTCGTTTTCATATTCAGCAATCTGTTCAATAACGCATCCGTCTACGATCCCTATTGGAGCGTGCAGCCGATGGTGATTGCAGGGTGGTTCGTGCTGTTCTACGGCGCGTCTTCCGCATCCCTCCTGTTGCTCATTTCGATCGTCTATTGGGGCTGCCGGCTCACATTTAACTGGGCTTACGCTTTCGAAGGACTTAACCATCAGGACTGGCGATACACGAAGCTCAAAAACGAGAACGGCAAGCTCTATCCCCTGCTCAACCTCGCGGGCATTCACATGATGCCTACGCTGATAGTCTACCTTTGCACGCTGCCCGCGGTCTTCGTGATAAGGGAGGAAAGAAGTGCCAACATAGGAAGCGTGACCGGAGCAGTCATATGCATGGGCGCGGCAACGCTTCAGCTTTTCGCAGACGCACAGATGCAGAAATACCGCAAGAGCGGCGAGCACGGCCTCATCCGCACCGGCCTTTGGAAAAACGCGAGACACCCCAATTACTTAGGTGAGATACTTATGTGGTGGGGCGTCGCGATCCAGGCGGTATCCGTCATGCCATCGCGCTGGTGGCTCATCGCGGGCGCAGTCGCCAATACGGTAATGTTCTTTACGGTCAGCATCCCGATGGCTGACAAAAGGCAGTCGGCCAAGCCCGGATATGCAGAATACAAGGCCTCCACGAGATGCCTTCT
This sequence comes from Clostridiales bacterium, assembly GCA_017617935.1. Classification (GTDB taxonomy): domain Bacteria; phylum Bacillota; class Clostridia; order Saccharofermentanales; family Saccharofermentanaceae; genus Saccharofermentans. The sequence continues at coordinate 6,414 of JAFZVF010000090.1, read as the reverse complement.
TCCGATCCCAAAGTGAGGTGGAGATTTGAGAAGCAAACACGAGATCAGATCGGCAGTCTTTTTCATTCTAGCAGTCGTCTACTGGTGCCTGCTTTTGTTCGTGTTTGCGTATCTTGCAGGCTTTCTGAATCTGAAAAACCATGCGGTGACGATCGTGACGATAGCGCTCTGGATGATGGGAACGGCTTTTTTCATATTATTCGGAATAATAAACCTGATCAAAGCAAGGCACAGGGACAATCAAACGCATATGCGTCCGACGCCGTCCGCACCAAGCAATAACAATTACACTCCGGTACCCGAAAGCCGGAGGCTCTCTGAAATGACCGAAAGGCTTAAGGCCGGAGAGATGAACTACATTCCCTGGATCTACACTTTCCTGACCTCCAAGCATCCGGAAATAGTAAAGACTGCCGCGACGACGCTTGCCAACTACGTGGATACGATGGATCCGAAATACCTGATAAGGTTTGACGAGCAATTCAGGAGCACCACCTCCATAGAGTGGTCCATCGACTGGAGCAGAGTCGACATATCGCGGATGGCATCCATAATAGGCAAGAACAAGACATTCATCTGGATGATGAGGCTGGGAACGTTCAATCCAAACGGTTATTACCGCGAGAAATGCATCAGCATTCTCAAGTCTGATCCCGGTTCTTACATTTTCCTTCTTATCCGGTTGAGGGACTGGGTGCCGGAAGTCAGGGAAGCAGCCAGGAAGGCCTGCTGTGACGTATCAATGCTGAGCTTCTATGAACTCGTCAACTGCCTCTCCGCTTTGGACAAGGTCAAAAGGAGCGGTCGCGTGGATGTTTATTTCCTGCGCGACCTGGAAAAGAAGATCTCCGAACGCATCGTGCAGCTCTCCCCCGGCTTCAGCAGAAGCCAACTGAAAGGATTTGACGTTCCCACCAGGCGCGCCCTTTACAGGATCCTTTTGGAAAACAAACGCCTCGGCAAAGACGAGGTCAAGGCCATCCTGAACAGCGAGAATCAGGCACAGTGCCTGTATTACGTCATGTCGCTCTATATCGACAACTACGATCTTACGGTCGATGAATTGGATGAATTTACAGACCACAGGAATTTCACCGTCCAGCGCAGGGCGATCGAACAGAAATACAAGCTCACCGGCAATTCCTGGCCGGGCCTTGAAGACAAGCTCTTATCGCCCTCCACGCCCATCCGCGAACTGGCCCGTTTCATTCTCAAAAAGCACGAGGACTTCGACTGCCGCGCTTACTATCTGGGGCGCTTCGATTCATCCGACAAAAAGGCATGCATCGCAGGCCTGGGCGAGACGGGAAGGATTGAAGACGCTGCGCATATAATGCCTTTCCTTGAAGATCCCGATGCGTCTACGGTAAAGATCACGCTCCACGCGTTGGGCAACTTGGGCGGCGAAAACTTCAGCGAAGTATTCTGGAAATACCTTCAGGACAATCGCCAGAACGTGGCAATACAATCATTCAGAGAGATAACCAGATTCCATATTAGGTATGGCGCAGAGCAGATCTATGAGCTTATCGAAAAGACGGATTCTGAACTTCTCAAAGTAAAGCTTGCCTACAGGCTCTCGCACGAAGCATACTGGGACCGCGTTCCCTATGCTCTAATGCTGTATTCCCATGAAGATGAAAAGGTCCGCGAAACGGTCAGGCTTGCCCTTGCCTGGAAGCGCACGTACGCCTATTCAGGCACAACGGAAGCTAACGCCAAAAAGATCTTGGAAATCCTAGACGATGATAAATATCAGATCAGAGACAGCGTCAAAGAGTACGTCCGTTTCAATCTGGAGCATGCGGTCAGGAAGTGATCTTCCTCATTCCTTTGCTGCAAACACGTATTCAATGCGGTCGTCAGCTTTTACAAGATGCAGTTCGTTTGTCTTCTTGTCTATGTAGCCGTAGTTGACCGTCTGAACAATGTTCTTTGTTTCCTTCCCTTCCGAAGTGAAAGTCTGGTACGACAGGACTACGCAAATGAGATCATCTTTGACGGTGAGTCCTTTTTCCTTATCGAACATCTCATTGAGCGTCTTCTTGGTCACGCCTTGTCTCTTATAGGTTACGGTCAGCCTATTGTATGCTTCCTTGCCAGAAAATATGGTGTAAGTGCCCGTATAATAGTTGTCATCCATGAAGAGGCTGTTCTGATAATACTTGAACGAATTGGCGTCCTCGAAGACAAGGCAGGTGCCGCGGCCCGTTTCAATCCAGGTCTTATCCGTGACCTCCTTCACCTTCTTCGCTTTTAAAGAGTTCTCCTTCTTTTCCGTAGCTTCATCCATGATGTTGATTATATCCATCGGACTGTAGATCTCACCGTTGTCGATCGCTTTCTTGAGGTCGCCCCAGCTGATGAACAGCATGGTTCCCAAACTGAAGATGACGATGCCTGACAAAATGAGGCCTGCGATCGCCTTGCCCCTGCCTGGCTGATGCTTGCGAGCGGAATCGAACAGACCGATCAACGAGCAGATGAATCCGAACGGGCTTAAAATGCCCAAACAGAACCATCCGGCTATCGAAAGGATGAGGCCGGAAGAGCACCATCCGTTGCTCTTGACGCGCTTTTGCACGGGCTGCGTGATGGGCGTCGCATAGACGGGCTGTATCGGAACGTATGGTTCCTGCGGCTCGTCGGAATTAAATTCCGGCTGAGGCATTGTAGGCCTGATCGGTACGTACCCCTCCACGGTAGTGGCGGGCATTTCAGAAGCTACGGTCGCTGCCTCTTCCACAGGGATCTTTGTTCCGCAATTAGTGCAGAACCTGCCGTCGTTTTCGGCTCCACAAAACGGACATCTCATAATCTTTATCTCCTTATCCCAATACTCAAAGCCGCATTCCAAACGGCTTTACCGTCTATTTTATTATATCATCAACCCTGTCCGGTCACGCGCTTTATGTGAGCGACCGTGTCCGAATACAGATCAAGCAAGGGATTTACGCCCCTGTCGATTGCCGCGATGTCGCCCGCCTTTGCCGCCTGTTCCTGTTCCAAAGCCTTGGCGGAAAGCTCGTCCGCACCGATGGTCTTGGCAGTGCTCTTCAGGGCGTGCACGCGGATCTGATAGTCGGCAACGTCAGTCTTTTCATAGTCTTCCTTTATCGCCTTGGACTTCTCTTCCCATTCCTCGGCGAAAGTGCCGAGCATCTCAAGATAGAAGTCCTCGTCGCCCGCGCAGTAGCCTATTCCGGCCTTCGTGTTAAAGCCAAGTCCGGCCAGTTCCTGAACGGGATTCTGCTTCTTTGCCTTCTTTTCAGAAACGCCCTCGCCGTCCGAACCGGGCTCAAATACCAGGATCTCGTCATCGTCATCTTCAGCGGCTTCAGGCGTTTCAACGGTCTCTACGATGCCTGAAGGCAGGTACTTGATCAGCAGTTCTTCAAGCTTTGAAAGGTCGATGGGCTTGGAGAGGTAATCGTCAAATCCCGCATTGAGATAAGTGTCCTTTGCACCGACGATCGCGTTCGCGGTAAGGGCGATCACCGTCGTGTCGGACGGCAGGATCTCCTGGTCTTTGAGCTTCTGCAGCGTCTCGATTCCGTCCATCTTGGGCATCATGTGATCTAAAAATACGATGTGGTAATGCTTGCCCTTGATCATCTCGATCGCGTCAGCGCCTGAGTTTGCGATGTCCGGAACGATGCCGTCCAGGCTCATCAGGTTCCTTGCGACCTTGAGGTTCATTTCGTTGTCGTCGACTACGAGAATGTCCGCGCCCTTTGCGTGGAAACGCGTCTTGGACGATGCGGCGCTCGAGACTCTGTGGAGGCGCTCGGTGTAGTTTCCGATCGGGCGCTCGTCAACGATCTTCTGATTGAGGATGAACGAGAATTCGGAGCCTTTTCCGTAAGTGCTCTGAACGTCTAAGCGGCTGCCCATCATGGCAAGGAGGCGGTTAACGATCGCCATTCCAAGGCCGGTGCCCTCAATGTTACGGTTGCGCTTCTCCTCGATACGCTCAAAGGATTCGAAAAGCTTGCTCAGGTCTTCCGCCTTGATGCCGATGCCCGTATCCTTGACGGATATGAAAAGGTTTATCTCATCGTTCAGGCGCGAATCCTCGCGGATCGTAAGCACGACAGAGCCCCTCTCCGTGTACTTAACCGCGTTCGTTAAGAGGTTCAGGATTATCTGCGTGATGCGGATGTCGTCGCCGCACATTATGGATGGCAGGTTCTCGTCGATGTCCGCCGTGAACTCAAGGTTCTTGGACTTCGCGCGCTCCATTATCGAAATGACGACGTTGTTGATGACGGAAGCAGTTCCATAGTTCACCGGAATGATCTCCATCTTGCCGTCCTCGATCTTAGAGAAGTCAAGGATCGTGTTGACCAGCGACAAAAGAGTCTTGCCCGCAACCTGAATGTTTGACGAATAGTCCAGGATCTTGTCGTCTTCGGCCTCGTGAAGGATCATCTCGTTCATGCCGAGGATCGTGTTGATAGGCGTACGGATCTCGTGCGACATGTTCGCAAGGAAGTCGCTCTTCGCCTTGTTTGCGGAATCCGCGAGCCTGATCTGCTGCTGAAGCGAAGTCGACATCGTCTGAAGGCTTCGTGACAGTACTCCGATCTCGTCCTCGCTCTTGACGCTCATCTGCTCGCTGTAATCGCCGTCCGCATAGTGCTCGGCAACGCGCGTCATCTTCTTCAGAGGACTGGTGATGGAACGAACCCAAAGCATCGTACTCAAGATCGCGATTCCAAAAATGACGATCGAGATGACGAGCATCTGCATCTGGAGGTTCTTTCTCGGCGCATTGATCTCTTCGCTCGGAGCATAGACTCCCAGGATCATGCCGTTCTTGAGCTCCTTCAATACGATCTTGATCTCCTTGCCGTCTCTTGACTTGGCGACCGTGACCTCGTTGACGTTAAGCTTCAATATGTCCTCGAAGTACTTCTGATCTTCCTCTGCGAGATCCACATGATCCCTGCCCTTCGGCATGTCTTCGTGATAGATGACGTTGCCCTTCTTGTCGATCAGGAAGGCGCGGCCAGTCTCATAGACCGAAACCTTGGAAACGGATTCCTTGAGAAGGTCCATGGAAATGTCCATTCCGATGATGCCCACAGTGTATTCGTCATAGAAATACGGGATGATGTAGGAGATCATGTCAACGCCCAGGTTCGCGTTGTAGTAAGGGTCCATCCACATGGGCTTTCCTGTCGCCACGGGGATGTAGTACCAGCCGACGTGCTCTAAGTCATCCTTGTCGTAAAGGCTCATGTCCGTCGGAACAGAAGGCTGCCATGAGTTGTCTGAGAGGTTGATCGTGTACCAGAAGCCCGCCGTCGGACCGTAGTCGTCAGGGTTGTACCTGAGGTAAACGGCCATAGCGCCCCTGGTGTTCTCCGCGATGCTCTTACCGAGCTCGGAAACGTCGTACGTGTAGTTGTCGCGGACTTCCTTGTCCTTAAGGAAGGAAGTGTAGGTCTCCGCCCTCTTCAACGCATAGTTGTAGACCGTGCCGACCGACTGCTCGGTAGATCTGAAATTGTCGTCGATGATGTTCGCATTGTAATCAGCCGCTGATTTGAGGATGTTCTGGGAGTCATCGTTCAGGATCGCATTCGTCCTCATGGTCGATGTAAGAACGAACGCCACGATGACGACGGTGATGATAAGAAAAACGACGAAAATAAGCTTGCTCTGTATGGTCTTCATCAATGTCCACCCTCTGAGACTGACAAACGCTATAGTAAACTAAAGTTTTTTAAATATTATTAAACGGCACCCCTTTTTTCAAGCGGTTGGTATTGTTGATTTCGTTAAATAATTTCCCCCTGGGCGTCCGGTCCATTAGCCATTGGTGTACCCGTTCTGATAAAGGCGGCGACCACGGGTGTCACTAAAAGTGTCCCGATTTTCCCCTTTTTAGGTACACTTTTCGGCAAACCAGCCTCGGTTTGCTTATTTGTGTGCTGATTTTTGCAGATTTTGTGACACTTTTAGGTACACATCGAGTACAGCATTGCATAGGTTCACGACCAGTTTCGTGTCCCTTTTCGTGAACACAAAAAAGGAGCTGCCCCGAAAGGCAGCTCCTTTGCTGTTTGTTTTGTCAGAACGAAATTACTTCTTTACTTCGTTGAAGCCTTCTCTTGCAGCATACGTTGTGTGCAGGAGCTCGTGAGCCTTGTGAGAGTTGGGCTCGCCCAGATACTTCTCGTAGAGTTCGATGATCTGGGGATTGTTGTGAGACTGACGGAGTACCTGACGCTCGTCCTCGGAATAGAGTGCGTTTGCTCTCTTCTCCTTGTAAGTGTCGAGGATGTCGTCTGCCTCGTTAGGCATGAAGCAAGGACGGACGTAAGGCTGGCCGCCGCCGTTGATGCAGCCGCCCGGGCAGCCCATGATCTCGATGAACTGGTACTTTGACTTGCCCTCGCGGATCTC
>JAFZVF010000008.1 GCA_017617935.1 Clostridiales bacterium | reverse complement strand
CAACGTCGGAGACATCAGTTCTTACGATCAGTGGACTTATAAGACAAAGTGCGGAGTTGAAGTTTCCATCGCTCTGAATAGAAGCACCAGCCAGAACGGCGTTGTTCTCGCCAATACTCCCAAGGGATTTGTAGCCATTAATCTCTGCGAGAACGAGGATGAGTTTGGTAAACCCTTAAAGTATACAAAGGCTCAGCTCCAGGAATTTGTCGACCACATCAATTTCGATAAGCTGTAATCTGAATTGTCACCCGACCGGGTAAGCTGTACATCGGCCCTGCAGGCGTTATGCCTGCGGGGCTTTTCTCACGTCATTCTTCAGTCGGAACTATCGACGCTGGTGATACCCATTTCATCTTTTGGCAGAATTGTTCCAGGAATTCATTGACGTCGTTACTGTGGACGGTGGCTTCAATCTTGGTCACGTTCGTGCCCGTAACGTACACGCCTTTGACGGTTATCGAATTTACGTCCTTTATGTACGTTAGGGTGTAGGAACAGGTCTCGTCCTCGACTTGTTCCCCATCGTCTTTTTTCATCATGAGTTCCTTGGCAGTCTGCTCGTACGTCCGTTTGGCTTCATTCTCGGTCCGAAACTCAGCCGAATGGACGGAGGTTGTATCAACGCCTGCTTTGTTCTGCTCGGCAACGAAGGCTGCAATGAAACCGACAGGCTCATATTTGGGGAGTTTCTGACTTTCATTGAATGCTTTGGAAAAGCGGTTTTTCGCTTCTTCGTATTCACAGAAATAATAAGAAGCGGCCTTTGGACTGGTTTTCAGTTGCAGACTGGTATTGAGGAGTTCGGAATACGTCCGAACTTCCTTGGCGCCGCAGCTCATAAGGCTTCGCTCGACTTTGTCTATGGTGGATTTGTTGCCAAAGTTCTTGCAGCCCGTCATGCTGACGGCAAACAAGACTGTGATCAGTACTGAAATGCATTTTCTTAAAACCTTCATGTCAGATCCCCCGTTACCATGTGTATTGAGGTTATGTTAGCACACCGGCTCCCTTCGTGGGGTTGGTTCTTTTTTGATATAATGTGTTTGGCCCGTAAATGGTACGGGTATGGATAAGGGTAAAAGAGGAAAAAAATGAAGGGTGTATTTACAAAGACGAGGGCCATAGCGGCGATGTTGCTTTTGGCGGTGCTGACCGTTTTCGCGGTGCCGCAGAAGAGTAGTGCGGCTTCTTATGGACAGGACGAGATCCTTTATTACGGAATCGAAGCGCATCTTCTGGATACGGGTTCGGTCCAGTTTACTTACACGATCGACTGGAAGGTCCTGGACAGCAAGAACGGCGGCGTTTCGTGGGTCAAGATCGGAATCCCGAATTCGAATGCCGATAACTTCCGTTCGCTGACGCCTGACACCATAAAGTCCGTCAAGTACTATTCCGACAAAGGAACTTATGCGAGAGTCGATTTCAAAAAGGAGTACATGGCCGGAGAGGTCATCCATTTCAGCTTCGGCTTCACGCAGCACAATCTCTTCAAGAGGCCGAATTCAAGCAAGACCAACGTCACCACCATTAACATGCTCAATGACCAGGAAAACTGGGACAGGCTTTACGTTTACGACTTCACGCCGGGGTGGTTTACGTACATTCCAGTGGACAGGTATGAGATAAAGTGGGACGCGACAAAAGTCGCCAAGTGCAATGAGGCGCTGAACGGCCAGTACTATTACAAGTCGGGTTCGTTAAGTTCGAACCAGAAGGTCTTTTTCAAGGTCGGATACGCACCGGAATCCTATAACTTCACCACTAAGAACGTCAGCCACTGGGATGAGTTTTTCAAGCTCAACGGACAGATATTCTTTGGGATAGCGTTCGTGATATTCGCGATCATCGTAAGGATCAAATACGGTGACGCCTATTACGGTCACGGCGGTGGCGGTCATTACCACGGAGGCGGCTGCGCGTGCGCTTGTGCATGCGCCTGTGCCTGCGCGGGCGGCGGAAGGGCCGGCTGTTCGAAGAAGGATTTCTACGGTACCAAGGTCTCTTCAAAGAGGCTCAGAAAAGTCTTAAGGAGCGGTGCAAAAGATGCTGAATCAGAAACTTTATGAGCTGAAGAACTGGAACCAGGTAATACACACCACATGGAATCCGGACGGCCCCGGCGTCATCAGGATGCACATGATCCCGCCAAAGTTCACGCCGTTCAAGATAGCGAAGACGCTGGTGATAATCAACGGATCCGAGATACTTCCGATCAACGAGTCGGGCGCGATCCTCTTGACCGAATACGTTAAGAACGTCAATGATTTCGGCGACAAGGCTATGAGCGACAAGGATCTTGAAGAGATAATCGCCAAGACCTTCAAGGGCGTGAAAAAGGTTTTCCCTAGGGTAAAGGACGAGGTCTTAAAAGACGACCTCTACTACTACATAGGTCTGTTTGAGGCCGTCGCCAAGGGCGAGGCGGTCGATGACGGCTGCGAAACGATGTCGATAGGCGAGTATGCGCAATACATGACCGCGCCGCACAGGATGGATCTCCTGGTCTCCTCGATGAGCAAGGACGGCAGGTGGAACTGCAACCAGAAGTGCGTGCACTGCTACGCGGCGGATCAGAAGTGCGCTGAGGAAAAGGAGCTTTCGACTGACGACTGGAAGAAGATTATCAAGATACTGCGAAAGCAGAAGGTGTCGCAGGTGACCTTCACGGGTGGCGAACCGACCATGAGAAAGGACGTTCCGGAGCTCATAAAGGAAGCGCGCTGGTTCATCACGCGCCTCAACACCAACGGCGTGAACCTCACTGAGGAATACTGCAAGGAGCTCAGGAAGGCTGAGCTCGACAATCTGCAGGTCACCTTCTATTCGTGCGACGAGGAGATACACAACAGGCTCGTCGGCGCGCCCAACTACGGCAAGACCCTCGCAGGCATTAAGAACGCCATCGCCGCGGGCATCAACATGAGCATTAACACTCCGATCTGCAGGCTCAACAAGGATTACAAGAAGACCCTGGAGTTCCTGCATGATCTGGGCATTACCTATGTGACGTGCTCGGGCCTGATTCTTACCGGAAACGCGAAGGAAAAGGAATCCGAAGAACTGAGGATCGAAGGCGAGGAGCTCTATGAGTCGCTCCGTGACGCCGTCCGATACGCATACGCGAACGACATGGAGATCAGCTTCACTTCGCCGGGACTCGTGAGCCAGGAGCGCCTTGCCGAAATGGGCCTGGACGTTCCTTCATGCGGAGCGTGCCTTAGCAACATGGCGATCACTCCTTCAGGCAACGTCGTGCCTTGCCAGAGCTGGCTTTCAGACGAGCCTCTGGGCAACGTTCTTACCGACAAGTGGAAGAAGATCTGGAACGATCCGCGCTGCAGGAAGATCAGGGAAAACGCAGCCAAGGAAGAGCAGAGCTGCCAGCTGCGCTGACCCCTCAGCGGACCCCCAAAAATCAATTGGACTTGATGTATAATGATCGTGGTGGAAACGCCACGATCACGCTGTTTGCGCGGGGGGATTATGCAGGGGAGCTTCGGTGGTTTTAGCGTATGGTTCTTCGTGGACCAAATCGTTTTTTATTTGTATCTGATCCTGTTCATCTGGGGCGGAAAAAACAAATTCGGCAGGAAAAATGAATTCAACGACGATTACGCGAGCCTCGAGACGATGAAGTCGCTGCGCGGCTTTGCGGCGATCGGAGTCATCCTCCACCACATCTCGCAGGAAGACGTTTTCAAGGCGAAGAACGTCATGCCCATGTTCGTAAACGCTGGCGCATACTTCGTCGCTATCTTCTTTTTCTGCTCGGGCTACGGCCTCATCAAGAGCCTGGATACCAAGAAGGACTACCTCAAGGGATTCATTAAGAACAGGCTCGTAAAGACGGTCGTCGTTCCTTTCTACGTCAATGTTTTAGTGTATGGGCTCCTCATGCTCGCGGGCGGGATCAAGTTCCCGAAGGAGCGCTGGATCTTCAACTGTCTGGGCCTTACCATGATGAACACGTACGCGTGGTTCCCGATCGTTCTCGCGTTCCTCTATCTCGCTTTTTACCTGTGCTTCCGCTTCATTAAAAAGCGCCCCGCGTGCCTTGCGGTAATGCTCGTCTTCATCATCGGACTGGGCCTTCTCTTCTGCTACAACGGACACTTCGCGTGGTGGTCCGGAAAGAACAACTGGTGGCTGATGACGGATCCGAACAAGGCCAAGTGGTGGCAGGGTCAGATGACCCTCTGGTTCAGCGGAGAATGGTGGGTCAATTCCGCGCCCGCATTCTTCACGGGCCTCCTTTTCGCAAGCTATGAAAAGCAGATCGCGGGCTTCTTCCAGAAGGCGTATGCCGTCAAGTTCCACGTGCTCCTCATAATCACAATGATATTCTACGGCATTTCCTCGATAGGCCAGGCCGTATTCGGATACTGGACCGAGTTCTCCGGCAAGGGCCCCGGCGTAGGCGACAAGGTCAAGACCTACTTTTGCCAAGTGCCTTTGTTCCTCGTCCTGGGACTCACGATTATCGTTTTCATGATGAAGTATCACGTGAGCAATCCCGTGACCCGCTTCTTCGGCAAGTATTCGCTCCACACTTATCTCATGAACCTGGCCGCGATAACCGCATTCAGGTTCCTTCAGACCGACAGCTCGCCCATCAAGGCGGGCAAGTACAACCTTCTCGTTTACGCTTTGGCCGTCATTATTGCGACCGTTCTTGCGGGCGTCGGCGAACAGAAGCTGACCGAGCTCATTCAGAAATTGTTGTTCAGGAAAAAGAAAGAGACATGTTGATTTCCCATCGCTAAGGAGGAAGGCATGGACATTACAGCTGATTATCTGAAGGCCAATAAATACACGCTCAAGTGCATGTGCGTTTCCCTGATCGTCATGGTTACCTGCTGGACGCTCAACGTTTTGAAGATATTCATCATCGATCAGCCGATCGTTGACCGCTCGCTTGTCGGAGTATTGATCTTCGTAGCGTGCGCATTCCTGGTCAAGTTCACGCTGGGTTATGAAAAGACCATATCCAATTATCTCATGCTCTTCCTCTTCGTCGGCATGATCACCTACGTCAACATGTACCTCTCATATCACGTGACCCTTTTCATGGTCTTCCCGATGATCTGCGCGATCCTTTACGGCAAGACGAGATACGTCAGATACACCTTTGCGCTCGTGTGCGTCGGCCTTTTCGGTTCCGTCCTGGCCGGCTATACGGTCGGCCTTTGCGACGCGAACATGATGGTCCTAACGACCTCTACGAGGGCCAAGGAAGCGGCAAGGCTTTCCAGTGGCGAGTTTGAGATCAACTCGAATTATTTCCTTTTGGCGCTGTTTTTCGTTCTGCCCCGTTCTATGGCCCTGATGGCGTTCACCTCGGTCCTCAAGTACCTGACGAACAGCATCCAGGAAAAGACGCAGCACGAGCAGGAGAGCCTTCACCTTGCAGAGACCGAGAGGCTTGCGAACCAGGCGAAGAGCCGCTTCCTTGCGCAGATGTCCCACGAGATCAGAACGCCGATCAACGCCGTTCTGGGCATGAACGAGATGATCTTACACAAGGCGAACGACAAGGAGATCATGGAGTATTCGCACAACATCAAGAAGGCCGGAAAAACGCTCCTCGTGCTCATCAACAGCATCCTTGACCTGTCGAAGATCGAAGACGGAAAGATGGAGCTCCTGCCCGTTAAATACGAGACCGCCGACCTTATCGAAAACCTCAGGATATCGGTCGAGCAGCGCGCAAAGGACAAGGGCCTCAAGTTCAACGTCAATATCGACAAGGACCTTCCGGCAGAGCTTTTCGGCGACGACATGCGCATCAGCCAGGTCATAATCAACCTCCTGACGAATGCGGTCAAATACACGAAGAAGGGATCCGTCACCCTCGACGTCAGCGTCAAGGCAAGAGAGGGCGACAACATAACGCTCTTCGTCCAGGTAATCGACACCGGCATCGGCATCCACGAAGACGATCTGCCGAAGCTTTTCACCTCGTTTGAGAGACTTCAGGAACTGGACAACAGAACGATTGAGGGCACGGGTCTGGGCCTTGCCATCACGACCAAGCTGCTTGAGATGATGAACAGCAAACTGGAGGTCAAGAGCACTTACGGCGAAGGATCCAACTTCAACTTCTGCCTTGACCAGAAGGTCATCAACGACACGCCGATGGAGCAGACCGAAAAGGCACACAAGGCTAAATCTGACTCCGACGTGATCACTCCCGAGGCCGCCTATCCGAAGGCGAAGATCCTTGTCGTGGACGACAACAACATGAACCTCAAGGTTATCCGCAACCTCTTAGGCCTCTTCCAGATAATCCCCGATGCGGAATCCTCGGGCGCGGGCGCGATCTCACGCATGAGGAAGAAGGAGTACGACATCGTCTTCATGGATCACATGATGCCCGAAATGGACGGCATTGAGACGCTCGCAAAGCTCCGCGAAAAGAACCTCGTTCCGAAGAAGACGATCATGATCGCCCTCACCGCGAACGCGATCGTCGGTGCAAAAAAGCTCTATTTGGATGCGACCTTCAACGACTATCTTTCCAAGCCCGTCGAACTTGATCAGCTGGCCGCGATGCTCGACAAGTACCTGCCTCACGAGGAGAAGAGCCCCGCCACGGCTTCAGTTGTGGAAGTCGAGGAGGACGGCGACATCCTTGAGTTCGCGCCTGAGAGCAGCGGCGGAACCGGCGGCATCGCAGACGAAGCGGAAGCGATGGAGAACGCAAGGAAGGCAGGCCTCAACACAGATGAAGGCGTCAAGTTCTGCGCAAACGACGTCCCATTCTACCTTGAGATGCTTCGTGAATTTGCATCTGCTCAACCCGATAAGGAAAAGACCTTAAACGAATGCTACGACAATGAGGACTGGAAGAACTACCAGATCCACGTCCACGCATTGAAGAGCAACCTGCGCTCGATAGGCGCGGCGGAGCTTTCCGAGCTTGCAAGGACGCTCGAGAAGGCAGCCGAAGGCGAGGACGTCGCCGTTATAAGGGAAAAGCACGGCGAGCTGGTCGAAAGATACGGCAAGCTCGCGTCCGATCTGAAGGGTACGGTAGTTTAAGTTCCAGGACGACGAATCATTTCGCTTCAGCCTCTTTTTTCTTAAACGGCAGCTCGACGAGTTTCCAGAAGCAGTTGAACGCAAGGGAAGAGAGCCAGGCTATAGCTGAAGAGAGGATGAATACGATGAGGTTGACCGGCAGGGCCTTCAACTTGAACTTGGCGAGCCACATGACGAACTTTCCGAAAAACGGAACGAGAAGGCATACATAAACCAGATACAGCTCGAGTGAAAACTTTCCATAAAAGCCCAAGACCTTGTTGACGATCTTTCCGAGCTTTGAGACGCGGCGCTCCAATACGTCCAGGAGCTTTGCGACGAGGAGCGAGAGGCTTACGGACATGAGGACGTTGGGGATGAAGAGCTTTCCTTCGGGAAGAATGAACTCGAACTTGAGGAAGACGTAAACGTAGTAGAGGAAAAGGCCGATCACCATTGTGACGAGCAGGAGAAGGTAATGCCAGCCTTTGAAGACGATCTGGTCCTTTTTCTGTGCGAGTTCGCCGAAGTAGATGCCGATGATGAATACCGGGATCCTGTTCGTGAAGCCGTAGAGGTCGATGCGTAAGGTTCCGCTCAAAAGGATCGACAAAAGGAGCCAGGCAAGGACTGCGATGGTCGTGAAGACGAACTTGTTCTTCGCCTTGGAGAAGAATTTGTAGTAGAGCGGGAAGAAGACGTAGAAAGTGATTATCGCGGGGACGAACCAGCAGTAGGCATTTGCGTGCTCCATGTAGAAGATGTAGCCCGTGGCGTGGCCTAAGAAGGTCATGAAGGTCCATTTGTTGATGACCGTGCTGGTCAGGACCGCCACCAGATAAGGAAGGTAGATCCTTCTGATGCGCCTGTAGTAGAACCTTGGAAGCTTGTCCTTCTTGATCGCGTACGTAAGGCCCATTCCGGACATCAGCATAAAGATATCGACTCCGAAATAGCTCACCCTCCTGATGAAGACCTCTGCGTCATGGAGGAACGAGACGGCGCCTGTGGAATTAGCAGGAATGGTGGATATCCACGCGTGGAAAACGAATATCATTATCGCGGCCATGCCCATTATCGCGCCGCGGTAGCGCGACAGCAGGAGGAAGCCGTTTGTTGTGATCCCGGTGTCTTTTTCGTTCATGTGTAAAAAGGTGACTTGAGCCTTGCGGTTATTTCGTCTTTGGAGAGCGGCCTGTCATAGAAGAAGCCCTGGATCACGTCAACGCCGAGCTTGTCGAGCACGTCGACCTGGGTCTTCTGCTCAACGCCTTCGACTACTATGTCGGTCTTGATCTCCTTGGCGAGCCTGATTATGTAAGAGAGGATCGCGAGGTCCCTTTCCTTAGAGTTGTCGACGAAGCCCTTGTCGATCTTGAGCGTGTCAAAAGCAATCTCGCGGAGGAGCGTGAGGGATGAGCTCGCGCTTCCGAAATCGTCGATGGAGACCTTGTAACCTAACTTGTGGAGCTCGTCGACAAAGTCGCTCAAAACGCCGATCGAAAACTCGTCGACGGTCTCCGTGACTTCTATCTCGATGAGGTCCTTCGGTATCTTCGAAGTCCTGACGACGGAGTCGATCTTTTTCGCAAGATCGGGAACCGCGAGGTTTCTTCTTGAGAAGTTGACCGAGATGACGGGTATCTCTATGCCTTCCTTGAGCCATTCCGCAACGTCCTCGCAGACGCATCTCAGGATGTGCATGTCCAGGAAGCGGATGGTGTCGTTTGCCTCCATGATGTGGATGAACGCTCCGGGCGGGATGGTCTTGCCGTCGTGGACCCAGCGGGAGAGGGCCTCTATGCCGCACATCTTGCCCGTGCGGGAATTGACCTTGGGCTGATAGAAGGGCTTGAATTCGTTGTTGCGAAGGCCCGTCTTGATCTCGCTTTCGAGCTTCTTGTGGTCTGATACGCTGTCGAGCATTTCCTGCGTCAGCCAGATGACGTCATCGCTGTTTTTCGCCTTTGCCTCGACAAGGGCCTGGGCCGCGAAAACGAGGATGTCCTCACCGTCAAGATCGAACCTGTCGAACTTGTAGACGCCTGCCCTTGCGGAGAGCGTGACCTTGTTTTCGTTGCCGGTCTCGCTGTCGATGAAGGGGACTTCCACGCCGCTCAATGCGCGCAGGAATTCATCGAGGTTGCGGTCCTTTAGGATGGCCAGGAACTGGTTGCCGAACTGCCTTCCGAGGATCTCGTCCTTCTCGATCATGTTTTGCAGGATCAAGCTGTAGTTTGCGAGGATCCTGTTTCCGTTCATTATGCCGAAGGCGCGGTTGACGTCGGAGAACTTTCTAAGGTCAAAGAACACCGCCACGTATCTTTTGAGGTCGTCGTCGCCGCGCTTGGAATTCACCCATTCGATGCATGCGAGCTCGTTTGCAAGGCCCGTCCTTGCTTCCGTTCTGGTAGCCACGACGAGCTCCCTTTCCTTGTGGACGATGTTCTCAAAGAACATCATGAGTACTGAAAGGCCCATGCAGATGTTCATCAGCGAGCTGCCGAGGAAGCATACCTGGATCACTTCTCCGATGATCGGAAGTATCAGGTAGGACACGAGGACCAGGCGCTGGGGGACCGTCAGCTTTTCGCGGTTTTCGATTATCACCGATTCGACGAGGACCGCGCCCAAAGTGGGGAGGACCGCGGCCAGCCAGAAGAGCGGGCCCCTCTGGTAAACGTTGTTGGCGTCAAACGAGTAGTAGATGCCCGTGAACTGCGAAATGGTGACGAGAGTCAGACCTGTGAAGACGATCACGCAGACTGCGATCAGACGTATCCTGCAGGGCATGTCGGGCTTGAAGTCGAAACGCTTGAAAAGCCTCGTGTAAACGAGCATCGCGTAGAACAGGAGCATCAGCACGATGAGGTAGTAAACGCCTGCGTTGACCACCTGCATTATCGCTATGGTGAGCGGAGTCGTGCTTCCCTTGAAGATGTAGAAGAGATACTCGCAAAGGAGCATCAGGCCGCACGAGAGGTTCAACAGGACGATGACGGATTTCCTTACCTTGAGCGGGTCCTTGCTCAGCGCATACATCGGCGTCAGTACAAAGCAGAGTACCGATTCGACCAAAAGGGCAGTCAGTTGTGCGCTAAAACCGTCAATCATTATTTATTACCTAATGCTTATTATATGATACTTCTAAGGCAGATGATATAATATATCCGCGCGGGGATTGTTTTTCTGCGTTTTGGGATAGATGGAACGGGGGGGGTGATTTCATGGCCAAGCTTAACAGTTATTCATGCTCCAAGTGCGGAGGAATTCTCAATTTCGATGAAGGCATGGAATTGTTCGCATGTCCTTTCTGCGGCAACGAATTCGGCGTCGTGGACCTCCACAGGGGAGAGATCATCGCGCAGGCTGAGGCGGCTCTCAGGAGGCGTAAGTTTGACACCGCCAGGGATATTTACAAGACGCTCCTCGTGAAGAATCCCCGTGACTTTGAAGCTCTCTTGGGCATGATCCTCGTAGCGGGCCAGATGCTCTCGGCTGAAGCTTTTGATGACATAGAAAAGGCCAAGGGCTGCAACTTCAAGGCTGCAAGGACGTCACTCAAAGCCGCGCAGGCTGCCGGTTCTGAAACGGATTACTTCAACAGGCTGTCAGAGCTCTTAAAGCTGGCGGAAGACTATAAGAACGCCAAGATGGAAAGAAGCGAAGCAACCCAGGATGCCAGAAAGAGTTTCCAGAGCATAGCGGACATGGAATTAAGGGTGGATGAGCGGAAGGAAAGACAGAACGAACAGATCAAACTGGCGTTCTATCAATTGTTTCCGTACGTGGCATGGGTCACCGTGTTTTTCACGATATTAATCAGCGCTTCAACGGGAAAAGAAAACCTTGCTCCGTTTATAGTTCTGTTGGTCCTCGCGCTGAGTCCTTTGGCGGTGTTTACCATCAGATACTTCTACTATGAACATAAGAAAAAGACGCTTGCCACTCCGAGCGAGAGACACATCGCCTATGGGCACAGACAGGCTGAAACGCTGACTGTGAAGGCTAGGGAAATCAGCGTGAAGTACTATGAAAAACTCGCGCAGCTCAAAGCGCTCGATCCCACGGTGAACGGCTACACTCCGCCCGCGCCCGCAAAAGTCGAAGCGGGTCCCGATCCGTTCGTGGACGTCACCAAGACCGTCACATGTGCGAAGTGCGGCGGACAGCTTATCCTAGACAAGGAAAAGAGGCTTTACGAGTGCAAGTTCTGCGGAGTCGGTTACGGCACTTCGCTGTTCTTCAACGAGCCTCTTAAAAAGGCGAGGACCGCGCTTAAGGCAACCGATTACACTGAAGCCGACAAGAGGTTCTTACACCTCCTCATGGTCAACAATCAGGATTTCGAGGCGCTCGTCGGAAGGATCTTATGCGCAGGAAGATGGCAGAGCATTTACGACATCGACTTAGAGGACAAGCTGCTTCCGTTCATGGAAGATCACCTTACCGCCAGGACTGACGAGGCCGTTCAGCATTCAAGCGAAGAGCACAAGGACTTCTTCTTCGACATGCAGAAGATCGTCACGATCTACGTCAAATGGGCCCATCTCGATCAGAAGCTCAAGACCGCGAGAAACGCCGTCAATTATTCCAAAGACAACGCCGAGATAAAGTTTGACAGATCAAACTTGGACAGGAAGGCTGAAAAGGAACTCTATGCAAAGCAGAATGATCTGAAGAACGAGATCACCAATTACAAGCTCGACATGATGAATCTGCGCACGGAGTTCAATGCTCTGAAGGCTTCGCTCGTCAAGCGCAAGGTCGAAATATCAGCTGAAGAAGAGAGTAACTGACGCATGATAAAGAACATCGTATTGGACATGGGAAACGTGCTTCTGGACTTCAATCCGGAGTTTGTGCTGAATACCTTTTGCTCTTCTGAAGAGGAGAAGAAGGTCATCAGGGAAGAGCTCTTCGGAGGGCCCGAATGGTGGATGGGCGACAGGGGCGACATAAAGGACAAGGACAGGTTTGACCTGGTGAAGGTCAGGGTTCCCTCGAAATTTCACGAGGCCTTGAGGAACTGCGCGGACCATTGGGACGTTTGCATGAAGCCTTTGGACGGCGCAAGGGAGTTTTGCGAGAAGGCGAAGAATGACGGCTACAGGGTCTTCGTCCTATCCAATGCGAGCGACCTTTTCTACGAGTATTTTCCTAAGTTTTTGCCGCTCTCATTTTTCAATGGCGTGTTCGTTTCTTCCGACTATCTAATGCTCAAGCCTGAAGTTGAGATCTATCAGGCGTTCCTTGCGAAATACGGTCTTGTGGCTGAAGAATGCCTGTTCGTCGATGACAGGGAAGAGAACGTTTCGGGTGCCCGCAAAGCAGGCATGAACGGCTTTGTCTTCAAGGGCGACTACAATGCGGTTTTTGAGAACTTGAAGTGAACAAGGAAAAGTGGAGAAAGAATTACGAACGCGTCCTTACGGTCTTGATTTTTGCATTGACCATACTCTTCGTGTATCTTTTCGTGGTCCATCTTCAAGGATACAGAAACATCCCCGAGCTTGAGTCGCTCAAAGGCGGAAGCGCAGACTGGTATGAGTTCGACTTTTATTCCTATGACGGAAAGACCGTGGAAATGATCTCCCTGGACAATTCGCTCGAGGCGCAAAAGACTAACGCAAAGCTTTTGAAGAAAGTCTGTTCTTGGCAGGGGAGAAAGGCGGACGATTGGACGAAGGACAAACTGACCTATCCCATTTACGCTTTGAAGATCACTCCAATAAGCATAAAGGGAAACGGGAGCAATGCTGAGACCGTGGTATGGTCCAACGGTTACCTCATCACTTCCTCGGGTGAAGTCTATAAGAGCAATCCTGACTTTGGGCCGTTCATGAAGGCCGGGGAAAAGGACCGCAAGAGAAGCGCGGAAGCCGAAAAGATCTCGTCTTTGAGGTGTTTCCGTCCGTTGATGCATGCGAACAACGTATGGAACACTGAATGCCTTTCACCCTCGTATATTACGGAGGACAAGCTCGCTGAAGGCATCAAGGCAACGGTTAAAGGAATCCGTGTGGACGACGGCCGTACGGTCGTAACGGTCGAATTGGAGAACGGAAGGGACGGCACATGGATGTTTTGCGACAAGTCGTTGTTCGTCCGCGTGGAAGTCAAGATAGACGGCAACTGGTATTACATTCACCATGACCCAAACATAGATGACGCATACACGACGCTGCCTGCCAACACTGCTCCGCTGGCAGCAGGAAAAAAACTTGAGCTCGATTTCAATCTCGCGTTTTATGGGAAACTCCCCAAGGGCGATTACAGGATCGTCGTCAACGGGGAAGACGGAAGCGTGGTGGCAGAGTACAAGAATTTGACGTAAGAGGCCTTTTTGGTTTTATCACTATTTGACCACACAAAAAGGAGCAGAAATAAACAGCCCCCCGAAGGAATCTTCGGAGGGCCGTTTCACATGGGCAATAAGTTGTCAGATCAACAGCTTTTCGATTCAGCCGATGCCGCCGCCGTCTTCGATCACGCAAACTGCGATGTGTGAGGTCGGGTCATATGTAAGCTCGTAGTTTGTGAAGCGCGCTCTGTCTGAAGGGAGGAGCTTTGTTGTAGGCTCAGGTCCCTTCCAGGATGCCTTGTAGACGACGTTGCCTTCAGCGTCAGTGCTCTTCTTCCAGAAGTCGCCGAATTTGACTTTCTTCTGGTTGTGATCTTCCCTGTCCATATTGACCGTTAAGTGCTGATTCTCGAGATATCCCTGGAGCTGCTTTTCGGTCGCTTTGAACACAAACGTGTAGCCGGAATAACCGGTGGCATTATCGCCGATGTGGTAGGAGACCCAGAAGCCTTCGGTGTACCATTCCGCTTCCTTGAAGTTCTCGAAATAGTGGATCAGATCGCAATTCTTTTCGAGCATCATGATATTGTAACCCTGCTCCATATAGGTCTTGGCGAGTTCATTGAGCGTGTCGTCCTTAAAGTAGTCGGGCTTTGTGACGGTGACCTTCTTCATGTGCTCGTCTTCTTCCTTGTCGCGCTTCTCCACTTCGGAGACGTGTGAAGAGTAATCCGGGATGTCAGAAGGGATGACTCTTTCTGCGCGTGCGCTTGATTCATATGCGGACTCGTCGATCGCGCCTTCGGGGATCGGCTTGTTGAAGATTGCCTTTGCTGCGGCGTAGATGGCGCTCCTTGTCGTGGGGATGCACATTACCGCGGTCATTGTTACTGCTACTGCTGCAGCTGCGATCGCTGCTTTCTTACCACCGGACAAGCGTGTTGTCTTGGCGGGCTTCTTGGGTGAGGAAGAAGCCAGTTCCTGTTCTAATGCTTTTCTCATTTCCATTTTCCTGTCATTATCCATTTCTATCTTTTCGATAGCTTTTACGTATTCATCCTGCATAGCGGCTACCTCCCGTAAAACGTTTCTTAAGGATTTCCTTCGCCCTGGTAAGTCTCATCGATACTGCGGATGGGGCTATCTCCAGGATGTCGGCTATCTCTTTGAGGGAATAGCCTTCGTAATAATGGAGATGGACCGCAGCCCTGAGTTTGTCGGGAAGTTCGGATACTGCTGCATACATTTCCGTATCATCTTCATCAAAATTCTCTTCTGACCCTACCTCGACCGCATCATCGAAAGGCGCGTTGTAGACGACGTCTGCGGACCTCTTGAAGTCCTTGCACCTGTTGGCGACCATAGTAAGGATATATGACTTTTCTTTTCCTTTAGAGATGGAGATATCGGATCTGATGAGCTTTACGAATACGTCCTGAACAACGTCTTCGGCATCAGGTCTTGAGCCCAGATACGAATATGCCAGGCGGAACGCGTCATCGGCATACGTATCGAAAAGTCTCAATACATCTTCATTATTCATTTCGAATAACCTTCCTTTTCGATTTTTGAGTACTCACCCATAAGACGAACCAGCATATGGGATTTCACACTTTTTTCGAAAATATTTTTCAGGAAAATACAAAAAGGCACGAAAAAGTGCCTGTTTGAGCAGGGTAAATGATCTGGGAAAAGCCCTGGTTTATTAAGCTCCCGCGGGAGGAGTCTGCTGTGCGCCGGTGGCTGCTGCCGCCGCCTTCGTGGCGTCCTCTTCCTTGTTCTGCTTCCTCTTTTTGTTTATGAGGATAATGAGAACGACCGTACTTGCGATTCCGACCACGGCCACTATCGCGATGACGATGCCCAGCATCGCCAGAAGCGCCAATAACGCTGCCGCGCCGCCGCTGCCGCCGCCCATAACGTCAAAATTGAACATATTCGGATTCATGTCAAGCTACCTCTCTTTCCGGTTTAATTATATACATAGACGTTAGAAAACATATTGCAGAAGTTATCACGATGATGATGACGTTCGTCAAAAAGCTCCCGCCTCCCGTAAACCAGGAAATGGTCGCGCCGACGAACAGCGCGATCGTCGTGACGCCGAACGCGGCTCCCGGCGCGATCTTCATGACCGAGACTGCCATGCCGATCGTCACCGCGGTCGTCATGCTGAAGAACATGATGCCGATAAGCGAAACGACCATGAGCTTGTTGCCCAGGATGAGGAAGGGAAGCGCGCCGATAATGCTGATGAAGGCGGTCCTTCGCATGCCGATCTTGTCGGTCAGGACGCCGCCCAAAGCCTTGCCGATGCCCATAAACACATAGAGGAGTACCGACTGCGTAAGAGTCGTTTTCCATGCGAGCGGGATCTCGTTTCCGATAAGGGCCCTGACGGCGACGATGAAGAAGACCGCGAGGATAACGACTATGGCCTTCCTGCCGGGGATCACGTAGTTGAAGTCCGAGCAGTCGTCGCTTTCTTTCGGGTTGTCCTTATACAAAGCCTCACCGATGAAGACCAGCGGCAGCATAAGTGCGCAAAGAAGCGCGATCCACCAGAAGGACATGTTTGTAGAGGCAAGGACCTGGCCCAGGATGACGCCGAACGAACCGCCGCTGACGAAGACCGCGACAGGCGTGAGAGCGCCCCCCGAAGTCCTTATCGTGTGCTCCGCGCCCGCGACGTGGATGAGTGCGTTTCCGATCGAAAGCAGTACCAGGGAAGTCCAGAACAGGGGGCCTTTTGCGCCGCCCAGGAAGAAAATGAGAAAGCCCGATAGGAGCAAAGGAACGGAGAATATCCCTGGCCTGAACTTTGCGAAAAGATCCCTTAAAGCGCCCCAGAAGAATTGCGGGACGAATGCGATGCAGTTGTAGATCAGCGCGACCATCGTTATGAAGACCGGATCTTCGAAGATCCTGTAGAGCATGAAGTAGCAGACCACTTCGTTTAAGAGGTGTAATACGAAGTAAAGTGCCGCGGCCTTTGTGGCCCTGCTCCTGATGGTCATGTGGCTCCTTCCTTAAGCGATGAGATCGAGTATCTTTGCCGCGATCGGAGTGCCTATGAGAAATGAAACTCCGTTGAGTATCAGCGACAGAATGAACGGTGAGGGTTTCTTGGCGTAAAGGGCTTTCCTGTAGATCAGGGCTTCGGTGATGAAAACGACTGCCTCAATGACTACTACGCATGCCACTTTCGGTATGGAGGCAAATGCTTCAAAAAGCATGCAGGAAAGGACGGCGATCGGGTTTGTCAGAACGTTCGTAAACAGTATGACCGTAAGGTCAAAGCCCTTTCTGACTCCGATGATGAGCGCCGCCGTTTCTTCGAGCAGCACCGTCAGCAGAAGGCATATCGCAAACGTCAGTATGAGGGCTCGCATGGCTTGGACGGATCTTGTGCCTTAAAAGATGAATTTGCCTGTAAAACTGACGATGATGATCGGGATCACGAAGATCGAACAGCAGATCAGGGAGATCAGGAAGCCGTTGAGCTTTCTGTCCCTTAACAGGAACTGCCAGACCAGACCGTGGAAGACGAACATCGGAGTGTAGAAGGCGAGCACGGCCGCAACGGCGTTGGCAAGTTGAGTGTTGACAGTCAGGTTGCTCTCGTTGATGCACCAGCCGGCCATAACAAAGAGTACCAATGAGATGACGTATGACGATATCTGAAGGCAGACCAGGATCCACTGGTCGAGGGGCTTCTTGATGCCGAAGAGCCTTGAGATCAAGAGCCCGTACAGAAACGGATAAGCCAATGACCAAACGATGGTAATGAAAGCAGACATATTGGTGATCACCCCGCCTTTCACAAATGATGCCTTCATTATACAGTACGCGCGGGATTATTTTTATTCTTCGATCCTGTTCCCGTATTTGTCCAACCAGAACCTTGAACATTAACGGTTTACGCCTTGGCGGAAACGATCTCCTGAGCTCTTGAAAGGGCGTCGTCGATGTGCGCGCAGAAGTTCTTTTCACCGACCTTGTCGTAGAAGCCCGCCTTCTGGATGACCTTCATCGGCTGCTCGTTGACGTGCGACATGATGAGCTTCACGCCCCTGTTGCTGCAGTTGTCGAAAAGGATCTCGAGGTTTCTCATTGCGGTCGCGTCAATGGCGCTGACGCTCCTCATTCGGAGGACCAGGGCCTTCGTGTCTTCCTTTGGCGTGATCTGAAGGATCTTGTCAGCAGTCGCGAAGAACATCGGTCCGTTTATCTCATAAACGATGGTGTGCTTGGGGAGTACGCGGAGATCGATGCTGTCGGGATCGTTCTCGGGATCGAAATCCTTCCAGCCTGCGACCTGAGTAACGTCGCTCATCCTCTTCATGAAGAGTACTGCCGCAAGGATGACGCCAACTTCGATCGCGACTACGAGGTCAAAGATGACGGTAAGCGCGAACGTGAGGAGCAGCACGATAATGTCGCTCTTGGGCGCGCTCTTGACCTGGTTTACGAATCTTCTCCAGCCGCTCATGTTGTATGCGACCTGGAAAAGGATAGCCGCGATGCAGGGCATCGGAATGAGCTTTGCGTAAGGCATCAGAAAGACGACCACGAGGAGCAGCGTTACGGAATGGACCATGCCTGCAATAGGCGTTCTTCCGCCGTTCTTGATGTTTGCCGCGGTCCTTGCGATCGCGCCCGTTGCGGGAATTCCTCCGAGGCACGCGGATGCGATGTTGCCAACGCCCTGTGCGACAAGTTCCGCGTTTGGCCTGTGCTTGGAACCGATCATGCTGTCCGCAACGACTGCTGAAAGGAGCGACTCAACGCCTGCGAGGAACGCGATCGTAACGGCGTTGGAAATCTGCGCGCTGATGGTCTCGAAAGAGAACATCGAAGCTGTGATCGAAAGGTGGGGAAGGCCCGCCTGGATGTTTTCAAACTGTTTGCCGATCGTGTTGACGTCGAGGTGAAAGATCTCAACGACTGCGGCGGTAACGATGACCGCGATGAACGAGCCGGGGATCTTCTTAAGGAACATCTGGCTGAGGATGAGGATGACGAGCGCGAGCGCACCGATGCCGACTGCCTGCCAGTTGATCGTAGAGCCATTCACGATGAGGGCCTTGATCTTTTCGGCAGTCTCGATCGGCTTTTCACTGTGCTGGTATGAGATTCCCGTGAAGTCCTTGATCTGGCCGATTAAGAGAGTCACGGCGATGCCTGCGGTGAAGCCGGTCGTGATCGGGTCGGGGATGTATTTGAGGAGGCTTCCGAATCTGCAGAAGCCCATGATGATGAGGATGACGCCAGCCATGATGGAGGCGACGATGAGGCCTTCCGTGCCGTCTTTCAGCACGATGCCTGCAACGATCGTTGCAAAGGCAGCAGTAGGGCCGGCGATCTGAACGCGGCTTCCGCCCAAGAATGCCACAATGAATCCCGCAACGATCGCGGTGTAGATGCCCGCTTCAGGCGTGACGCCCGAGGCGATCGCAAGTGCGATCGACAAAGGCAGCGCGATTATCGCTACGATTATTCCTGCCACGATATCCTTAACGAGCTGGGAACCCGAATAGTTCTTCAGCACTGAGAAAAGCTTCGGCTTAAATTCGTTCATAAGTACCCCTCTGATTACCGCTTTGATCAAACCTCCGAATTATAAGGATTTGGGGTACCCGTATCAATTAATATATTGCACGAATGTAAGGGCGTTTGCGGCGCCTCTGGTAAACGGTCTGAACAGAAGAGTATGCGTGTCCCTGCCGTCATTCCACGCAACCTCCTCATTTTTTAACAAAAGATGGAGCGAATGATGGAATGGACGCACATTTGGCCCTCTATTCCACGCAACCTCCTCATTTTGTGACAAAAGATGGAGCGAAAGATGGAATTCTGTTAAGAAGCTGATTTCAGCTTCACGACGAAGCCTTTTGTGTAGCCGTCAATGGCGCACAAAGCGATGGACCCGCCGTGCCTGTCGATGACGCGCTTCGTAATGGCGAGGCCAAGGCCTGTACCGCGGCCGGGCGTCCTTGAGGAATTCTCGGTCACGAAAGGCTCGAAAACATCATCGCCGTCGGGGATCTCAGCGCCGGTATCGGCAATCGTTATCACGCATTGGTCGCCGTCCGACGCGGCGCGGACCAGCATCTTAATGCCGTCGGGATTGTGCTTGTATGTGTTGGCCACTAAATTGGTGAGGGCGCGGCGAAGGTCGCGGCGGTCCGCGTCAACGCAAATTGAAGTTTCAGGAATGTCGATCTCAACTTCGATCGAATGCACTTCCAGCGAGCCGTAACTGTCGGCGACGACCTCGCGGAGAAGGGCGCAGACGTCAAGCTTTTCAAGCTTTGGCTGATATTCTTCGGTGCCCAGCTGCGAGTACTCGAAAAGCTCGTCGACGAGGCTGTTCATGTTGTCTGACTTGCTGCTGATTATGCCGTAGATCTCGGCTTTCTCGGAGTCGGGGATCTTGCCGTCGGAAAGGGCTTTTGCAAAGCCGCTTATCGAAGTGATCGGAGTCTTCAAGTCGTGGGCGACTGATGCGTAGAGGAGATTGTTCTCTCTGATCTGGCGCTCGCTTTCCTTGCGGATCTCTTTGCGGATCAGCATGTAGAATATCAGGGCACTAAGTAAGAAAAGCGCGATCCTGAAGAAGAGGAAACCGAAGACTGCAGGAATTGCAAGTTTTTCGTTAGTCTCAACGAGAAAGGAAATCTTGTCGCTGACAGCATCTAATAACGAATCAAGGATCCCGTTTATAAATGTGATCACGCAGAACCAGATGACGACTTTGAGCCTGAGCTTTGCCATGCCGGACTTATTCTTCATAACGGTACCCGAGGCCCCTTATCGTCTTGATGTGCTCCGCGCCGACCTTGTCCCTTAAGCGGCTGATGATGACGCGGATCGTGTTGTCGTCAACGGTCTCCTGATCGTACCAGCCGGTCTCGTAGATCTGCTCTTTGGTGAAAACGCGTTTCGGCTGTCTCATCAAGAGTTCCAAGACCTTAAGTTCCGCCTTGGTGAGAGGAGTGACGTCATCGCCCTTTTTGACGCAGCACTCTGCCACGTCGAGCGTCACTTCACCGACCGTGACTGCCTCGGAGGCTGAAGCGGGCGAAGTCATGCCCAGCCTTCTTTTCTGGGCATTGATCTTTGCAACGACTTCGAGCGGTTCGAAAGGCTTGGTCACGTAGTCGTCCGCGCCTACGTCCATACCGAAGATCCTGTCGGACAGGCCGACCTTTGCCGAAATGATTATGACCGGGATGTACTTGTCCTTTCTTTCGCGGATCTTCTTTATGAGCTGGTAGCCGTCGACTTTTGGCATCATGACGTCCACGACGGCTATGTCGACGGGAGCGGAGTTCAGGACAGAAAGTGCCTGCGCCCCGTCGTTTGCCTCGAGGACGTTGTATTCATTCGCGTCAAGATAGACTTTGAGAAGCCTGATTATTTCTTTCTCGTCGTCGGCTATCAGAAGATTAAGCATCGTCGTTGACCTCGCTGTTTGCTGTGAATATTTTACATCACTTGAGCTCTTCTTTGCCGAATTTGACGTAAGAGAGGACCAGCACGGCCGTGAAGGCGATGACTGCTGACGAGAGCGCCATAATGACGTTCTTGTTGCTGAAGTCCGCTATGACGAAGATTGCCTGGCCTGCGGGTACCATTCTCAGGTACTTTTCCGCCCACTTGTGTTCGATAAGGGTCTGCGCCGCGATGTTAAGCGCCATCATGAGCATGAG
Source organism: Clostridiales bacterium (assembly GCA_017617935.1). Classification (GTDB taxonomy): domain Bacteria; phylum Bacillota; class Clostridia; order Saccharofermentanales; family Saccharofermentanaceae; genus Saccharofermentans. The sequence continues at coordinate 30,739 of JAFZVF010000008.1, read as the reverse complement.
GTTTAAGCCGATCGCGCCACCCAAATGCCTGACGTACATGGATGAGAGGAAGCAGGCCGAAGCGTAGCCGACCTCGACGACCATGAAGACGACTGTTCTTGCGATGACCGATCTAGCGAAAGTTCCTTCGATGCCGCCGGTTCCCTTTATCGCAAAAGCGACTGCCGTGCTCACTGCCAGCGAAACGATGCTGAACAGCGCGGTTGCAGCCGAGTATGAAAAGAACTTGGCCAGGAGGATCCTTATCCTGCTGTTGCCGGCCATGACCGCCGCCTGGATCTTGCGTCCCTCAAAAGCGCCCGTTACGTGTATTCCTGCGAAAACGCCGATCATGAGCATCATGAAGCTGCTGTAGTTGTTCAGCCCTTCGAGATACGCTTCGTACCCGGTGAAATCGCCGTCTTTCAGCGTCATCATCAGCATCAGCGCGGGGATCGCGACCAATGCCGCTCCCGTGATCCAGAACGCTTTCGAAGAAAAAGTCTGCTTAAGTTCCCACTTTAATAAACCGCCCATCATGCGCCCCTCCCCAGAAGTTCCATATAGTATTCTTCCAAAGTCCTCTCGTGCTTCGCCAGGTGCGTTACGAGGATGCCTTTGTCGTACATCAGCTTTGCAATGTCTTTCGTTCCCGTATTTCCGAAGATCCTGATCGATTTTTCGTCAAGATCGACCTGGCCGAACCCGCCGGCCTTCAGCGCCTCAAGCGCTTCACCGTTGCTCTCCGTTTCCATGATGACGTGCGTCGTGCAAAGGCCGTCGAGTTCGTCCTTAGTGAGCGTGGACAAGATGCGCCCGTGGGAGATCATTACGTAATCCGTTGCGAGCTGGTAGAGCTCTGCGAGTATGTGAGAAGAGATGACGATCGTGATGCCGTCGTCTTTGCAAAGCGAAAGAAGGAGTTCTCTGACTTCGACCATTCCCATCGGGTCAAGGCCGTTGACTGGCTCGTCCAGGATAAGCAGTTCAGGGCTGTTGATGAGCGCCATGGCAATGCCCAATCTCTGCTTCATTCCAAGAGAGAAGTCACCGACCTTTTTGTTCTTCACGTCGCCTAAGCCGACCCTTTCAAGGAGCTTTTCAATCCTGCCGCCATCCCTGTTCCCGTAAAGCAGCTGCTGGTATTTGAGGTTCTCTTTTGCGGTCTTGTGGAGCTCTAAGATCGGGCGCTCGACAAGGCATCCCATCTTGCGCCTCGCCTGTACGAGCCCTGCCTTGTTGGATTTCCCAAAAAGCTCGACCGAGCCCTGCTCGATGGAACTCAGTCCCGTGATCGCCCTGATCGTCGTGGTCTTGCCCGCGCCGTTTTCTCCGATGAAGCCGTAGATGCGGCCTTTTTTGACTTCGAAAGACACGTTGTCGAGCGCGGTCTTGGCGCCGTATCTTTTCGTAAGGCCCGTGATCCTTAATATGGTGTCGTCCATTTTCTTTCCTCCCGTTTGGTTTTGACCTGATGTTAAGGCGGAAGCGTTAAACGGAAGATGGAGAAAGATTAACCGGACATTAAATTTCGCCATGCCGCAATTGGAAAAAAGAAGGGTAAAATGTATCTGTTGAAAACCGTTTCGATCGCAAAGGAGATCTGACATGCCACCAGGAGGAAGGATGGGCGGCCCGATGGGCGGGCAGTTCCTGACGGAAGAAGAGAAGAAGAACCAGCCGAAGGTCACGCCCGAATTGTTGAAGAGGGTGTTCTCATATTTAAAGCCGTACATGAAGCAGCTGATCCTGGTGCTTCTCTGCATAATCGTCTCGTCGTTCTTTACGCTTTTGCCGTCGATCATCACGGGCAAGATCTTAGACGACGGACTTTTAAAGAAGGACTTCAAAGCCCTCATCTATTACATCGCGCTGTCCCTCATCGTGACGCTCCTGGCGAGCTTCATAGGCGTTGCCGAGACCTACATCAACACCTGGATCGCGCAGCACATCACCTTTGACATGCGAAACCAGATGTATTCGCATCTTCAGAAGATGTCGCAGAAGTTCTTCACGTCCAACAACCAGGGCGACATCATAACGAGGATGACGAGCGACATCGACGGAGTAAAGGCCGTCATTACCAATACTTTCAGCAGCATCTTGTCCAACTCGATCACGCTCATCATCGCCATGATCGCGATGTTCCAGAAGAACTGGATCCTGGCTCTCGTGGGCATCGTGATCGTTCCGATATTCACGCTCCCGACCAGAAAAGCCGGCAAGCAGAGATGGAAGCTCACCAACGAATCGCAGCAGGTTAATGACGAGGTCAACGGAATCTTAAACGAGACCTTGTCGGTCAGCGGGCAGCTCCTCGTAAAGCTTTTCGGCAAGGAACGGTACGAGTACGAAAGGTACGAGAAGGCCAACCGCAAGATGATCAGCCTTAACATCAAGGAGAGCATGGCGGGCCGCTGGTTTCGGGTGATCCTCACGACCTTCACGAGCGTCGGACCGATGCTCATCTATTTAGCGGGCGGCATCCTCATGATGAAGTACGATTCCGACCTCACGATCGGCGACATTACGGTGCTCGTATCGCTCCTCGGCAGGATGTACATGCCGGTCAACAGCCTGCTCAACATCCAGGTCGAATGGATCAGGTCGATGGCGCTCTTCAAGCGCATATTCGATTACTTTGACATTCCCGTTGACATCAAGAATGCCGACGATGCGGTGAAGCCCGAAAAGGTGACGGGCGAGGTCGTTTTCGAGCACGTCGAGTTCTCGTATGACCCGTCCAAGAAGATCCTCAAGGACGTCAACTTCACGCTGAAGGCGGGCAACAGCATAGCGATCGTCGGCCCTTCCGGTTCGGGCAAGAGCACGATCGTAAACCTCATCCCGCGCCTTTACGACGTCGATTCGGGAAGCGTCACCTTCGACGGCATCGACGTAAGAAAACTTGACCTGACGTTCTTAAGGAACCAGGTTGGCGTAGTCTCTCAGGAGACTTATCTCTTCAACGGAACGATCAGGGACAACCTTCTTTACGCAAAGCCTGACGCGACCGAAGAAGACATGATCGACGCGCTCAAAAAGGCGAACATCTGGGACTTCATCGAGAAGCAGGAAAAAGGTCTTGATACCGAGGTCGGAAACAGGGGCCTCAAGCTCTCGGGCGGCGAAAAGCAGCGCATCTCGATCGCGCGCATAATTCTCAAGGATCCTACGATCTTCATCTTCGACGAGGCGACTTCCGCACTCGATTCGATCTCCGAAAAGAAGATCCAGGACGCGATCGATCCGATCATCAACAGCAAGACCAGTATTCTTATCGCGCACAGGCTTTCAACGATCCTCGCGGCCGACGAGATCCTCGTCGTCAAGGACGGAACGATAGTAGAAAGAGGCACCCACAAGGAACTCCTGAACAAGGAGGGCGTCTACAGGGAGCTCTACGAGACGCAGTTTAGTAAGGCGCTCATGGAAGAAGACGGCGTGTCCGAACTCGAGCAGTACATCTGGGGCGTCCAGCCGGGCGACGAGCCGCATGACGAGGAATAATCGAGCATGGACGAAAGCTTCAAGGTAGGAATAATCGGAGGCGGAGCGGCGGGACTTTTTGCGGCCTGCCAGTTAAAGCGCCTTTCCGGAGGAAATCCCGTTCAGGTAACGCTCCTTGAAAAGACCAACGTTCCTGGCAAAAAACTCACGCTCACGGGCCACGGCCGCTGCAACGTTACAAACCGCAAGGATGCGTCCGAACTCAAGAAGGGATACCACGAAGCCTCCAATTTCATATATCCCGCGCTCAAGGAATTCGGTCCTGAAGACACGATGGATTTCTTCGAAAACGAACTCGGCATGAAACTCAAGGAAGAGGAGAACAACAGGATCTTCCCGGTCTGTGACAGCGCCGTGAAGGTTAGGGACAGGTTGCTTTCATACATCTCGGACAGTACTGAGATCATCAACGATGCCAAGGCCAAAAAGATCACCAAGAAGGATGGCTTTGAAGTGGTCACAGACAAGGGGAGCTTTCACTTTGACTATGTGATCCTTTGCTGCGGAGGCAGTTCTTTTTCAAAGACCGGTTCGACGGGCGATTCGTTCAGGCTCGCTTCAAGCCTGGGCCACCAGATAGAACCCGTGAGGGGAGCGCTCGTTCCCATCGTGGCGGATTCCGCATCGGTCCCGCTTTGCAAAGGCCTGAGCGGCGTATCGGTCACGGCAGGCGTGTCGCTCTTCTGCGATGACAAGAAGACCGCTTCTACGGCGGGCGAGCTCCTGTTTGCGGACTTTGGCCTGACGGGTCCCGCGGTGATGGAGATCTCCAGGGAGGTCCCTTCCGACCTGACGGGCATAAAGGCTTGGCTGGAACTGGACCTCGTTCCTTCCATGAACGACGAGGAGTTTGATATCGAGTTCCAGAGGCAGATCGGCGAACACTCCGACACGAAGATAACGACTTTGCTCTCAAGATATTTCGCCGCATCGGTCGCTGAGACTATCGCAGCAAGAGCAGGCGTTTCAGGTCTTTACGCGCAGGGATTCACCAAGGAGAACCGTAAGAAGATCTGCCGTGAGGTAAAGCATTTGAGGATCGGTATCGGGAAAGCGCCAGAACTTGAGAAGGCTTACGTCACGAGAGGCGGCGTATCGCTGCGTGAGATCGACCGCAAGACTATGGAGTCCAAACTCGTCTCAGGCTTTTACGTGTTAGGCGAGGCTTTGGACGTCGACGGCATAAGCGGCGGATATAATCTCCAGGCCTGCATGAGCGAGGCTTATCTGGCAGTTAAGGATATTTTGGCGCAGTGACAAGACCGCTGAAAACCGGAATTCCGATAAACGTTCTCAAGTGTCCTTTTTTGTACCTTTTCGGACCCCAAAAGGTATTGATTTGAGCACTTTACTGCTTTTTTGTCCGTTTTTGTACCTTTTTGGAGGAATAAAGGTACTGATTTGAGCACTCGTCATTTCAAGTAGAGAGATCGCATGGTTTAGGACCGTGATTCGGCCTGCAGTCTGTCAGGAAAGTTCACCCGCGATGATATAATGAGAAAAAACTTAGGATGGGTCTGAATGGTTAAGGTAATCAGGATAAAGGGCGGGACGGACAACTGCTATGTCGTGACTGACGGCAAGGCGGCGATCCTGGTCGATACCGCGAGCGGCGAAAACCTTGAGATGGTGACGGCCGAGTGCGACAAATACGAGATGAAGCTGATCTTCCTCACTCACGTGCATTTCGATCACGCGGAGAACGCAAAGGCGCTGTCCGAAAGATACAACGTCCCAGTCGCGATAAACAGGGTGGACGAAGAGCTTTTCGAGAGTTTCGACAAACAGCCGCTGAAGTCTTACGGTCTGGTCGGAAAAGTAGTTCTAGGCATGTCTTTGAAGGTCTTGAGGAACACCGAGGTGAAGAAGCCGGAGAACTTGATCTATGTGAGCGACGGCGATGACCTGAGCGCTTACGGCTTTAATGCGAAAGTCATCGCGATGCCGGGGCACACGAACGGCTCTGTCGGCCTGGACGTGGAAGGCACGCATCTTTTGGTCGGAGACGCGCTCGACAACTGGATCACGCCGGGAATCGCTCATCTTTACTACGATTTCGACGCGGTGAAAAAGAGCGCGGAGAAGATAAGAAGCCTCGGCGATAGGACCGTTTACTACGGGCACGGCAAGCCGACGGCGAACGGGAAGTTTTAACGAAAGGGAATAAGGCAATGATCAAGGGAATCCACCACGTATCGATGAAGTGCGGGACAGCTGAAGGGCTCGCCAAAGTGAAGGAGTTCTACATAGACCTTTTGGGAATGAAGATCTGCAGGCAGTGGCCTGAGGGGATCATGATCGATACCGGGAACGGGTTCATCGAGGTGTTCACGAACGCTGAGGGTCTCCATCAGCTTGGCGCGATAAGGCACATCGCGCTGCTCACGGATAATGTCGATGAGACAGTCGAAAAGGTGAAAAACGCGGGCTACGAGGTGTTCATAGAGCCGAATGACAAGGTGATAGATTCCGTTCCGGAATACAGGATCAGGATGGCGTTTTGCTTCGGTCCGCTGGGCGAACAGGTGGAGTTTTTCTCAGAGCGGTAAAAACGCCTGAAATAATTGACAAACGGGCGCATAAAATAATAAAATCTTGTATGTTATAAAACTGATTTGAGGCAATAAAATTCCCAAAGACAGAAAGGGGCTAACAATATGAGCACAATCGAAAAGTCTTTCATCAACGGCGACGTCATCATCAAAGAGGGTGACAGCGGCAATACCTTCTTCCAGATCCTGGAAGGAAAAGTTGGCGTTTACAAGGACTATGACAAGGAGAACGAGACAAAGCTCGCTACCCTTGAGCAGGGACAGTATTTCGGCGAGATGGCCGTTATCGAGAGCTATCCCCGCAGTTCCACGATAGTTGCCGAGGGCGACGTCAAGGTTCTTGAGATCGCTGCTGAAGAGCTCAAGGAATACGTCAGCCAGAATCCTGACAAGATCCTTGCGATCATGACGCTTCTCGGCGACAGGATCACTGCCATGACCGAGGAATACGACAAGGCCAAGAAGGCTCTTGACGAAGCGCGCAAGAAGAACTCCAGCGACAAGTACAGCGGATTCTTCAACATGATGATGAAGCAGTCCATCTATCTGTCTTCCAAGAACTTCAGACTTGAGCAGCCCAGTGCGGAGGCTCTCCGTGAGGCGGCTGACGCGGTTTCCAACGCAGGCGGCAACAAGGGTGAGACCTACGTTCAGGGAAGGGTCATCTTCAAGGAAGGCGAAGTCGGAAAGTGCATGTACATTCTCCACCAGGGTAAGGTCGGCACGTACAGCCACTTCGGCGAAGTAAATGAGATCAAGCTCGCTGTCGTAGAGCCTGTCGCTTGCTTCGGCGAGATGGGAATGCTCACCGGTGAGGCACGCGGAGAGACCGCCGTTTCCGAGGCTGAGGGCACACAGGTTGAGATCATCCATCCTGAGGATCTTCCCGAGCTCTTCAAGACCAGCCCTGAGAAGATCGACATGATCATGAAGAACCTTTCGTTCCGTCTGAGATCGATCACTTACGATTACTTCAAGGCATGCAAGGAGATCGCTGAGTACTCCACCGAGAGATGATCTTCACAATCAAACAATGAACCGGAGGCTTTGGGACAGAGATCCTGAAGCCTCTTTTTTTGTTCAAAACAAGGTGATTTACAAACGCTTTGGCAGGTGTATAATCTTGTCGCCATGTTGGAACGCGTCAAGAAAGATCCTGTATTGTTCATTTCAGGGATACTAGCGATAGTATCCTGTTTTTTCGTAACCCCGGATGCGAAATACATGGATTATGTTGACTTCAGGGTCCTGGCGATACTGTTCTGCATGATGATCGTCGTGTCGGAATTGGTGATCCTGGGCGTCTTCGACAAGATGACGAACAAGCTCCTTTCGATGGTGCATTCCTCCAGGATGGTCTCCATGATCCTTGTCTGGCTCGCTTTCTTCATGGGCATGATCCTGACCAACGACGTCACGCTCGTTACCCTCGTGCCTTTCGCGATCGCGCTGATGAAGTCTTTTGAAGACAGAAGGACGCTGACCTTCACGCTGATCCTCATGACCGTCGCGACGAACCTCGGAAGCATGCAGACGCCAATCGGAAACCCGCAGAACATCTACCTTTTCACGCATTACCAAATGGAGATCGGGCCGTTCATGCTCATGATGCTCCCTTATTCGTTGTGCGCGCTCCTGCTCGTAACCGTCGCTGTCTTCCTGCTCTGCAAGGACCAGAAGATCAAGCACGAGGAGCCCAAGGAGCAGAAAAAGATCTCAGGCGTCAAGCTCGCCATCTGCATCGTCCTTTTTATCGCGAGCCTCCTGGTCGTCTTAAGGGTCGTCCACTATCTGATCGTCCTCGGCGTCATGATAGTAGCGATGCTCATAATGGACCGCAAATCGTTCAAGGGCGTGGACTACACGCTCCTCATCACGTTCGTGTTCTTCTTCGTCTTCGTTGGCAACATGGGCAGGATCCCCTCCGTCAACGAAGCGGTCTCAAACATAGTCGGGAAGTCGCCCGTCCTTACCGCGGTCGTCTCTTCCCAGGTGATTAGCAACGTCCCTGCCGCGCTTCTGCTTTCCGCTTTTACCGACAACGGAAGGGCGCTTGTCATCGGAACGAACCTCGGAGGCTTGGGCACTCTTATCGCGAGCATGGCAAGCCTCATAACCTACAAGTTCCACGCCGCGCTTCCGAAGGCGAAGGAAAAGAGCGTGAGCTACGTGGGCGCCTTCACCATCGTGAACATCATCTTCCTGGCAATTCTTCTTGGAGTGCACCTTCTTTTTAAATAAGGTGCAACAATACGCGGCCCCCATCTGTATTTAAGGTATCAGCAGAAAAGAGGGGTTCTTATGAAGACGCGCAAAAAGGCATTTCTGATAATCTCGATAGTATTGTTCGTTGCCGTCCTGACGGGCTGTTTCGGCGGGGTGACGGCTTTTGACGTGCCTGACATGCCGGATCCCCTCATGCTCACCAAGAGCGAAAAGTTCGTCAACCAGTCGTATCAGAAGCGCCATGAGGATTTCAGCAAAAAAGATTTGGGAGGCATCAGGAAGGACAGCCGCTTCACCTCTTGCAGCCCTGAAAACCTGCTCAGGTTCTGCGGTTACTACAAGGGCCTCGACTTTGTGACGCTGGTGTTTGAAAGGACGTCTCCGATCGAGAGCGACCAGCTCAAAAGGGACGCGGAGGAGCGCTACAATGCAAGGCTTCAAGGGATAATCTACTATCAGGATCCCGCTTACAAATACGTCACTTACCAGTACGAGCCGCGCATCTATGAGAAGGACGGGGAACCGACGCAGAAGAGCTCTGTCAGTGGCAGCATTTTTTCGTTCAAGCTCAACGATAAGGAACATGAAACCTACTACCGGATCGACATCAATGGACTTCATGGCAAATACCTGAACAAGGACCTCGAACCATGCGACATGGTGATCTATTACAGGGTCCAGACGGAAGTCATCGACCGGGACTACTATACTGACTACAAGTACGATGAGACGAGACAGTTTTATCACGCCGATATGGAAAGATGGAACACGTCGATGGTCCACAACAAGATGACCGACTACATGCCGCTTGAATAAAGCGGCCCACCCCAAAGCTGCGGTTTCGCGAGTGTTATAATGACTTTGTTTAAGGAGTCATACCGTGAAAGTAACCGTAGCAATGGATTCGTTCAAGGGCAGCCTCACTTCAATAGAGGCGGGAGAAGCCGTAAAACGCGGCATCCTAATGGCGCGCCCTGACGCGGAGGTCACGGTCCTTCCTTTGGCTGACGGCGGCGAAGGAACCTTGGACTGCATCGCGCCCTACGTCGGCGGAGAAGAGATCCGCCTCATGGTAGCAGGACCTTTGGGAACCCCCGTTGATTCATCCTACATTTACGATAGCGAAAACGAGACCGCTTACATCGAGATGGCGAAGGCCTCAGGTCTGACGCTCATCAGTGAAGGCGAGCGCGATCCTTACCACGCAACTTCTTACGGCACGGGCGAACTGATCAGGGATGCCGTGGAGCGGGGCGCTTCAAGGCTTTGCGTCTTCATCGGAGGAAGCGCCACCAACGACGGCGGAGCGGGAACCCTCCAGGCTTTGGGAGCAAAGCTTTTGGACGGTGAAGGCAATGAAATAAGGCAGGGAGCCAAAGGACTTAAGGACCTTAAAGCCGTGGATCTTTCCGGCCTGGCTGCCGTTGATCTTTCAGGGATCGACATCAATATCCTGTCCGGTCTGACTGAAGAAGAACTTTCCGATATGGCCGCCCACAATATTGAGATAACGGTCGCGAGCGACGTCATAAACCCCCTCTGCGGACCTGACGGCGCAAGCTTTGTTTACGGACCCCAGAAGGGCGCGTCTCCCGAGGCGTGTGAGAACATGGACAAGTGGCTGAAACGTTTTGCCGAACTGTCCGGTTTCGATCCTTTCGAGGAGGGGACTGGTGCTGCAGGAGGCATGAGCTTTGCCCTGAAGAACTTTTTGGGAGCGCAGATCAGGTCGGGCGCTGAGATCATCACCGAGATAACGGAAGCTGAGGCAAGGATCAGCGAGTCTGACGTCGTGATAACGGGCGAAGGCCGCATGGACGGCCAGACCGTGAACGGCAAGGCGCCCTTCAGGATACTGGAGCTGGGATTGGAGCACGGAAAGCCCGTTCACGGCATTTGCGGAATATTGGGCGAGGGCTCTGACGAGTGCCTCAAGGCGGGATTTAGAAGCGTCAATCCGCTTATCGTTCCGGCCATGGAAAGGGAAGCGGCAATTAAGAGCGTTGAGGATACCGCGCGGGCGCTGTTCTCGCATATAATGTAAGCAGCTTTTTCAGGGGTGATCCATATGTACAAGTACATGCGCATTCAAGGCAGGGAAGATTCATATATAACCAAGTACCCAAAGGGCATTTTCAGCCTTTGCTGGAACCTGATCAGGGACAAGGCCATGACAGAGGAGGACGAAAAGCTCTTCGTCTCCATAGACGAATGGTTTAAGAAGAACCTCCCCGAACCGGAGCCTTGCAAGAACCACGAGACGGTGATCACCTTCTTCAAGTGCGCAACGACTGAAGAGATGGTCAAGCGCATCGAACCGGCCATCGCGCTTTTGGACAAATACGGAAAGCCCTACGACGTCGTTTACACGAATTTCGTGGGCACGATAGTGTACGAGGACGAGTGGCAGATAGCGGTCAAGGTTGACGGCGGAAAGATGGTCTGAATTGAAGAACGAAGACGGACAGCCTAAGGACTATTACGCGAGGGAGCGAAGGACCTCCCTTTTTAATTGCGCCTGCCTCGTTGCCTTCACCCTGATCCTGGTCGGGGTGGATGTAGGCATGTTCATCCTTGGCACTTCCACAAGGGAGATCGTGATCGGCATCATCTGCACGACCGTCATGGCCGTCGTAACCGGGCTGGTCATCTCCTACCACAGGAGAAAGTTCGTCCTCCCGAAGATAAACGACACGGAGAACGACCCGAGGAAGACCGCGATGTTTTCTCCCAAAGACGGCGAGGACGTCTTCGCCGTATGTGACAGGTTCAAGAACCGTCACCTCAGGATTTCCATGCTGATAATGGCCTCGCTGACCGTTTTGGTCGTCATTGTCATCTGCCTGGGACCATCGTCCTCGGTATTGGGATACAACGTCCCGACCGCCGTCATGATCGCCTTCTATGTTGTGATGCTCCTATTCTTCGCGGTGCTCACCATCAAGACGAACAGTCAGTTCAAGAGCTCGGAGGACTTAAGAAATGAGCTGCTCATCAAGGGGCTTGACCCCTACAAGGTGAATCTGGACTTCATGCACGGTTCGGTCCACAGCCTCGTGAAGGGGTTTCTCGTGATCGGGCAGGATTGTTACGTCGTTTACACGCAGGACCAGGTTCACGCATGCGCCATCAGCGACGTTCAGGAAGTCAGGGGAGTTTCAAACGTTGAGGAGGATCGGGCCGACAATCTTTACAACAACCAGTGGCACGCCGTCCACATTGTCGAGCCGGACGGACTGCATACTTTCAACTGCAACAGCGACCTGGCGATCGAAACCATAGTCGACGAGTTCAGGAAAAAGGGTATAAAATCGGATTACAGGATCCGCGAAAATGACAAAAAGGAGACTGGCGGACGGCGCCCGTGAAGAAACGGTTGTTGCGCCGAAAGGCTTGAAAATACTGCATTGCAACTGCTGGTTGCCGAAATTCAAGCCTTAGTTGGTGGTTTTGTAAACCGGGATTTTGCTAATCTCAAGCCATCAAAACCTGGAGGTAATTGAAATGACCATTGCAGATAGAATCCAAACCTTGAGAAAGTCCAAGGGCATGTCCCAGGAAGAACTTGCGGATGCCGCCGGCGTGTCCCGCCAGGCCGTCTCAAAGTGGGAGAGCGAACAGTCGATCCCAGACCTGGACAAGGTCGTCATCTTAAGTGAGATATTTGAAGTAACTACCGATTATCTTCTTAAGGGCATAGAGCCCGTAGCGGAAAAGGACCACAAGACCATGGCTGACGTGGTCGACCAGAAGATCCTCACCGAAAAGAACGGCAAGCGGATGAAGACCGCCCTCAAATGGTTCCTCATAGGATTCGGCGTCCTGCTCGGCATAGACTTCATCTCGATGCTGATCTATTTCCTGATCAACGGCTTCCCCGCCTGATCTGATCCCATCCAATTCACTATTTCAAAAAGCCCGCCGCCCCGGACTGTGGTATTAATGTGCCCAATAGGAGAAAACATGAATAAGATAAAGCAATTCATAAAGAATGTAAGCCCCCTGAACAACCGTACCGACATGCCGTTGATCCTGTATGTCATCAAGGTGGTCATCATATTCTTTTTCGTAAAGTTCGGATCGGAACTGATCGGAGAAGCCTTCGCCATCGGCCTGCATTTTGCCTGCGGCAAGAACCCGTTGCAGGGCGAGCTGTTCGACCTGAATACGATCACTCTGATAACCTATTACGGCTATGCCCTCATGATCGGCGTCTTCGTCCTCTATTGGAAGCTGTTTCAGAAGAAGACCCTGGCGCAGCTCGGCTTCACGAAAAAGGCGGGCACCTACCTGATCGGAGGCGTGGCAGGCGCGGTCCTGGTAACCGTATGCGTTTTCGCAGTCGTCCTGACGGGTGCGGTCTCTTATAACGGCATGTTCGGAAGCATCGATCACTCTTTCATCCTTCTCATGCTTGGCGCATTCGTCTTCCAGGGCGCAATGGAAGAGGTGCTCTGCAGGGGCATCGTTTTACAGCTCCTCAAGGAAAAGGCATCCACTCCCGTTGCTGTAGCGGTCAGCACGGCGCTGTTCGTTTACCCTCACGTTTCCAAGATGTCAGCAGAAGATCCTGCCATCTTCGCCTTCGCGGTGATCAACCTCATCCTGATCTCGCTGCTCTTCTCGTTCCTCACACTCCGCTTCAAGAGCATCTGGGCGGCTTGCGGCCTCCACACGGTCTGGAACTTCATCCTTTGCAACGTCCTTGGCCTTAACCTCAGCGGCAACGATACGATGACCGCGGCAGTCTTTGACATGCGTTCCGTCGGCAGCGGCGTCCTGAACGGCGGAGAGTACGGGATTGAAGCGAGTGCGGTCACTGCCGGCGTTTTGGCTCTGGCGCTTGCACTCTGCTTCGCTCTTTCTTACAAGAAGGCACCCGCCATGGCAAAGGGCAAGCTGGCTTCGGCGAATTGAAGCAGGTTTTTGAGCAGCGCCGCTTGGAATCAGTCGTGAGTACCTATGTGAAAGGTGATTTTGTTTTTTCTATAGGTACTTTTGAACGCTGATGCGGCAGAAAACAGGCTCGGGTACCGATAGAAATCGGCCAATGACGATTCTTATAGGTACTTTGCCTCCGCGAACCGCTTGAAAACACTGAAAAGTACCTATAGAAATCGCAGATTTGCATTTGACATAGGTACTTTTCGCAAATTTAACCTTTCTCGGCTTGGTCGCACCTCTAGTGCCGCGCCATTAGAAAAGGAGCCGCCAACCAATGCGGCTCCCATTCCGTTATTTATCGGGAAGAGCGGAAAAATGTCAAATCTTGGCGATCTTCAAGTTAATTGCTTCGTCTCCGCGGCTATCCGACCATCTGAGATAGCTTCCGTAGAAATCGACTCTACCGGTGCCGTTTGTGTAAGAGGTGTATACCTGCTTGGCCTTTGAAGTGATCTTGTACGTCTTCTTGGTGCAGTTGCTGTAGATGATCCTGCCCTCTTTCTTGTCGATCTTGCCGCTTATGAACCAGGATGCCTTCCAAATGGTTCCGTCGTCGTCAACGTCCGTGCGGTCTATCCTGATCTTTGCCGTGTCATCCTTATTGACGTTCATGACGACGGAATAACCAGTGCGGGTGTATTTGCTTTTGCCGTAGGTGTAGTATTCTTCCTGCTTTTGAGCAGTCTTCTTTGTCGTCTTCTTGGAAGACTTCTTGGTGGTCTTTTTGGTAGTCTTCTTAGTGGTCTTGGTTGCCTTTTTGGCAGTCTTCTTGGTTGCGGCCTTCGTTGCCTCGGCCGTCTTGGCTGCCGTCGTTTCAGCAGTTCCCGTCATGGCGGGCTCGTCCATGTTGAAAGCTATCTTTTCGATCTGTTCGACTGCATTTGTCGCAGCGGTCGTTTCCTGCGCAGCCGTTTCGGTGACGGTTGTCTGGACTTCACTTGTGGGAATCATTGTGACCTGCGACCTTCTCGCCTTGCATCCTGCGGTTGCCGTGAGAGTTGTGGCAAGCGTTGCTGCAAGAAGCGCGTTTGTTGCGAGGATTCTGATAAATTTGGCGTTCATGGTTTTGTTCCTTGCGAGTTTTGTTTGACAGCCGTATTAAATCATTCCCAAACCCCGCAAACCATAAGCAATCCAAGGCCTTTTTGTTGCTTAAGCAACAGGATCGACAGCTTATGTTGGAAAAGTGAAAATGTTGTATCATTTGAGATGAAAACGCTTTTAACAGAGGTGTTCATATGAAGAAATGGTATGACGAAGAGTACGAGTTCACCATTGAGGTGACGGGCTTTTTGCACGGCGACCGCACCGAGAGGTACTGCCGTAACGGCGAGGAGATCGGCGACAAATACACGTGTACCTACGGGTGTCCCGTCAACAAGGACGGCTACGGGATATGCTCGAAGACCATGATGATGCTCTACCCGCTCATGGAGGCGGTGAGGAGCGGCGGAGACCTGCAAAACCTCGGCGGTGACGGAAAGTACACCAAGACGGTCGTCTGCCCGGACGGCTGCGTGATCTTCAAGCTGACCGCCACGCCTTTGGGAAATGAGAACTTCCACAAGGGCGGGTTCTGGGAATACCCCGATCAGACTTAAGAAAGGGCTGCCAATGAACGTTTACATCGCATACAGAAACCTGAATCAACACTTCTGTCAGAACAACGCGTGCGGCGGCATCCCCGTCAACAACGATTACAGGTTCACGCCCGTAAAAGACGGGATCTACTATCTTTTGACACGGGGAAACGATAACTACGCGGTTTCCAAAGAGGACGGCAAAAAGTTCATTGAAGACGTGATGGGCAAGTGCACGGGCGAGCACCCGGGATTCTTCCCGCTCGTTCCGTCGCTCAATGGAAAAGACGCGGCGGCCGTCATAGAGATAACGCGTGAAGTGGAAATGAACGGGTTTACAAGGAAGCAGCCTTTCTACTGCGACATGGATGACGGCGTCCTGCTCAGTATGCTGGAAGACCTGAGGGCAAAGTCAGGCGCGCCCATGGACGAGCGTGCGCTCATGAACTACCTTTATCCAAACGCCGTCCTGCCTGAAGGCGATTTCAACCTGGATTACGTTTATCACGGGATCTACTGCAAGGAAGAGCCCAGGCCCGCCGCCACCATCCAGACCTTCTTCCCGGACAAGAGGACAAGCCGCCTTTGGATGACGAAGGAAGGCTTATATGTGGAGATCAGGGAAGACGATTCGGAAAAGACCTACAAAGTCCCGGGCGAACTGATCCCTGAGATAAAGGAAAAGGTCAGGGAGCTTTGCAAAGAGCCCGCCGAGGCCTTTGTAGAGCATGGCGACTGGGAAGGCTACGTAAGGTTTGACAAGGACAAGAAGCGGATCTTCACGGATCCGGACAAGACCTTGGCGCTCCTTAAGGAGATTGCCTCGAAAAGCGAATTCGAATCCTCGCAGGAGGTTGATAAAAGGAAGTACTATCTCGTGGGAAAGAACGCTCCGGGAAACGGCTTCATTGGACTTGGCATGATGGGTTTCGCCATGAATCCCGCAACTGCCGCACCCGCTCCCGTGCCCTCGAACGGTCCCAAATGCAGATTCTGCGGGGCTGACGTTACGGGCAAGAAGTTCTGCAGTGAATGTGGCGGAGAGGTAGGGAAATGACCAAGGTCCCGCGCGTTGACTTTCACATGCATTCATCCGTTTCGGACGGAACGGACTCGCCGGAGCAGCTCCTTGACCTGGTCAGGCAGGCCGGTTTTGAGACGTTTTCCGTGACGGATCACGATACGCTGGCAGGGACCGCGCAGATAAGGTCGTTACTCAAGGCAGGCGACCCGCAGTACGTTACCGGGATCGAGTTTTCGTGCAAGGACGAGGAGGGCAAGTACCACATCTTAGGCTACGCTTATGACCCCGCCGCGCCAGCGATCAACGAGACCGTTCAGATCGCGCATTCCTATAGGGATGTAAAGGCGCACAAGAGGATCGAGTTCGTCGTAAACGACCTGGGCATCAAGCTTCCCCAGGAAGAGATAGACGGGTTCCTGGCGCTTGAGAATCCCGGAAAGCCGCATCTTGCAAACATCCTGGTCAAGTACGGCTATGCGGAGAACAAGGACCAGGCGATAAGGGACATCCTAAATAAGTTCAAATATCCGAGTCAGTATGTGAGGCCCGAACAGGCGATAGACGGCATCTTAAGGTCAGGCGGAATCCCCGTTCTGGCGCACCCGATCTTCGGCTCGGGCGACCAGCTGGTACTGGGATCGGATATGGAAAGGCGCATTGAAAAGCTCATGGCTTTCGGGCTTCAGGGAGTTGAGGGATTCTATTCGGAGTTTACGCCCGAGCAGCGTGAATTCGTGCTCGGACTCGCCGAAAGGCACAACCTGTTCGTGACCGCGGGAAGCGATTATCACGGCAGGAACAAGACCGTGAGATTGGGCGGCAACGGCCTTTCGGAGGCAACCGAAGTGCCAAAGGGACTTAGCGATTTCATCGAGAGGGTGAGCGGGCCATAATGCTAAAATATGAAAAACCAATTCAGGGGGAACAACCATGACGGATGCGGTAAGGGAAAGATGCGAGCTTTTGGTCAATAACAGGGCGGCGATCCGGAAGGGCTTTTTGCTCGAGAAGGAACTGATGAGCGTTGCCGCGGGAGTGATCTTCACCACCGCGGGGAAGACCGCCGACGTTGGCGCGATGAAGGCGTGCAGGAAGCTATTGAACAAGCATTCGCGCCCTCTGTCCAACTTGAGGGACATAGTCGAACTTGCACTCATCAGCAAGATGGCTTTGGCGCCCTCGCCTGAAAAATACCTGGACGACTTCCTTTCCGTGTACAAGAAGGTGCAGCAGGGAAAGCTCCTGGAAAACGACTTCATGGTGCTGTCTTCCATCCTGATACTCGATCTTGGGCTTCAGGACGGGTGCGATGAGATCATCTCGAAGGCGAACGAGCTCACGAAGCGCATGAAGAAGGACCATCCGATCCTGACTTCGACCGATGACGCTTCGTTCATAACGTTCCTCGCGATCTCCAACAAAAGCGTTGACCAGATATTGGCGGATCTCGAAGAAGGATACGAATACCTGACCAAGACCTGCAAGGCGCGCGTCAATGCGGATCCCGCGTACGAGCTTTGCGAAGTGCTGGCCGTTTCATACGGCGACATGAAGGAAAAGTGCGACAAGGTCATGCGCATCTTCAATGCCATGATGAAGCGCGACGCCGAGTACGGAAGCGGATCCGCGTTCTCGTCGTTGGGCGCGTTCATTGACGTGGACGCGGAGCCCGAAACGGTCGCAAACGAGATCGTTGAGGCGGAATTGTGCCTCAAGGACATGAAGGGCTTTGGCGGGATGTCGATGGACAGGAGGACCAGGGTGATGTTCGCTTCGCTCATCGTGGCGGGCGTTTACGGAAAGAACCTGGAAGCCGCGGGAAATTCAGTAATCGCAAACACTCTGGCGCTCGTCTGGGCAAAGCAGATCGCCAGCATGATATCCACAGCCACCTCCGTCGCTTCGTCGGTAGTTCCCGCAGTGCTTCAAGCGGGCGACACGGGGACGGGTGACGCCGGAACGGAAGAGACTAAAACGGAATAAAGGCTTCCTTTAATCGGGAACGATCGCCTTCTGGGGGCAGACCCATTTGCAGGCGCCGCACGAATCACAGAGGTCCGGATCGATCTTGTATCCGCCGAACCAGCCGCGCCTGATCGCGTCCATGGAGCAGGCGGACATGCACTTGCCGCAGGAGTTGCATCTGCCGTTGATCTCGTATGCCATAAGCCGCCTCCTTCATCAGTGAATGCAAGAGAAAACCTTCGTTAAGCAGATTATACAGCATCGGCCGAAGGCTTGGCCGCATCTTTTCATTGAGAATTTGCAACATCTGCATTGAAAATTGCAACAACCGTCAGCGGCTATGGAATCTTTCACGGCAGTTCCTTAAGATCAGGTCATAAGGGTCTTGGAGGAACGACATGAAAAGGATTCTACGCATACTGACGATAGTGCTCATCCTGGCGGTGGCTTTTGCGGGGGTGATGACGCGTGCCGACGAAAACGGCGACGTAAGCGGCTACATCGATGATTTCCGCAATGAGACCAGATGCAATTCGGTGAGCGTTGCGGTTATAAACGGGGATTTGGTCAAAACCTACGGCGATGTAAAGGGGCTCTACCAGATCGGCTCCATGACAAAATCATTCACGGGGCTTGCGGTCCAAAAGCTCATCAGCGAAGGCAAGGTGAGACTCGATGCAAAAGTGGAAGAATACCTTCCCGGATTTAAGGCCTTCTACGGGGCGGAGCAACAAGAGATAACGGTAGAACATCTGCTCACGCAGACGAGCGGATATACCAACAACGAGAAGGATTTTCCTCCCGCAGAAATAGGCCAGCCGCTTCAGGATTGGGCGAGCAAGATCTCCGGCAAGGAACTTAAATCACGACCGGGTGAGAAGTACTCTTACTCCAACGTGAACTACAATCTGCTCGGCGCGGTGATCGAGCGCGTGAGCGGAAAGACCTACAGGGAATACATGGAAGAGGAGATCCTGATCCCATTGGGTTTGGACCATACTTATGTGGTCGTGGATCCGGTAGAGAAAATCATCAAGGGGTCACGCCTCGGATACCGCCACGCCTTTACTTATGAGATCCCAGTAGCGGAAGGAAGGATCCCCGCGGGTTACTTTTACTCGAATGCGGAAGACATGGCGCGCTGGATGAAGATATGGATTGGTGAGGCTGAAATTCCCGAAGAGTTCAAGGCGATCGTAAACGAAGTAAAGGACAGGCTGAAGGAGCCCGGCGACTACTTCTCGGGTTGGGAAGTCACGAAGGACGGTGAAATAGGCCATTCAGGCGGGACGCCGAACTACTCGTCCAGGATGGTCTTTTCGAAGACGAAGAAGACCGGCGTGGTCGTCCTTACGAACCTCAATGTTGCGGCGTCAACGGACAGTCTCTGTAACGGGATTTTTGCGCTTGTGAATGGCGGGGACCGTGCTGCCATCGCAAAGGACGTGTGGACGGTTTTTGATATAATGTTTACGGCAGTTTCGGCAGCCGCAGTCCTGGTAGCGGCGTTTGCGGTCCGCGCTAGGAAGAGAAAGGCGCTGCTGATAACGGGGATCTTTTTGATGGTGATCGCCACGGAAGTCTGCGTGGTAATCCCCCTGGTCTTCGGTGCCGGACTTGGAGAGATAACGCGCGTTTGGGCGCCGTATAGCTTCACGGGCGGAACCCTGCTCCTTTGGGCGGCGGCAATCCTGATCTTTATAAGGATCTTGTTGTTGGGAAAGAATGAAGATAGAGAAAAGACAAGTTGAAGGCAAGCCTCTGACGGTGACCGTTGAATACCCTGAGTGGAACCGGTCCGTCGAAAGCCTTGTCAGGAAGATCGAGAGGCTGGACCTGTCCTTTGTGGGTAAATCCGAGGACGGTTTGGTCAGGATCGGCATACTTGACGTCTACTACGTCGAGAATGTGGAAAGAAAGCTTTTCATCTACACCAAGGACAACACGTATAGGCTTGAAAGCTCGATGGCAAGCCTGGAGAAGGAAGCGGGAGTTGCGGGGCTCGTTCGGGTCTCGAGGACCTGCATAATGAACATAGAGCACCTGAAGGAGATAAGGCAGATCAGGAACTCACACCTGGAGGCGGTAATGGACAACGACGAGAGGCTGATCGTCTCAAGGAAGTATCTGGGCGACATAAAGAGGGCGTTCAAGGGCGAGGGCGTATGAAGAAGATTTTGCGTGACGCGTGCATATTGTCTGCACTGACGATCCTTGCCGTTTTCGCGGTCTCCATCCTGTGGATGGGAATTACGGCCGAGATCAAGCTGGTATTGGAGCTCTTCGGCCTGTCGTTCATAATCGCGGTCGTAAACTATCTTTTGGACGAACTCACCTCGCTTCCCATCATCGGCAGCTACATACTCAAGTACTTCGTCGTGACCGCCATCGTAATGCTGTTCGGGTTCATCGCCGGGTGGTTCTTCAAGAGCAACTTCTGGATGGCGTTCATCTACGTCGGGATCGTTTTCGTGCTGGCCTACCTGCTCGACGCGATAAAGATAAAAAGAGACATCGACTTCATAAATAGGAAGATAAAGGAAAGAGCCTGAAAAGCCTTGTTTCAGGCGCAAAAAAGCCGTTGATGTTTTTAGGCTTTAGTCCTATAATGAGCAGTGCCTGACCTAAGGGGCGGGCCTACAATTTAATTAGGGGAGCTTGTGTTACAGGCTGAGAACAGTGATGGGATCCTGGACCCTTAAACCTGATTTGGATAATGCCAACGGAGGGAAATAGAGATGAAGATTATTTAGTTTTTGCGCTTTCTCAATTTTGGTTGGGGAGGCTTTTTTATTTTCTGACCCGGGTGGCCCCCAAGTAAACTCCAGCGTAAACTTTTTCACCGAAAAACTTTACGCAAAAGTTTACTTTTTGAAAAAGTAAAGTTTTCCGTAAACAAAAACTGCCCAAATGTTTACGAAAAAGCTTACGGCCCGGGATAACAAGCGATTTCACTGAAAAACAGGAGGAAAAGAGAATGTTAGGCGATTGTTTGGAAAGAGTACGCAAGACGGTGCCTTTGGTGCACAACATAACGAACTACGTAACGGTAAACGACGTTGCAAACGTGCTGCTCGCGTGCGGCGGCAGCCCGATCATGTCGGATGAGCCGGAGGACGTGGAGGACATCACGTCCATCTGCGGAGGCCTCAACGTCAACATCGGAACGCTCAATCAGAGCAGCATCAAGGCGATGTTCCTTGCAGGCAAGAAGGCAAACGAGCTGGGTCACAAGGTCCTGCTCGATCCCGTCGGCGCAGGCGCTTCAAAGCTCCGCACGGAGACCGCGGTAAGGCTCATGGATGAGGTCAAGTTCACGGTGATAAGGGGGAATATTTCCGAGATCAAGACGCTCGCTTTGGGGAGCGGCACGACCAAGGGAGTTGACGCGGACATGGCGGACGCGGTAACGGAAGAGACGCTCGATCAGGCTGTCTCTTTCGTTAAGAGCTTTGCAAAACTGACGGGATCCATCGTTGCGGTCACGGGCGCGATCGACCTCGTGAGCGACAGCGAAAAGTGCTTTGTGATAAGGAACGGGCGCCCTGAGATGGGCAAGATCACGGGCACGGGCTGCCAGCTTTCAGGACTCATGACCGCCTTCCTCGTCGCGAACGACGGCAACGAATTGGAAGCGGCCGCGGGGGCAGTCTGCACTATGGGCCTTGCGGGCGAGATCGGCTGGGCGAACATGAAGGAGGGAGACGGCAACTCGACTTACAGAAACCGCATAATCGATGCGATCTACAACATGGACAAGGCCACTCTTGACAAGGGAGCAAAGTATGAAGTGCGATAAGAAGGACCTTTTGCTCTACGCGGTGACGGACCGCCACTGGCTGAACGGCAGAACGCTTTGTGAAGTGGTTAAGGAGAGCCTCGACGGCGGCGTGACCTTCGTCCAGCTCAGGGAGAAAACGCTCGATGAAGAAACCTTCCTTGAGGAGGCGAAAGAGCTCCAGAAGCTTTGCAGGGAATACAAGGTCCCGTTCGTGATAAACGACAACGTCGACGTCGCGATGGCGATGGATGCGGACGGCGTGCACGTCGGTCAGAGCGACATGGAGGCAGGCGACGTCAGGGCTAAATTGGGACCTGACAAGATCATCGGCGTGTCCGCAGGAACGGTTGAGGAAGCGATTCTTGCAGAGAAGAGAGGCGCTGACTACTTGGGAGTTGGCGCGGTGTTCCCGACTGGTTCAAAGGACGATGCGATAGACGTTCCGCACGAGACGCTCAAGGCGATATGCGATGCGGTTAAGATCCCCGTGATCGCGATCGGAGGAATATCACGGCAGAACGTCGGAGAGCTTGCGGGAAGCGGCATCTGCGGCATCGCGGTCATCAGCGCCATCTATGCGCAGAAGGACGTAAAGAAGGCAACCGAGAATCTGAAGGCGGCGACGATAAAGATGGTGGAGTCCACATGAACAAAAGTGAAGGAAGGTAAATGAGATGAAGACGGCATTAACGATTGCGGGAAGCGATTCCTGCGGGGGCGCGGGCATACAGGCGGATATCAAGACCATGACGATGAACGGCGTTTACGCCATGTCGGCCGTCACGGCCCTTACCGCGCAGAACACTACCGGCGTAACTGGGATTATGGAAGTGACGCCGGAGTTTCTGGCGCAGCAGCTGGACGCGGTATTCACGGACATCCATCCTGACGCAATTAAGACCGGCATGGTCGCTTCCAGCGAGCTCATCAAGGTCATCGCGGAGAAGCTCAAGCAGTACGATGCAAAGAACATCGTGGTCGATCCGGTAATGGTCGCAACGAGCGGAGCCAAGCTCATCAGCGACGACGCGATCGAGACGCTCAAGACGGTACTGCTTCCCTTGGCTGACGTTATAACGCCCAACATTCCCGAGGCTGAAGTGCTTTCAGGAATGACTATCAAGAACGAAGGCGACATGATCGCTGCCGCAAAGACGATCAATGAAAAGTTCGGCTGCAGCGTGCTTTGCAAAGGCGGCCATCAGATAAACGACGCAAACGATCTGCTTTACAGAAACGGCAGTTATGTATGGTTCAAGGGAAAGAGGATAGACAATCCGAACACGCACGGAACGGGCTGCACGCTTTCGAGCGCGATCGCTTCAAACCTTGCCAAGGGTGAGAATCTGGACAGCGCAGTCAAGAGCGCAAAGGATTACATCTCGGGCGCGCTCTCCGCGATGCTCGATCTGGGCAAGGGAAGCGGGCCTCTGTGCCACAACTATTCATTGGAGGAAAGAACATGAAACTGACTGAATTATTGTTTTCAAAAGCTAAAGAGACGTGGGATCAGGCGACTGAAAAGCCGTTTGTGATCGAGATGGCCAAAGGCACTTTGAGTGATGACCTTTACAAGAGGTATCAGCTTCAGGACTACCTTTATCTTCAGGAATACATCGGCATCCTGAATCGCATTAAAGAGTTTTCCGATAGCGATGAGATCACGGGCTTTCTGGACGCCATAATCAATGAGGTCATAGAGGAGCTGGACCACGTCCATCTTCCTTACCTGAGAAAGATCGGGATCAGGGACGAAGAGATCGTTGCAAACAGCGAGCTTCCCGTCATCAGGGAATACATCGGCTACATGAAGGGCAAGGTTGAAGAATACGGCCTGATTGCAGGCATCACGGCGCTTCTCCAGTGCTCCTGGGGTTATGCGTACATCGGCAGGACCATGTTTGAAAAACACGCGGAAGAGATTGCCGGATCGAAATACAAGATGTGGTTTGAGGCTTATACGAGCGAAGGCTATGTTAGCGCAAACAACACATGGATAGAAGTCCTCGACAAGCTGGGAGCGGACATAAGCGAAGAAGAGACCAAGACGATGATGGGCATCTTCACGAGGTGCGCGCAGTACGAGGACGAGCTTTGGGACGCACTGTACCAGACTTGAATTAAGCGGTAACGATGTGAGACTTTGTCGGTAATGGTGCCGCCTTTTGGCACGCTATCCTATCAGTGAACAGGGGGATCTTACGAGCGTTCATTTGGGTAGGGTGACACCATGGCTGGATCTAAACGAAAGAAGATGGCTAAAGGAGACGTCGTCTTTAACGCGGTCATCTATACTTTCTTCGCACTGGTCTTGCTGGCAACCCTTTATCCGCTCATAAACAGGCTCGCGTACTCATTCAACGAACAATATGACTCCATGTTCGGGTGCTTACACCTTTTCCCGCGAAAGTTTGTCTTGCGCAACTACAAGGACGCGCTTCAAATAGTGGGCGTCCAAAGGGGTTTGCTCACGTCTTTTGCGAGGACCGTGATGGGAACGGCAACCTCTTTGGCGGCAAATGCGCTGCTCGCATTCATCCTCAGCAGGAAGAAGTTCCTTTTCAAGCGGGCCTTCGCTTTGTTCTGGATAATGACGATCTACGTTCAGGGAGGCATCGTCCCAACATACATCCTTTATTCAAAACTCAACCTGCGGGAAAACTTCTGGGTATACATAATCCCGGGCATGATAAACGCTCTGTACGTGCTGGTAATCAGAACCTACATGAAGGGCATCCCGGACTCGTTGGAAGAAGCCGCGCAGCTTGAAGGCGCGGGCTATGGAAGGATATTCTTAACCGTCGTTTCTCCCCTTTGCAAGCCCGTCTATGCCGCGGTCGGCCTCTTCATCGCGACATCCCAATGGAACGCCTGGTTTGACTCGATGCTCTACAACAAGTTCACGCCTGAACTCACGACGGTCCAGTATGAGTTGTACAAGATAACTCAGGAATTGAAGCGCATCGTCAACGATGCGGCGGGGTGCACTTCATACCCGCCTCGCAGCGTAAAGGCGGCCGTATCCATCGTTGCCATGCTGCCCCTGCTCATCGCATATCCGTTCTTTCAAAAACACTTCATAGCGGGACTTAAGGTTGAAGGGATAAAAGATTGAGGGACCTAACCACTGCTTGCACAACGGTTGGCGCGTGCTATAATACAAGTGTACGGCAACAGAATGAATACAATTTGTACAAAAAGCGAAAACCCCGAAGTTGCAGCTTCGGGGTTTTCTATTCCTTTTGGTATGGGACTGTTTTGCGTGAATGGGACTCGAAAGAATTGTGTATAATCAGATTATGACCCAAAAGATACTGATAATCATCATGCACATCATCACGGCGATCGCGGTCCTTGCCACGATAGCTTCTTTTGTCTGCTTTCTGGTCTTCCCGAAGACGACGGGAACCGTCACGGAGATCAACGCCTATCCTGACGACACGGTCGTTGAATTCACCTATCTCGTGGATGACGAACCCTATGTAAGAAAGCAGAATTACGCCGGAACTTCAAGGATCCGCTTCGGCGACGAGCGCACCATCTGGTATTACCCCGATGACCCTGACATAAGCGTGATGCCCAGGGACTTTGCGGCTTACTACATACTGGCCGGCATCTTCGGCTTTGCGGAAGCGGCATATATTTTCGGAAAAAGAACCCGTAAGGCAAACGAAGGTTGACATACCATGGAAGTGATCAACGGTCAGTGGATGATGGAAGGCTTGGATGGAGACGATCCGTCCTGTCTTCATTCGGCTGAAGAGCTCTTGAAAGTCATCAACAAGGTTGGCTTTCTTCCGCTGTTTTCAAATGAAGTAACTGGATTTTCAGTCGAGAACATGACCGATCCGTCATGCTGGTGGTGCGGCGATCCTGAAATCGATCCCTGGGAGTGGCGCGCCGTTCTAGCCAGGACGGGGGAAGTCGCTTACGGCAAGTTCTTCAGGAACAAGGCAGGCTATGTATCCAAGAAGTGGTTCCCTGACTTCGCCAATTACAGAAGGGACGGATATGACTTCGACAGCGCTTACGAAGACGGCAGGGCGGGCCGCAAGGAGAAGCTGATAATGGACCTGTTCTGGCCGAAGGAAGGGGAGATCTGGGACGCCAAGGAGAAGACCGCACTCTATTCGAACGAGGTCAAGGAATTGGCGGGATTCGGCAAGGGCGGCGAAAAGGGCTTTGAAGGGGCCTGCGCCAAGCTCCAGATGGCGTCTTACCTGACGGTGAAGGACTTCAGGCCGAGGCTGAACAAGAAGGGCGAGGAATACGGATGGGCCGTCGCGATATACACGCTCCCCGAGTACCTTTGGGGATATAATCATGTAACGAAGAGCTATAAGGAAGCTCCGCAAGAATCATACAAGAAGATCTTAAGGCAGATAGCGAAAAACTTTGACTCGGATGAGGATACGGTAAGAAGGATCGTTTGATCGTGGCTTGAAAGGGGTGAACGGCCATGAAGACAAGAACGAAAACGAGATCGATCGCGCTGCTTTTGGCAGTGGTGATGGCCGCCGTTTGTCTGGCGGGATGTTCCAACAACTTCAATAGCAAAAAGTTCATTGAAGTGGCAAAGGACTACGGCATGAGAGAGCTCACCAAGGAGGAGTTTTACGTAAGGATGGAGGGCTACAACCTCACTCCGGAAGTCGAGGAGGTATTGGGAAGCATAATCAACGCCCCCGTCTACTATGTCGCAAAAGACAGCGTGGAGGCAGATCAGATCTACGACAGATTCTTCCATCTGTATACCAATGACATAGCGGACTTGGAAGAATACCTCCAGTTCCAAGATCCGAAATCGTCCTTAACGATGCACCTTCTGATGTGCAGGACCAAGGAATCGGCGAAAAGGCACTACGACGACTGGGTGAAGTACTGGATGGAAGACGAAGACACTACGGGCTACTCAGGCAAAAAGAGCGGCTGCGAATACTCGATCATCCACTATGAAACCCCTTGGGGAACCAAGTATTTCGGAATGTATCTGAAGGGCAACGCATTCATATATCTCGACATAATACTGGCTCCCGAGGACGAACACGCCTGCCTCGACCACTTCTGCAAGAAGCTGGGTCTCGTTTCGCCCCTGGAACCCGAGAAGAAATAAGACAAGGAGAATGAACATGATACTTGAGACGGACATCTTCAAGACTTTCGATAAAGGATGGCCCATACTGACGGCAGGCACCAAGGACGGCTTCAACATGATGACCATCAGCTGGGGACAGATGGGAACGCTTTGGGGCAAGCCCGTCGTAAGCGTCTTCGTGCGCGAATCGCGCTACACTCATGAGTTCATGGACAAAGAGGATTATTTCACCCTCACTTTCGTAAAGTTCCAATGGTACCACGAACAGCTTGCGCTCATCGGATCGAAATCGGGTAGGGATATAGACAAGCTGAAGGAGACCGGATTTACGGTCTTCGAGCGCCCTCACGGGATCTCTTTCACCAATGCCGATCTGATCGTCGTGTGCAAAAAGCTCTTCAAGCAGCAGATGGACATTGAGAGCATACCCGAAGATATAAGAGCCAAGTTCTATAAAGACAACGATCCCCATGACATGTACGTCGGGGAAGTGGTGGAGATCATATCCGACAGATACAAGGACCGCGAAAGCAGCAACAAGTATAAGACGGGAGAAGGCACGGGAGACGGTTCGAGCCGCTGGACAGTATGCATGACAAAAACGGGCGTGTACACGGCCGAGCTATATTTCATGGGCGCGGGCGGAGCGCATCAGTGGCTCTATGAGATCGACAAGGACGTCTTCGATCAGGCGGGCACCTTTGAAAACGACGACTACAAGACCGAGAACCTGATCAAGGAAAAGGGAAGGCTCTTATATGAGGCTGCGGACGAAAAGGAGACCCAGCCCTGGCAGTCAGTGGCCGACACGGACTACGACAAACTGTGTTCCTGGGCTGACATAATGGGAGAAAAGGATTGAGGATTGAACATGGCAAAACAGAACATCTTTGATAACGAAACATTCTTCAGCGAATACAGAAAGCTCAGGGAGCGCGAAGTAAACGCGAACAACCTGTTCGAGATACCAACGCTGGTATCGCTTCTTCCTGATCTTGAAGGCAAGAGAATACTTGACCTGGGATGCGGTTCGGGCGAGCGCTGCATTGACTACATAAAGCGCGGTGCGGCCAAGGTAACGGGCATAGACATCTCGGAGAAGATGCTGGAAGCGGCCAAGACCGAAAACGCGGATCCCAAAATCACTTACACAAGGATGCCCATGGAAGACATAGGAAGCCTAAACGAAACCTTTGATGTAGCCATCAGTTCGCTCGCGCTCCACTATGTTGAGGATTTCAGCGGAGTGGTCAGGAATGTATACCGTCTCTTAAGCGACGGCGGCATCTTCCTCTTCTCGCAGGAACACCCGCTTTCGACCTGTTATGAGGGAACGGAAGACCGGTGGACGAGAGACGAAACAGGCAGAAAGATCCACGCCAACATAGCAAATTACTGCGTGGAGGGAAGAAAGGATTCGACCTGGTTCGTGGAGGGCGTCCAGAGGTATCACAGAACCTTCTCAACCATAGTGAACACCCTTGCAGACAACGGTTTCAAGATCCTCCAGATGGTAGAACCCACCCCCACGGAAGAGATCTTGGAGAAATACCCAGAGTACTACGACCTCTACCACAAGCCGGACTTTTTGTTTGTGAAGGCGGAGAAGTAACACATAATTGGAGGCTCATTTGTATGTTGGTTTATTCAGGCATCAAAACCGATTTTCTTCATAGTGTTGAAGAAGATACTATAGCTGAAGAGATCAAGCAGACGATATACGAAAAGATGGGGCGAAGAACGCCTCATAGTGAGTTTGCCTCTTGGGAGCATTCTCTCAAGAACATGTACATCGTTATGAATGATCCTCAAATACCAAATGATTCTGGCGTTGCTATTGAATACAACATACCGCAAACATCCAAGAGAGTAGATTTTATAGTTACCGGTTATGATGGTTTCAACAATCCTTCCGCGGTGATCATCGAACTGAAGCAGTGGGAAAAACTGAAGGCGCTTCCAGGTATGGATGCAATGGTTGAAACATATACCGGAGGCGCTTTAAGAGAAGTAGTACATCCTTCATATCAAGCATGGTCTTACGCTCAACTCATAAAGGATTACAACGCAACCGTTCAGGATATGTGCGTCAATGTTGAACCCTGCGCATATTTGCATAATTATCTGCGATTGGATAACGATCCCATCGATAGCAGTTGGTATGAAGATTATCTGAAGGATGCGCCTGCATTCACCAAAGGTCAGAATAGACAGCTTAGAGAATACATAAAGAAGCACATTGTTAAAGGGGATAACAGACAGGTCCTTTACTATGTGGATCAGGGAAAAATACGCCCGTCCAAGAGCCTTCAGAATTCAATAGCCAAGATGCTTCAGGGCAATGCCGAATTCATCATGATCGATGAGCAGAAAGTTGTATATGAAGAAGTCATCAGACTGTCTGAATTGTGCCAGAAGGACGGCCACAAGCGTACCATTATTTGCAAGGGCGGTCCCGGAACGGGAAAGACCGTAATAGCTGTTAATCTGCTTGCAGAACTCACACAGCGCAATCAACTTGTACAGTATGTTTCCAAGAACAGTGCACCGAGACAAGTCTATCTGAGAAAACTCAAAGGAGTAATGAAAAAGAGCAGTATAGATAACATGTTCAAGGGTTCAGGAAACTTTACTGAAGCACCAAACAATATGGCCGGTACTCTTATTGTTGATGAAGCTCACAGATTGAATGAAAAGTCGGGGATGTTCCATAACCTGGGCGAGAATCAGATTAAAGAGATAATACATGCCTCTCTTTGTAGTGTGTTCTTTATTGATGAAGAGCAGCGTGTAACGATGGATGATATCGGGAGCGTTGACCAGATCAAGCGTTGGGCAAGAGAGGAAGATTCCAATGTCTATGAGATGGAACTCGTATCACAGTTCAGATGCAATGGTTCAAATGGATATCTTGCATGGCTTGATGATGTTCTCCAAATTAGGGAAACGGCCAATACAGATCTTGATGGAATAGATTTTGATATTAGGATATGTGATACACCAAATGAGGTGCGCAATCTGATAGTTGAGAAAAACAAAGCTACTAATAGAGCAAGGATACTTGCCGGCTACTGCTGGAATTGGGACAAGAGTCAATCCAACAATACAGATCATCACGATATCAAGATTGGCGACTTTGAGATGAGCTGGAATTTAGAGCACGGCGAACCATTTGCCGTAGCGGATACGTCCATAAACGAGGTAGGTTGCATACATACTTCCCAAGGCCTTGAATTTGATTATGTGGGAGTAATAATCGGCGAAGATATAAGATTTGAGAATGGCGAAGTAATAACAGACTTTACCAAGCGAGCTAAAACAGATAACTCGTTAAAGGGTATAAAAACCATGTTTAAAGAGAATCCCGAAGAGGCTCAGAAACGGGCTGATGAGATAATTAGAAACACATACC
Source organism: Clostridiales bacterium (assembly GCA_017617935.1). Classification (GTDB taxonomy): domain Bacteria; phylum Bacillota; class Clostridia; order Saccharofermentanales; family Saccharofermentanaceae; genus Saccharofermentans. The sequence goes on along the minus strand of JAFZVF010000008.1, from coordinate 671 downwards.
GCACACTGCTTACGCGTGGCATGAAAGGCTGTTATATCTATTGTGTTGATCCTGAACTTGAGAAGTATCTGAAAGACAGGTTAAAATCTCAATAATCAAGAATTGAGGAGAATAACATGAAACGCATACTTCCTGATGATGATCTCGATAAAACGTTTGACGAATTGGAACGCGAATTCATTGAGCAAACGGTAGAAGACGCATATTCAAAGTTGAGCGAAGAGGATAAAAAGGACTTGCTTGAGCATCCGGATCCTTTTGATCATCACTTTGGTTATGGCTTGTATATTCGCAATCAATACATTCACGGAAAAGAATTAAGTTTTCCGTGCGTTTTCGCGGATAACCTTTCAACGGAAATTGTTAGACGGATCATCCTAAAAGTTCAAGAGAATCAGTGACTTTGAGCTGATAAACGTAATCACATAACGTCCAAAATTCAGAGCTGGCCTGTCGTTCGCGACAGGAATTTTTTACCAATGCTAAAGTTCAGCAAAATAAGGGATGCTCAAAAAATACAGTCCAATTAAATGGCTATTTCCTAGACTTTGACTGATAATCCGAAGATCGGGATCGCTGCCCGGCTCGAAAGATCACAGTAACGCACCTTCCTAAGTGTGCTCAAAACGAATGTCGTGAATATTTCTCGCTTTTCTTCAGAAGTGCCTTTT
>JAFZVF010000089.1 GCA_017617935.1 Clostridiales bacterium | reverse complement strand
GGGTTCCTTTGTGGATTCGAAAGTCCAGTGCTGGTGGGGAATATCTTCCGTGAAATCAACGGTCACGGAGGCGATATTTTTCATATCAACGATTGCGGCCGCGTGGTTCTCGGCAGATTCACCGTTATCGTAAAGAACCTGTACGATGTTATTGGCGTTGTAGCGGGCCTCATCTTCAAACAGATCTCTTTTCAGTTCTTCCTTGGGAACAGTGTAGACCTGGTGGTAAGAAGAGATCAGGAATACGCCCATCATGATGGAACCGAATGCGATCACGCCGGCGATTACCGTCAGGATGAAGGCCGCGACCTTGGCAGGGAGGCTGTGGGTCAGCGGGAGCTTTTTATTTGTCTTTACAGCGGGTCCGGAAGCGGGCGTTTGGGCGCGTTCTCCGCTTTCCGCAGGTTCTGTAGCAAGAACCAGTTCTTTGTTATTTTCTTCCATTATCTTTTGTCCTTTTCAATCTTGTAGCCCTGGCCCCAGATGACCTTCAGGTAACGGGGTTCGTTGGGGTTGATCTCGATCTTTTCCCTGAGGTGGCGGATGTGCACGGCGACAGTGTTCTCGCTGCTTCCGGCGGGGGAATCCTTCCAAACGAGTCTGTAGATTTCCTTGGTCGAGAAAACTTTACCCGGATCCCCCATCAGAAGTTTGAGGATGTCGTATTCCTTGGGACGGAGATTCAGCTGCTCTCCGTCGAGAGTTACCTGTTTCTCCGTATCGTTGAGTTCAAGTCCGCCGATCGTGATCACTGAAGTTGCGGGCGTGCCTGAACCGAGCTGGGTGTAGCGCCTCAGTTGCGAGCGGACTCTGGCAACGACTTCATTGGGGTTAAAGGGCTTGGTGACGTAATCGTCAGCGCCTGAGTTAAGCCCCATTATCTTGTCAGCGTCTTCGCTTTTCGCCGTCAGGAGGATGACGGGAACATTGGAGATCTCACGGATCTTTACCATTGCGGATATTCCGTCCATTCCGGGCATCATGATGTCCATCAGGATCAGATGGATCTCATTCTGTTCGACAGCCTCCACTGCGGCGCGGCCGTTCGTCGCCTCGTAAAAACTGTATTCCGGATTGGCCAGATAGATCTTGAGAGCGTTGATGATATCCTGCTCATCGTCGCAGATCAGAATGTTGTACATACCGTGATCCCCCTTTGCGCTTACATAGTACCCAACAAAACATTAAATCAAAAGTGGAAAAAACCTTAAAATTTTATTAAATGCGGTGATTTGAGAAAATCCTGATAATGTATAATAGAGCAGTCAAAAAAAACGGAAAGCAGGATAAACTTATTAAGAAACAAGCACTTACAGCGTTAATTCTGGCCTGTTCGCTCTTTATCGGCGGATGTTCCAAACCCAAGGAGACGTCGATCCCGTCGATCGTTACGACCGGTACGACTGCAATACCTTCCGAGACGGAAAGTGCGAAGGCAGCTTCGCTTCATGTAAGGCCTGATGTTGCTGCAAATGGTGACATAGTTATCCTCATGACCGGCGATGTCCACTGCGGTTATGACAAGGGCTTTTCCTACGGCGGATTATATGAGATCAGATACCAGATGGAGCTTAACGGCGACACTGTTCTCTTAGTCGATGACGGAGATTCTTTTCAGGGTGCGCCCATCGGTTACCATACCAGAGGCGAATTCATGTTCAATCTCATGAACGACATGGGATACGATGTCGCGATCCCGGGTGAGCATGATTTCCAGTACGGCATGGACCGTTTCCTCGAGTTTGCGGATAAGGCCAATTTCGATTACATCTGCTGCAACCTGGTCAAGGAAGGCAAGCAGGTATTAAAGCCTTACGTCATCAAGGAAGCATGCGGAAAGAAGATCGCATTTGTAGGCATTACGACTCCTAAGGCGCTGACAACGGTTCCGGCAGAGGCATTCCAGAACGATAAGGGCGATTACATATACGGATTCATGGGCGATGAGAACGGCGATGCCATCGTAAAGGCAGCCCAGGATGCGATCGATGCAGCAAAAGCGGAAGGCGCAAATTACGTCGTCCTGATGGGCCACATCGGCAACGACCCGACAGCGGCGCCCTGGACCTATGACACGATAACATCACGCCTGAGAGGCTTTGACGTTTATCTTGACGGTTTCAGCCATGACACGGGTGAAACTTCTGAATTGATGAATGCTGACGGCAAGCTCCTGAAGCGCGTTCCCGCGGGAACGAAGCTTGATACAGTAGGCTGGGTGCGCATTTCCGCAAAGGACGGCGCGGTTACTTCAGGCATTTATCAGTGGAAGAACGAAGAGGATCCCTCATGGCTTTTCGACTTTGAGAATCCCATGACAAAGAGGGTTGCTCAGGCGAAAAAAGAAGCCGAAAACTATCTGCGTTAAATCTTAAGGCACAAGCGCCATATTTGTTATTGTTCCTATGGAGATATAACCCTCATCAAGGGCAGATCTGTCTGAATTTTCAACGTCTTTGGGATCCTGCGGGCAATTGCCGTATCTTCTTTGGCTGGGCACGCGGTCCCAAAGAATTCCTTTGAATCCATCCGGTTTATGCGCAGGGAAGTTGACGTTCCAGATCTGGTTTCTAGGCAGCTTTTTCCCGAGGAGAGAACTGATTATCCCGTCGATCTCATGCTCCACGAGTTCATAGCCGGTTGCTTCCCACTTTAGCGAGAAAGCTATTGCGGGAATGCGCTGAACCAAAGCTTCCATGGCCGCGCCGATCGTTCCCGAATAGAGAATATCGATACCCGCATTTTCACCGTGGTTGATGCCCGAAAAGACGATGTCGGGCTTTTCAGGGAGATATTCGGAAGCTGCTATCATGCAGTCGGTGGGAGTGCCTTCAACGGCATAGGCTTCTTTTATGCCCTCAACATTGAAAGGCACCTTCTTCATTCTTCTCTCGGCTTCGCCCTTTTCGAAAAGGCCGATGGTCAGGCGCTGCGACATGCCCGAGCACTGTTCTACAGGCGCGATCACAGTGACCTCGCCGAACTTTGCCGCGTGGCGCGCAAGGACCTTTATGCCGTCGGAATCTATGCCGTCGTCGTTAACTACCCAGATCTTCATAACAAGATTATATCAGGAACCTTCTGCCGCGAGGATGTAGATAAGCGGGGAGTTCCAGTAGACCGTAACTTCATTTGTGGAATAACTCGAATCGTCGTCAACATAGCACATCGAAGGAGCTTCATCCTTGCACATCTTCTTTGCGTAATCGTCCTCGAGAGCATTGTCAGCTCCGCCTACGAGCATGCCGGGCATTGCCTTGCCTGCCGTGATCGAAGGCCTGTGGTGAACATTCTTCGGGCTGAACGTGCCGTAACCCGTAACGAAGCAGTAGCCCATGGCATTTGCGCCAAGCAGGTAATCGAGCTGCTTTGAGGCTGCTTTCTTGTATGTGGGAGTTGCCTTTTCATCAGCGACCTTTG
>JAFZVF010000088.1 GCA_017617935.1 Clostridiales bacterium | reverse complement strand
TCATTCCTTTCGGCTGCGCCGGCAAGGAGACCTGGTGTGTTACCGAGTACCTTGAGTCCGTAATCGAGAAGAGCTGCGGCGCTCAGGTTCTTGATGACATCTTCATGGGTAGAGCTTCTTGGGACAACGCTGACGTTGCAAAGGCCGTTGATACCTTCCAGGGTATGGTTAAGAAGGGTTACTTCGATCCGGACGGCGCTGCTCTTACGAACGACGTTGTTAAGTCCAACTTCCAGGCAGGCAAGTATGCGTTCTACATGAACGGTACTTGGAACTGCGCAGACTTCAGCAATGACGCAAACTTCAAGGATAAGGTTAAGGTTGCAGAGTTCCCTGTAATCAACGCTGATAAGGCTAAGCTTGGCCAGCTTATCGGTGGACCGTCCGATACCCTTGCGGTTGCTAAGTCTTCCAAGAATGCTGAGACGGCTGCTAAGTACACGTTCGAACTTGGCCAGCTTATCTGCAAGTATGGTTACCTCGATGGTTGCGGTCTCCCGGCTTGGACGGTTGACTACGATGCATCGGCGGTTAATCCTTTGACTCAGTCTGTAGCAGCTATCGTTGCGAACTCTGATTACATGGTTCTCTTCGGTGATACCGCTATGACGTCTGAGGATGCTCAGAAGTACCTCAAAGAGGTTGACCTCGTTTACAGCTGCCAGGTTGATGGCTCCAAGTTCGTAAGCGATCTTAAGGCTTCCATCAGATAATTTGTCACTGTGATTATTTGAGAATTGATGTGGCCTTTCCCAATGTTCGGAGAGGCCACATCTTTGTTAAGGAAGGCAGAGTACATGAAGAGAAAACAATTAGACAAGCTCACGATTTTCATGTTCTTGTTGCCGGCTCTGTTGCTGTTTGTCGGAATTTTGGTTGCTCCTTTGATCTCTTCCGCCTACAACAGTTTCTTTAACTGGAAGGGCTTTGGCGACAAGACGTACCTCGGATGGAAGAATTACAAAGATTTGTTCGGGCAGGAAGTGCAGTTCACGAAGGCAATCTGGCATTCCCTCATTCTTGCGGGATTGTCCGTGTTTATCCAGTTGCCTCTCTCGCTGTTACTTGCCCTTTTGCTCGGTAGAGGAATTAAGGGTGAAAGGTTCTTCCTTTCCGTAAATTTCCTTCCGGTTTTGATTTCTACGGTAGTTATCGGTCAGTTGTGGAGAAAGATCTATGATCCGGAGGGCCTTTTGAACGCGCTCCTTCGTACCACGAAGATCCTGGGTGAGGGCGACAAGAACATCTTGTGGCTGGCAGAGAAGACAGTCGAAGGTAAGAGCCTTCTGCTTTACTCCTGCTTCATCCCCATGCTGTGGCAGTATGTCGGTTACCACATGCTGTTGATGTATGCCGGTGTTAAGAGTGTTGACCCGTCCCTTCGCGAGGCTGCGAAGATCGACGGTGCTACCGATTGGCAGGTTGACCGCTTCGTTGTCATTCCGTCGATGAAGCAGATTATTAAGGTTAGCGTTATCTTCGCGGTTACCGGTTCCCTGAAGGCATACGACCTGATCGCCGTATTGGCCGGTGTACGTACGGAAGAGGCTGCAGTGCCGAGTACCGTGCTCATGAACCGTATGTCGTTGTACAACCAGTACGGCATGGGTAGTGCGGTTTCGGTTATCCTGATTCTTTTGTGCTTCTTCTTCGCGATTTTGATTGGCGCAATCTTTAAAGAAAGGGATTAGCATATGGCAATGACGAAAAGTAGAAAAAATGATGTCAGTGCCTATCAGGTGCGCAAAACCAACAAGGCGCTTGATGTTATTATATGGGTTTTCCTCTTTCTTTGGGCAGTAATTAACCTGTTCCCGTTGTATTGGATGTTTACCTTCTCTTTGAAGGATAATGAACAGATTTTGACCACGAACCGTTTCGGTCTTCCGAAGAAGTGGTTCTGGAGCAACTACTCCAGAGCAATGAATACCGGTAATATTCTGAACTACTTCAAGAACAGTATTATCATTACCTTGTTCGCGATTCTGATCACGATCCTTGCTGCAATGATGGCTTCCTACGCGATTACGCGTATTCAGTGGCGCGGCAGCGAGGCTATGAACAAAGTGTTCATGCTCGGTATTACGATCCCGATTCAGGCTTCCATCATCCCGGTTTACCTGGTTCTTTCGAGGCTTGAGTTGCTCGATTCCTACATCGCATTGATCGTGCCTTATGCAGCATTCTCACTGACGATGGCAATTCTGATTTGTACCGGCTTTATGACGCAGCTTCCGAAGGATCTCGATGAGGCTGCATACATCGACGGCTGCGGAAGAACCAAGGTGTTCTTCACCATTATCGCTCCTCTGATGAAGCCGGCCGTAGCTACGACCAGTATCTACACTTTCCTGCAGTGCTGGAACGAGCTCATGTTTGCGCAAACGTTCAATACCAAGAAAGACATTATGACACTTCCTGCTGGTATCCAGCAGTTGTCCGGTAGTTATACGATTGAGTGGGGCCCGATCGGTGCCGCTCTGTCCATCGCAACGTTCCCGACGATCATCATCTACATTCTTCTTTCCAGAAGAATTCAGGAGAGTTTCATCGCGGGTGCCATCAAGGGTTAATTCCTTTGAATTGAATACCGAACCTACGGCGTCGACCGCATTTTGCGGCCGGCGCCTTTTCTTTTGCGTAAGCGTCGGCAAATGAGCAAACCCTACAAAAAACAGCTTGCATTTTTCGAAAGTTTGTATGGTCGGCGAGGTGAGAATGTGGTATACTGATACCGACTTTACGCTTTTTGCTTGGTCCGGCGGCTGGTAAGCCGGACGCGAACGGAAAAGAGGATTCTATGGTAATTAACAAGAAAGAGTTCAAAAAGAACGTACAGGACTATCTGAAGACATTTTACCGCCGCACGGTGGAGGATGCTTCGCAGCAGCAGATTTATCAGGCTGTAGCTTTCGCGGTGAAGGACTACATCGTGGATCGCTGGGCGGCAAGCCAGGCGGAGTTCGAGAAGAAGGACGCCAAGACGGTGTACTATCTCTCCATGGAGTTTTTGATGGGCCGTGCGCTCGGCAACAATATTATCAATTTAAAGGCGAACAAGGAGATCCGCAAGGCGCTCGAGGAGCTCGGCCTTGACCTCGATGTGATCGAGGATCAGGAGCCGGATGCGGCACTCGGCAACGGCGGTCTCGGCCGTCTGGCTGCATGCTTCCTGGATTCGCTGGCAACGCTCGGCTACCCGGCATACGGCTGCGGTATCCGCTATAAGTACGGCATGTTCAAGCAGGTCATCCGCGACGGCTACCAGGTAGAGAAGCCGGATGACTGGTTAAAGGAGGGCAACCCCTTCGAGATCAAGCGTCCCGAGTACGCGTGCGAGGTCAAGTTCGGCGGCTATGTGCGCTACTCCAAGGACGAGAACGGAAGAGAGCATTTTACGCAGGAGAATTACCAGTCGGTAATGGCGATTCCCTACGACCTTCCGATCGTCGGCTACGGCAACAACGTTGTCGACACGCTTCGCATCTGGGATGCG
>JAFZVF010000087.1 GCA_017617935.1 Clostridiales bacterium | reverse complement strand
GTTGTTGACCTGGTTCGGATAGTCGGATCTTCCGGTAGCCATGACCTTAACGCCTGCCTTCTTTGCTTCGTCAGGAAGGATCTCAGGTACGGGGTTAGCGCAAGCGAAGACGACGGGATCCTTAGCCATTGTAGCTACCATGTCAGCCGTGAGAACGCCGGGAGCGGAAACGCCAATGAAGACGTCAGCGCCTACGATGACTTCTGCAAGAGAGCCTGCCTTCTTCTCAGGGTTGGTGATCTTAGCCATCTCTTCCTTAGCGGAATTGAGGCCTTCCCTTCCCTCATAGATTGCGCCCTTACGGTCGCAGAGGATAACGTTCTTGAGACCTCTGGAGATGAGGAGCTTTGTGATCGCAGTAGCTGCAGCGCCGGCGCCGTTGACTACGACGTGGATGTCTTCCATCTTCTTGCCTACGATCTTGAGAGCGTTTGTAAGTCCAGCAAGAGTGATGACTGCTGTTCCGTGCTGGTCATCGTGGAAGATCGGGATGTCGCATCTTTCCTTGAGCTTCTTCTCGATCTCGAAGCAGCGGGGTGCTGAAATGTCCTCGAGGTTTACGCCGCCGAAAGAGCCTGCGAGAAGAGCAACCGTGTTAACGATCTCGTCAACGTCCTTGGAACGGATGCAGAGAGGGAAAGCGTCAACGTCGCCGAAAGCCTTGAAGAGTGCGCACTTACCTTCCATAACGGGCATGCCTGCCTCAGGTCCGATGTCACCCAAGCCGAGAACGGCGGTACCGTCAGTGATGACTGCAACAAGGTTGTGTCTTCTTGTGTACTTGTATGAGAGGTCAACGTCCTTCTGGATCGCGAGACAAGGCTCAGCAACACCAGGTGTGTATGCGATAGCGAGTTCTTCCTTTGTGCCTACGGGAGCGGTTGCGATAACTTCGATCTTGCCTGCCCACTGCTCATGCATCTGCATAGCCTTCTCTTTGACGTCCATAGATAAAACCTCCGTCTAAACTGAATGGATTTATAATTCAAGCATAATAATATTAATATAAACGGCCCGAAATACAATCTCGCGGAGATTAACAAAAATTATCCTATTTTGCCTTCTTTTTCATTGTTAATTGTCGAACGGACCTTCTTGTCGGTCATGGCACAGTAGGCCATTCCGGCATATCTGCCGAACGTGAAGGTTATCCAGGTCGAAAAAGCGGCTGAAAGTATGTAGAACGCGGTCATTGACGCATATGAGACGAGGCCTGCGATCGCATCGGTGAAAAAGAACGCCAGGACGATGAGCACCAGACTTCTAATATGAGCCAGGTAAAAGCCCTTTGTAAGCCTTACGACGTGAGGGAGCGAATTGAACATTCCCTTGTCCCCTGACAGATAGGCGGCGGGCGCGGTAAACACCATCGGGAAGCCGATAAGGAAGAAGACGAGCAGGTTCGAATTGATAATCACGAACGGGATGGAAACGGCCAGATGAAACAAGAACAGCAGAACGAACCTTTTGAGAATCGCCTTGTAGCACAAAGGCTTGGGGCTCCCCTCCTTCTCCTCGTTCTTCTTGCGGAACGACCTCACATAAAGTCCGGAATAAAGGACTCCCATCGAAAAGGTAATGAAAAGCGCGAAAAAGGCCGTCACCAAAAAGACTAAGTGTCCTGAAGTGAACGGGACGTCCATGGTAAAGCGCTGCGTCTGATCGGCAGATTCATAATTGTTCATCCAGGCGTTAAGCCAGGAAAAATCCGTGTCCGAATAAGGATTAAAGAAGACCGCGCAACGGGAAAGCACGCAAAACAGGAACATGAACCTAACGCCCCATTTGCAGTCTATGTCGTCAATGTTGAACAGTCTTTCCAATACCTTGAGTATCATTTCCGGCTCCGAAGAATTCTTATGCACGATATAATACGATAAATCTAAAAAAAAATAAAACAGTCAATATTTTAGTCTTGTGATAAAATCATATTTGATTTTTTTATACCGAGGACGGCAAAAATGAAAGATTTCCACGTAATACCTGATCTTCTCTATACGATCCCGACCGACAAGCATTCGGCAGCCGACGTCAAATCCATACTTGTCGGCCACCCCGAGATCAAATTCGTATCTCTGGCAGCCGTTGACCTCATGGGCAACGACACAGACGAGAAGATACCGATCTCAGACTTTTACAACAATCTTGAAGACTACCTCGACGGCAAGGCGGTCCAGACCGACGGTTCTTCCGTTGTCCTTCCCGGCATCGCCACTTTGAACGACGGTAAGGTCGACCTCATCCCTGACCCCGAAGTGGTCTGGTACATAGACTACAACTACGAGCATATGGACCAAAAAACCGGCAAGCCCGTGGGAACTCTAAGGATTCCCTCCTTCCTGCTCCACAACGGCGAACCCGTCTGCTCCAGGTCGATCCTTAAGCGAAGCACCGAGAACTACGAAGAAAAGGTCAAGGACGTATTCCTTGGCAATCCCGATCTTTGCGCGAGCTATGGCTTTACTCCCGCCGATCTTGACAGGATCACGCTTATCACGGCTACCGAGCTCGAATTCTGGGTCAATTCACCTGACGAGATCATAAGCACCGAGCAGCTCTCCATCTCACAGGAGCTTAAGGAATCCTACTGGAAGCGCACGAAGGGCGTCGTAAGGACCGCTCTTGAGCAGGTCATCCTCATACTTGAAAAATACGGCTTCGGTCCTGAGATGGGACACAAGGAAGTCGGCGGCGTCAAAGCTTCACTCAACTCTTCCGGCGAATTCCACTTCATCATGGAGCAGCTCGAAGTCGACTGGAAGTATTCCGGAGCCAGACAGGGCGCTGACTACGAGCTTATCGCAAGGATCATCATCAAGGAGATCTTCCGTCTCCACGGCCTCGACGTCAGCTTCAATGCAAAGCCGCTCCCGGGAGTCGCAGGCTCAGGCGAGCACACTCACGTTAATGCTGTCGCTTACCTCACGGATGGAAAGAAGATAAACCTCTTCTCACCCGAAGATCCTTCAAAGGATTTCTTAAGCGTATTCGGCTGGGGCTGCCTTTTCGGCATCATGAAGAACTATCCCACAGCCATCAACCCGTTCGTATCAGCCACTACGGACGCTTTCGAAAGGCTTACTCCCGGATTTGAAGCCCCCACGCACTGCGTCGCTTCGATCGGTCAAAACGTCAAGACTCCTTCAAGAAACAGATCAGTCCTTTTAGGACTCGTCAGGAGCGAAGACAACAAGTACGCGACGAGATTCGAGCTCAGGGCTCCGAATCCGCACACAAACACCTATCTTTGCCTCGCTTCCGTATATCAGGCTATGCTCGACGGAATCAATTACGCCATCAATTCCGGCAAGGACACCAAGGCGCTTGAGGAGGAATTCTGCAAGCCTTACGGAACGCCGAGCGATTACCTTCTCACCGACAGGCTCTACAGATGCGAGGAAGACATCTTTGAGGATATGGATTCCAATGAGAGGGACCGCCTCTTCGGCACGCCCGTCGCTACCGTCTATGAAGCGATCAGCTGCCTCAAGGAACCCGAAGTCGCTGAACTTTTGGGACGTGACGGCATCTTCGGTCCCATGCTCATCGAATCCTACTATCAGGCAATGCTCGTTCGCTGGGAGATGGAGCTTTTGCAGAAGATCATCCCCGCAAACCTCTCCACGTTGAGAAGCGTAACGCGCAAGGACGACTCTTCCTGCTCTTACGACGAGAAGCTTTGGAAGGACATCAGCGACCTCAAGATCCTGCTCGCAAAGGATACTGACGAGAAGCAGTCCATCTTCACCAAGATCAAAGCCGCCGTAAAGGCAAACGATTGGGAAAAGACTTCCGAATACCAGCTCGCGATGAAGAACGCGATGAACGAGCTTAGGACGAAGTACAAGATCTATTGCGAGAACCAGATCTGAAAACAAAAAAACAAAGCAAAGTTTAAGGGGGTGCGGAATCCGCACCCCCTTCTCATATATCAATCCGGTCGGGGATCAAAAATGACTTGTCAATCAGCCCTTCTTGCCAGCAAGAAACTTGTAGCAGAAAGCTGCGAGAGCTGCGCCTGCGAAAGGTCCAACGATGAAGACCCAGAGGCTTGTAAGTGCACCGCCGCCTGCGAAGAGTGCAGGTCCGATGGATCTTGCAGGATTAACTGAAGTGCCTGTAAGACCGATGCCGAGGATGTGTACCATAACGAGGGAGAAACCGATAACGACGCCGCCGAATGAACCGTGCTTGTAGTCGCCGTCAGTAACGCCGAGGATTACGAGAATGAAGATGAAAGTGAGAATTATCTCAACAATGAGGCCTGCGCCTGCGTTTCCGTTAACTCCGCCGAGACCGTTTGAGCCAAGACCGCCGGTAGCGTCTGCAACTCCGCCAAGACCGAAGATGAGCTTAAGGCAAGCAGCGCCTAAGATGGCACCGATCGTCTGTGATACGAAATAAAGACCGAAGTCCTTTCCGCTCATTCTTCCCGAGATAAGGCAAGCGAGTGAAACTGCAGGATTGATATGGCATCCTGAAATGTTGCCTACGCAATAAGCCATACCAACGATAACGAGACCGAAAGCAAATGCGGTGGTAAGATAGCCGCCCCACTTGTCACAGCCCGTCAACATAGCGGTTCCGCAACCAATAAGAACAAGAGTGAATGTACCGATGCACTCGGCAACGTACTTTCTTAAACCTTCCATAAGATTCACCGTCCTCCGTAAGTATTATTGGGACGGCGATCTTTCGTCATCCCTGTTTCAATTATATACGAATTCTTCGCCCTGGGAGGATATTATTATGACTTCATTTGTATTACCGTTTGAAGACTTTTCGACATGGCCCACGACCTTCGAATCAATGTTGAATGAAGAAGCAACGTCCATAATGCTCTGAGCCTCTTTCTCATCAACGTAGAACTCGATCCTGTGACCGCAGTTGAATACCTGGAACATCTCCTTCATTGGTATCTCGCCCGATTCATAGATCGCGGCGAAAAGCGGAGGAAGTTCAAAGAGATTGTCCTTAACGTATCTGACGCCCGTGCCGAAGTCCCTGCACTTGGCCTGTCCGCCGCCCGTGCAGTGGATGATTCCGTGGATCCTTTCCCTACCGCCTTCGAGAATCTTGTTAATGACGGGAAGGAATGTTCTTGTAGGAGCAAGGATGGCCTCGCCTACGGTTACGTCAGCTCCGGGAAGCTTGTCCGTAAGTCTGTACTTGCCACAGTAAGCCTTGTCTGCGGGAACGGTATCGGAGAAAGACTCCTTGAAGTTCTCATAGTAGTACTTGGAAAGCAGCATGTGACGTGCTGCCGTAAGTCCGTTTGAAGACATTCCTGAATTGTAGGAAGTCTCATATGTAGCCTGACCTGAAGAGCTTAAGCCAACGATGACGTCACCGGGCCTGATGTTTGCCGCGTTGATGACGTCTGACCTCTTTGCCCTTGCAACGATCGTGGAGTCAACGATAAGGGTTCTTACGAGATCTCCTACGTCTGCAGTCTCACCGCCGCACATTGTGATGCCAATACCGAGATCAGCAAGTTTTGCGATTATCTCGTCATAGCCTTCGATTACCTTTGCAATAGCCTTGCCATCGACGAGGTGGGCGTTACGTCCGATCGTGTTTGAAAGCATGAGGTTGGAAGTAAGGCCTACGCATGCGAGGTCATCAGTGTTCATGACAAGTGAATCCTGAGCAAGGCCCTTGAACCAGTCGTAACTACCGGTTTCCTTATACATGAGGTATGCGACGGAGGATTTTGTGCCAGCGCCGTCAGCATGGATCGCCGTGCAGTAATCGGGATCGCCCGCGATGTCGTCGATCAGCTTGCAGAATGCTCCGGGGAAAGCGCCTTTGGACTGGTTCTTTACCGCTGCCTTTACCTCGTCCTTCGTGGGTGAAACGCCTCTGCTCAAATAAGATTCCGCTGACATGCCAATTACCTCCAAATAATGTTCAACAATATGTTTTCACGCAGACCGGTAAGCCGGGTTCTGTATATGACAATCATCTATCTAGGCCATGCATTTCTGCAAGGCTCAAGCCGTCTCCTCAGGCCCGCGGACCACGGTTAAGCCTGTTTCCTCGACGTTGCTCCGG
>JAFZVF010000086.1 GCA_017617935.1 Clostridiales bacterium | reverse complement strand
GAGTGTTGTTGGTGAGCGTATATGAGCGGGTGATTTTACTTAAAGCATGCCTTTGAGTTAAATCCAGTCGAAAGAACGGAATAAATCGGATAAAAACCCGATTTAATCCGAATAAGAACTATTAAAACCAAACTTAAACAAGCCCGGATTGATGCTGTCCAGGCTAACATTTAATAAGGAAAGGAATAGACATAATGCAAGCAAATGAAAACTTCAAACTTATGTGTCGCCTTCTTGCTGCGGCGATCCTTCGTCTCTACGGAGCTGAACTGGAGGTCTGCGTGGAAAGTGCGAAATAACTTTGCTATCCGATTTGCTATTTGCCCGAAGCGATGCTTTAATGTTGTCCAGCTCAACTCCGAGCAAATTAACCTCAAACCAAGGAGATTTACGAATGAACGAAATTGCTGACAATGTCCGAAAAGAACTGCTCGCGCTCCAGAATATGACGGAGAGGGAACTCAAAGACAAATGGTTCGCGCTGTACGGGAAAAAGGCTCCGAATTACAATGTGCCGTTCCTGCGGCGGAGACTCGCATACCGTGTCCAGGAACTTGCCTACGGCGGGGTGAAAAGCCCCACGCTCAAAAAGATCCGGGACACCAAAGCTCAGCCTCGGATGAGGAAAGATAAGAGGGCGAGGGTGAATCTCCGTGTGGGCACGATCATCTGTCGGATCTGGCGTCAGCAGAGATATGAAGTGACGGTCCTGCCCGACGGCTTCGAGTGGAACGGGACAAAGTATTCCACGCTTTCCGCAGTCGCCAAAAAGATCTGCGGAGTCAATCGCAACGGATATGAATTCTTCGGAATCCAGAGAGGATGAATATGGAGGAAAAACAGATCAAGCGTGTAGCGATCTACACAAGAAAAAGCACGGAAGAAGGCCTCGACATGGCGTTCAACAGCCTTGATGCTCAACGTGAGGCGGGAGAAGCCTATGTCGCCAGTCAGAAAAGCAAGGGGTGGGTATGCCTGTCGGAACGGTACGATGACGGCGGCTACAGCGGCGGGACCACGGAACGTCCCGCCCTCAAACGCCTTTTGGAAGACGCGAAGCAGGGGAAGATCGATGTGATCTGCGTTTACAAGATCGACCGTCTGAGCAGAAGTCTGCACGACTTCGCGGATATGCTGGATTTCTTCGACAAGAAAGGCATCGACTTCGTTTCCGTGACGCAGGACATCAACACTGCCACGTCGGCCGGACGCATGATGTTGAACATCCTGATTACGTTTGCCCAATATGAGCGGGAGATCATCGCGGAACGCATCCGCGACAAGATCGCCTCGGCGAAGAAGAAGGGAATGAACACAGGCGGTATCCCTCCTGTAGGATATGATTCCGATCCGGTGACAAAAAAGTATTTCATCGTCCCGGATGAGGCGACGCTCGTCAGAAGAGCTTTCGAAACCTACCTCAAACTCGGTTCGGCGCGGGACACTGCGAGAGAATTGAACCGATTTGGCTACAGAAGGCGGACGCGGATCAGCAAACGAAATGGAAACAAGAGCGGCGGAGGCGAACTTACGGGACCATACATCTACGGCATCCTCAAAAACCCGGTTTACGCCGGATATGTCAAGCATTACGACAAACTCTATCCCGGCGAACATGAGGCGATCATCTCGAAGGACGTCTGGGAGAAAACGCAAAATCTTTTACAGGTCAACTGCCCGCATGAAGGAAAGAGAACACTCAAAAGCGACCGACCCTCGATGAAGCAGATCGATCCGTTCACCGGAATCGTTCGATGCGGGTACTGCAATTGCGCGATGAAGCCTTCGTTCACCAAAAAGGGCCGAGGCAAAATCGATAAATATCGCTACCTCATCTGCGATGCGGACAGCAAGAGAGTCAAGCACACATGCCCTCTCCGGAGCATCCCG
>JAFZVF010000085.1 GCA_017617935.1 Clostridiales bacterium | reverse complement strand
CTCAGGCTGCTGCAGAGACAGCTGAAGTTGCAGGCGAGCAGGCTGCAGAAGAAGCAGGCGAGAAGAGCATGGAAGAAATCGCTTCCGAGTCATAATTCAAAGAAGGAGATACACACATGGCTATTAGTGCACAACAGGTTAAAGAACTTCGTGATCTGACAGATTGCGACATTATGGACTGCAAGAAGGCACTTATCGAGTGCGACGGCGATATCGAGAAGGCTAAGGGCTGGCTCCGTGAAAAGGGTATGGCTAAGGCTGAGAAGAAGTCTTCCAGAGTTGCTGCTGAGGGTGCAGTCATCGCAAAGATCGCTGATGACCAGAAGAGCGGCGTCCTCGTTGAGATCAACGTTGAGACGGACTTCGCTGCTAACACAGACAACTTCAAGTCTTTCTGCGATACAGTAGTTTCCCACATCATCGAGAAGAAGCCTGCTTCTATTGAAGAACTCATGGCACAGCCTCTTGCAAGCGATCCTTCCAAGACAGTTGAGCTCTTCCAGAAGGAAGCCATCGCTAACATCGGTGAGAATACTTCGATCAGAAGATTCGCCATCTTCGAGAACAACGGTCTTGGCGCTGTTACCGCTTACATCCACATGGGCGGCAAGGTCGGCGTTTTCTACGAGATCTGCGTAGGTGACGATTCCGTCATCACAAAGCCTGAGTTTGCTGATTTCGCTAAGAACATCAACATGCAGATCGCTGCTTCCAGACCTGGTTGGGTCAACGAGGAAGACGTTCCCCAGGCTGAGCTCGACAGAGAGACAGAGATCATTAAGAACAAGGCTCTCGAAGAGGGCAAGCCTGAGAAGATCATCATGGAGAGGATCGTTCCCGGCCAGGTTAAGAACTTCTACAAGATGAACTGCCTTGTTGATCAGGAGTACATCAAGGATGAGGATCTCAGCGTTAAGCAGTACATCGAGAAGACAGCCAAGGAACTCGGCACAGAGCTCGCAGTTGTTCGTTTCACACGCTTCACTCTCGGCGAAGGCATCGAGAAGAAGGCTGACGACTTTGCTGAGGAAGTTAGAAAGCAGGCTGGACTGTAATCTGTCATTTCTTTAGAACCAAACGATTATTAGGGGCTGGAGTTCACAAGACTCCGGCCTCTTTTTTGTATGAAGAATTAGCAGTGTGCTAAAAAGTGTACCGAAATCTGCCAAAGAAGTGACACAAAACAGCAAATCGGCAGGGATTTGCCGAAAAGTGTCACTAAAATCGATAAATCCTGCACACTTTTAGTGACACTCAACTGGAACGGCTTTCATGTTGTCTTCTATTAAATAATAAAAATGCTCTTCACCATTCATTCCTTTACTGTTAAAATTTATTGAAACAAAAAGATGGGAGCGTTTGAGTTAATGAGTGAGAAAAAGTATAACCGCGTACTTCTTAAGATTTCCGGTGAGGCGCTGGCAGGTGAAGCCAAGCTCGGCATCAATGACGATGTCTTGAAGGAGATTTCCAAGAACATTAAGGCAGTAGCTGATCTTGGCGTTCAGGTTGCCATCGTTGTGGGCGGAGGCAACTTTTGGAGGGGAAGGTCTTCCGAGAAGATGGACAGGGTTACGGCAGACCACATGGGAATGCTTGCAACCCTTATGAATTCACTCGCGCTTTCCGACGCATTAGAGCAGCAGGGAGCCGTTACAAGAGTGCTTTCCGCAATCGAAGTCAGACAGATGGCTGAGCCCTACATCAGGAAGAGGGCTGTAAGACACCTTGAAAAGGGAAGGATCGTAATCTTTGCCTGCGGAACGGGAAACCCTTATTTCTCAACGGACACGGGCGCTGCGCTCCGTGCGACCGAGATCGGTGCCGACATCTTCCTCAAGGCCACGATGGTCGACGGCGTTTACGATAAGGATCCCCATCTTTATCCTGATGCCAAGAAGTACGACAAGGTCTCACATGACGAAGTCTTAAGGCTCAACCTCAAGGTCATGGATGCCACCGCTGCCGCGCTCTGCAGGGACAACCACACGAAGATCTTAGTCTTCTCCATGCAGGATCCCGAGAACATCGTCAGGATCGCAAAGGGCGAAGAACTCGGTACTATCGTAGAATAAAGATTAAAACATAATTTCAACAGTAAAGGAGATGAAAGCTATGCCAATGATCGAGATCACAAAAAAGGATTACGATGACGTTGAAGCCAAGATGAGGAAGAACATCGACAATCTTCAGGAGAACCTCAACACAATCCGCGCCGGACGTGCAAATCCGCACGTTTTGGACAAGATCCAGGTAGATTACTATGGCTCGCCGTCTCCTCTCAATGCGGTGGCAAACATCCAGGTTCCTGAAGCAAGAATGATCACGCTTCAGCCTTGGGAGCCCAAGATGCTCAAGGAGATCGAGCGCGCGATCCAGGCTTCCGACCTCGGAATCAATCCTACCAACGACGGCAAGATCATCAGACTCGTTTTCCCGATGCTCACTGAGGAGCGCCGTAAGGAGCTCGTAAAGCAGGTTAAGGTATATGGAGACGAGACAAAGGTCGTCATCAGAAATACACGCCGCGACTTCATCGACAAGATGCGTGCAGCAAACAAGAAGAAGGAGCTTACCGACGATTCCCTCAAGGAATATGAGGAGAAGGTCCAGAAGATCACGGACAAGTTCACTGCTGAAGTAGACACGGTCTGCGAGAAGAAAAACAAGGAACTGATGGAAATCTGATCCGTGGCATCTAAAGCTAACAAGATAACCAAGACTTACGACACCGCGGGCCTCAAGGTCCCGGTGTCTTTGGGTGTGATAATGGACGGCAACGGAAGATGGGCCAAGAAAAGGCTCCTTCCGAGAAGCGCCGGACACAGAGCCGGAGCAGAGAACCTCAAAGAGCTCTGCCGCAACTGCGGTAATTACGGCGTCAAATACCTTACCGTTTACGCTTTTTCGACCGAGAACTGGTCAAGGCCGGAGAACGAGGTAAATCAGCTCATGAAGCTGTTTGTCGAGTTCTTCGACAGATACGACCCCGAGCTTGCCGAAGAAGGCATCAGGGTAAGGTT
This sequence comes from Clostridiales bacterium, assembly GCA_017617935.1. GTDB lineage: Bacteria > Bacillota > Clostridia > Saccharofermentanales > Saccharofermentanaceae > Saccharofermentans. The sequence goes on along the minus strand of JAFZVF010000085.1, from coordinate 18,148 downwards.
CACGGGCGACATCGATTCACTGCCCGAAAACCTTCAAAAGGTCTGCCGTGAGGGCGAGGAGAGGTCCAAAGACAGGCCCAAGATGCAGCTTATCGTTGCGTTCAATTACGGCGGCCGCAGGGAGATAACCTATGCGGCGCAAAGACTTGCCGAAAAGGTGAGAAAAGGCGAAATGGATCCTTCTGACATTACGGAAGATTCCATCAGCTCGAATCTTTATCTGCCTGACGTCCCCGATCCCGAGCTTATCATCAGGCCGAGCGGGGAGATGAGGCTTTCGAATTTCCTTCTCTGGGAGAGCGCTTATTCCGAATTCTGGGTATCGGACACCCTATGGCCCGATTTCGGATATGAAGAGCTGACGCAGGCTTTCAGGGATTATGCCAAGCGTGACAGGCGCTTTGGCGGCTTATCTGCGAAAGATCAAGACGAAAGTGACAAGAAATAATGAAACAAAGAACGATAACGGGCGTGATTTTCGCTTTATTATTTACTGCATTTTTCCTTCCGGCATATTGGTTTCCGATTACTGCCGTATTGATGTCACTGGTAGTAGGTTCTTTCGTTATCTATGAACTCATAAAAGCTCTTAAGCACGGCGGATACGACCCGTCGACGTCGCTTATCGTTTCGGGCTGCACTTTAAGCGTTTTGGTGCTGACGGGCGGTTATTTCCTCAGCCTTTCCGCAGAGAGCTGTCTTGCCCTTTACTCAATGGTCATCGGAATGTTTTCCGTAGCCTGCGGAATACTTATCCCCGTGGCAAGAAAGAACGATGCGAAGGCTCTCGAAAATGGCATCGCAACGGGCGGAACGATCTTCTATGTTACGTTCCCGCTGTTTTGTCTTGACTGCGCAATGCTGTTCCTGCCTGAGGGCTGCAACGGCTGGTATTACATGCTCATAGGCCTTGTCGCTCCTTGGGTTTCAGACGTTTTCGCTTACCTTGTAGGCGTGACTATTGGCAAGCATAAGATCGTCCCTCACATCTCTCCGAAGAAGAGCTGGGAAGGCTGCATCGGCGGCGCGTTCTTCTGCGCGGTCGGCGTCATGCTCTATTCCTGCCTCATCATTCACAGGGTCGACAACATCGAGATGAACATAATCGCATTTGGATGCCTGACTTTCTTCATGGGACTTCTGGTATCCGTAATGAGCCAGCTCGGCGACTGGTTTGCGTCAGTAATAAAGAGACACGTCGGGATCAAAGATTACGGAACGATCTTCCCGGGTCACGGCGGAATGCTCGACAGGTTTGACAGCGCGTTCTTCACGATGCCGTTGGGCCTCCTGCTGGCGGTAATCGCCAACAACATCTTCTGAGCGGGGTTTATTGATGCGTCATTTGTCGATTCTCGGTTCAACGGGTTCCATTGGAAAGCAGACGCTTGAAGTCTGCCGTAAGGCTCCTGAAGACTTTACCGTAGAAGGCCTTTCGTGCGGTTCTGATATTGACGCGCTCTATGAACAGATAAAGGAGTTTTCTCCCAAGGCGGCAGCCGTCAGCAATGAAGTTAAAGGTGCGGAACTTGCAAAAAGGCTTAAGGAAGAGGGGATAAAGACTGAAATCTTTACGGGTCCCGATTCAAGTTCCGTTATTGCGCAGCTTTCCGAGTGTGACACCGTAGTCGGCGCGATCGTTGGATTTGCAGGCCTTGAGCCCGTTTACCGCGCTATCCTCAAAGGCAAGACGATCGCTCTTGCAAACAAGGAAACGTTGGTCGCAGGCGGAGACTTCATAATGCCGCTCGCAAAGGAGAAGGGCGTTGACGTACTTCCGGTCGACAGTGAGCATTCCGCGATCTGGCAGTGCTTAAGGAACGGCGATGAAAAAAACCTCGACCGCATCCTTCTTACGGCGTCAGGCGGACCTTTCCGCGGAATGAAGAGGGAAGACCTTGAAACCGTTACCGCTGAAAAGGCTTTGAACCACCCGACGTGGAAGATGGGCGGCAAGATCACGATTGATTCTGCGACCATGATGAACAAGGGCCTTGAGGTAATTGAAGCCCACCATCTTTTTGGAGTTTCCGTTGATGACATAGACATAGTCGTACATCCGCAGAGCATCATCCATTCAATGGTGCGCTTGAAGGACGGATCCGTTCTGGGCCAGATGGGAAGGCCTTCAATGATCCTTCCGATAATCGTCGCGCTTTACTATCCTGAAAGGGGACAGGCCGTCTCTTCTCCTTTTGATCCTTTTGCTCAAGGATGCAACAACCTTTCTTTTGAAAAATGCGATACCGAAGTTTTCCGTCTCGTTAAGCTTGCTTATGAAGTTGGCAGACAGGGCGGACTTCTTCCCGCGGTCATGAATGCCGCAAACGAAACGGCCGTGATGTCGTTTTTGGACGGCAAAATAGGCTTTTTGGACATTGAGAGAACGGTCTTTGACGTCTGTTCCGGATTTGCCGGTTTGGCGGGAAAGCCCGTAGACATAGATTCCGTAAAGGAAGCTGACAAGGAAGCCCGAATAAAGGCTCTGGAGGTTTTGAAAAAGTATTCATTATGAACGTTTGGAGTATTGTAGTCGTCATCGTAATGCTTGGAATCCTGGTGACCATCCATGAGTTGGGTCACTTCTGGGCGGCATGCCTTCTTAAGATAAAGGCATTTGAAGTTTCCATCTTTGTAGGACCGAGGCTCATCCATTGGAGGAGGAAGGACGTTGATTATTCCATCAGGCTCATTCCTTTGGGTGCCTACGTCAGGTTTTCCGACGTTGACGAGAACGGTGAAGTGATCAACAGTGACGCCCCTGACCTTCTCATCAACCAGCCGAGATGGAAAAGGCTCATCGTTTCGCTTGCAGGCCCTTTCATGAACGTCGTTCTAGGCATCTTGATCTTTACCGTGCTCTTCTGGGTAACGGGCTTTACGAGCCTTGACATCGGCGTTGCGCCTAAGGGTTCCCAGCTATTTTCCCAGGAATACACTGTTGGTGACACGATCACGGCAGTAAACGGCCATAAGGTCTACACCTATCTGGATTTCTATTACACGATCGATTCCGAAGTCTCCAAGGCTGACAAGATGAAGGTCACGCTCAAGTCCTCTGAAAACGGAACGAAGTACGACGTCACGCTCACTCCTGAGCTTAAGACAAGGCCGATGCTTGGCATTACGACTTACCAGACTCCCGACAAGAAATACAACGGTTGGGAGATCTTAAACGTCGATGAGAAGCAAAACAACGGAAAACCCGTCTTGAAGGTCGGCGACTATCTGACCCACGTTGACGGCAAATCCGTAGCCGATGAGGATTTCGTTGCATTCCTCGACACGCTGAACGAAGGCGATACGATGAAGCTCACCTTCGTCCGTAACGGCGTGACGATGGAGAAGGAATGCATAAAGACCATGATCACTTACGCAAACGACAGGGGCTTAAGGCTGATCGGTTACCAGGCCGACACTCCCGACCGCGTTTTGCGTTCTTTCGGTTATGCGGCCAAGATGCCGATGACGATCATCATGTTGTCCTATAAATCGATTTCCAACGTCTTTGAGGGCAAGGAAGAAGTTTATAATATGGTATCGGGACCCGTAGGAGTCACCACGGTAGTCAATGACGTCGTTGCTGACGTTGATGACAACGCCGGTGAGAAGGTTTACATGCTCGTCGTGATATGCGGAATCATATCCATCGGACTTACCTTCACGAACCTCCTTCCGATTCCGGGACTTGACGGAGTGCAGATCATTCTGATCGTCGTCGAGATGGTAATTGGCAGACGGCTTTCCAAGAAAGCCGAGAACGTGATCAACGTCGTGGGCTTCTTCCTGCTCATCGCACTGGTGATATTCGCGTTCGCTTCAGACATTATTAGGATCTTTGTCTCTTAAGGCAAAAGGAGTACCGTAATGACCAGAAAGGTTATGATTGGCGGTGTCGCCGTTGGCGGCGGCGCTTCTGTAAAGATACAGTCGATGAACAACACGGACACCCGTGATGCTAAGGCTACTCTTGAACAGATTGCAAGACTCAAGGATGCCGGATGCGACGTCACGAGAGTCGCCATTCCGGACCTTGAGGCGGCAGAAGCCCTTAAGGAGATTACGGCAAACTCGCCGATCCCAGTCGTAGCGGACATTCATTTCGATTACACTCTTGCGATAGCGGCGGCAAAGAACGGAGCGGCAAAGATCAGGATCAATCCGGGCAACATCGGCGGTCCTGACAAGGTAAAGCTCGTGGCTGACTGCTGCAAGGAGAGAGGACTTCCCATAAGAGTTGGAGTCAATTCCGGTTCCATTTCAAGGGAGATCCTTGCCAAGTACGGCGAAGTCAATGCTGACGCCATGACGGAGAGCGCGTTGGGAGCGGTAAAGCTCCTTGAAGACCAGGATTTCGATAACATTGTAATCTCGATAAAGTCTTCATCTCCAAAGCTCACCATAGAGACTTACAGGATCCTCTCCAAGACGTGTGATTATCCTCTACATCTGGGAGTCACCGAAGCAGGCACCATTAAGGAAGGTACGATCAAATCTGCAGTAGGCATCGGAACCCTCCTTGCCGAAGGCATTGGTGACACCATAAGGGTATCCCTGACGGGAGATCCGGTCGAAGAAGTCTATTGTGCCAAATCGATACTCAGAGCACTCGGCCTCCGTGACGAAGGCATAACTTTTATTTCCTGTCCCACATGCGGTAGGACGCAGGTACCGCTCATAGAACTTGCCGGCCAGATCGAGGAGAAGATCTCCCGATTGCCGTACAACCTCAAGGTAGCGGTCATGGGATGCGTCGTAAACGGCCCCGGAGAAGCAAGGGAATGTGACATCGGGCTTGCAGGCGGAAAGGACGAATTCCTTCTTTTCGAGAAGGGCGTCCCGGTAAGAAAGATCCCTGCAGGAAGCGCTGTTGATGAATTTGTAAAGGAAGTAATAAGAGTTGGAGAAGAACGAAACAAAACTGACCGAACTGTTTGAACTGAACGGCGGTGACAGGGAATACAAGGGCCTTGACGGGATCACCGTACAAAAGGTCGACATCTACAAGAACAGGGGACTTATAGAGCTTAAGCTGAACGGCGTAACAAGCCTTGCGGCTGGAAATGACCTGGCTGAATTTTTGGAAGACCTTGAATCTGATTTCGGATTCAGGATCAATTTCGTGTTTGATGAATGCAGGGGCGGGAACGTCGTCGATTATATGGACGGTCTTGAAAACCTGCTGCTGTACATGGTAAAACGCGACGGTTCCGCAAGCCTCAAAGGCTTTGTCGATTACGTCAGGGTGGACTGCAATTCCGGCGTTGAACTGGCCGTGCCCGGCTGGTGGGACGGAATGCTCGGCCCAAACGGCAAGTATGAGCTTTCATCTGCCTTCACGAATGCCGTTTATGCGAGCTTGAGAATCCCGGCCGAGTTGTATGAGATCAAGGTGATCTCAGTCACTTCAGATCATGACGAGTATTCACCTGAAGACGACATCTTAAGGGCGATCGAGTCTGGCACGTACGAGGAGTTTGACGGCAATTACGGCAAGACTCCTGCTAAGAAGGGCAAGAAGAAAAAGACTGAGACCGAGGCGTTTGCAGAGGACAATGATGCTGCCTCGAATAAGGACTCTTGGGCTTACAAGGCCAAGCAGGTCCAGCAGGAGGCAAAGGTCGAGAGTAAGAACGCTTTCGATTATTCAAAGAACGCCCAGGCTGAAGACATAGTTTTCGGCAAGGTAAAAAAGCAGGCCGTCAACATGAAGATAAAAAATCTCGCGCTTGGCGAGATGGACGTCAACATCGTGGGCCGCATCCAGATAACCGATGAATTGAGGCTTACCAAGAGCGGAAAGTCCGTCATCACCAAGTTTGACTGCTTTGACGATACGGACGGAATCTCATGCATTGCGTTCCTCAAGCCTGAAGAAGCCGACGGTTTCCAGAAGAAGTTTGAAAAGGGCGGATACGTTGGACTTCAGGGCAACTGTGAGAAGGACTCCTATTCAGGCGAGATCCAGTTCAAGGTCAACGGAGCCTTCCCTGCGGAAAAGCCTGCTGGAAGGAAGGACAACGCGGAAAGAAAGCGCGTCGAGCTTCACGTCCACACCAAGATGAGCGCGAGTGACGCAACCACCGATCCCGCTGATCTGATAAAGCTTGCTGCATCGTTCGGTCATACGGCATGTGCGGTAACTGATCACGGCGTAGTTCAGGCATTCCCTCACGTGTTTGAAGCTGCCAAGGGCATCAACAAGAAGAGGAAGGAGTCCGGCGAAGCTCCAATCAAGTGCATTCTCGGCTGCGAGGGTTATCTCGTGGATGACGGCCCCACCGTTTTCTATAACCTTCCTTATGACGTTGAGAATGACAAGGCCAACAAGCCGACTGATCCTGAAGATGCCGCGTTGAACTTTATCACCAAGCCCAAAGCAGTAGGTTCATTCGTTTCGCTCGTAATCAAGCGTAATGGTGATGACGCTCTGAAGGATACCTTCACTTCCGTATGCGCATCCAAGTACAGGCTCAAGGGATATAAGCCGGTAAAACCGGAAGAAGAGGGCGAGTCGGATCAGGATGCTATGGAGTTTGCATCCCACGATATCGACAAGTCTCTTTGGGACGTTTCCGAGTTTCCGGAAAAACTCAGCGATGAGAGCATTTCGATAAAGCCGCTTGAACCGCACTATCCTTTGGGAAAAGTCATCAACAAGGAGCTGGATATCGACTGTCCGTTTGCTGACGGTAGTGATGAGGTGATCCCGTCAGAACTCGTTTTCGAGCACGTGGCGGATTTCCATGCTGATTTCGGGGATGCCATTTATCCCGGTACCGGTGAGCCCTGTGACTCGTATTTTGCTATGGGCGAGCTTCTTGAATTCATAGGGGATTCTTACGTCACAGGTCCTGATGTCTTTACGACGCTCGCATTCCTGCGCCGTGCGGGTTACGGCATCAATATTGAAGATCACGTTTACTACAGACATAAGTTCCTTATGCCTGCGACAAGTGATGAGGACGTCCTGGAGACTTACTTCAAGGGCGAGTTTAAGACGGTAGACGAGCTTCTTGCAGCAAAGGGTGCTGAGTTTTCTTATGTCGCGACCGGTGATTCCCATGATGCGATGTTCGATGAATGTTACAAGTCTGCTTCTTGCCTTGTTTGCTGCCTTAAGGACGCAGGTTCAGTCGATGCTCTGGCGATCAACTATTCCATGGGACACCATACGCCTGAAAGGCTCAAACTGCAAAAGAAGAAGAAGGAGTCGTGGGAAGAAACCAAGGCTTTGCCTGCTTATCACATCATATATCTGGCACGTTCGAACATGGGACTATATAACCTTTACCGTCTCGTTTCGGAATCTCAGATACATTATTTCTCAATGAGACCGAGAACTCCCAAGAGCCTTCTCAAATATTTCAAGTCCGGTATCATCGTCGGAGGCGCTTGCGAGCAGGGCGAGATATTCCGTTTCGTATTAAAGACTTACATTGCCAACAATATGGACAAGGCGATGACGAGACAGGCTCTTAAGGATTCTGAAGAGTTTAGGAAGATCCTGAGCCTTTATGACTATGTTGAGATCCAGCCTCTGTGCAACAACATGTTCCTTACGAGACAAGAACCTTCCAAGTTTGGCGGTACCAAACCGTTGGACGTGAACGACATAAGGACGATCAACGAACTCTTGGTGGAGACTGCTGACGATCACAACATGCCGGTATGTGCTACTACAGACTCTCACTTCCTTAACAAGGAAGACGGCATGTACAGAAAGTACATGATGATGAGCATGGGCTACGATGACGCTGAAATGCAGAGTGACCTGTATTTCAGGAACACGGAAGAGATGCTCGCCGAATTCTCTTATCTTGGAGAGAAGAAGGCTGAAGAAGTCGTCATCGACAATACCAACATGATCGCCGATAAGATCGAGTTCGGGATCAAGCCTTTCCCGGACGGATCCTATCCTCCGCAGATCGCTAGAGCTGCCGCTGACGTCAGGGATATCGCATACACAAAGGCGAACAAGTTGTACCGTCACAACGGAGTCCTTAACGAGGTAGTCAAGGCAAGGCTCGACCGTGAGCTTGAATCCATTATCGGTAATGGTTACGCGATCATGTACTACATCGCGTACAGACTTGTTAAGAAGTCCAACAACGACGGTTACGTAGTAGGTTCCAGAGGTTCCGTCGGATCTTCGTTTGCCGCAACGATGTGCGGCATTTCGGAAGTTAATCCGCTCCCGCCGCATTACAGATGCCCCAAGTGCAACTATGCGGAGTTTGACAACTCAGGTAAATACGGATCTGGTTACGATCTTCCTCCGAAGAACTGTCCCGAGTGCGGCGAGAAGCTGATCCCTGACGGACAGGACATTCCGTTCGAGACGTTCCTCGGATTTAAGGGTGACAAACAGCCTGATATCGATCTTAACTTCTCCGGTGAATACCAGCCGAGAGCGCATGCGTACGTCGGAGTACTGTTTGGAGGCACGCATACTTTCAAGGCGGGAACCATAGGCGCATACCAGGACAAGAATGCTTACGGCATCTGCCGCAAGATCTGTGAGGAGAAGGGAGAACCTTTTACACAGGCGCATCTGGCTTACATGGCAAGGGACATCATCGGCGTTAAGAGAACGACGTCACAGCATCCGGGCGGCATCGTCGTTATCGCCAAGGAGATGGACATCTACGAATTTACGCCGATCCAATTCCCGGCTGACAAGACGGACGGCGGAATCATAACGACGCATTTCGACTTCCGTGCGATGCACGATACGATCCTGAAACTCGATATCTTGGGACACGCTGATCCTACCGTATTGAGAATGCTCAGCGATATTACCGGTGTAACCATTACTGACATACCGATACCTGACGAGAAGGTAATGAGCCTGCTTCAGAGCACAGATGCATTGGGCTTCCCGATAGAGGCGACGGATGCGGGCGCGGCGACGCTGGGCCTTAGCGAGCTCGGCACGAATATGGCCAGAGGCATGATCAAGGAAACGAAGCCTACGAGATTCTATGACCTTGTTCAGCTCATGGGACTTTCACACGGTACCGACGTATGGACCGGCAATGCCCAGGAGCTCATCAGGGATGGTACGTGTGACCTTAACTCGGTCATCGGATGCCGTGACTCGATCATGACGAGCCTTATCTACTGGGGACTTCCCAACAAGGATGCTTTCGACATTATGGAAGGCGTCCGTAAGGGCAAGGTTGCGGCAGGAAAGGTCGAGAAGTGGCCTGAATACGTTGAGGAGATGAAATCCTGCGGCGTGCCTGACTGGTACATTGAATCGTGCCAGAAGATCAAGTACATGTTCCCGAAGGCTCATGCCGCCGCATATGCGATCTCGTCTTTGAGGGTTGCCTGGTTCAAGGTCTACTATCCCGAAGAATACTACTGCTCGTTCTTTACCCACAGAGGCGAAGGACTTTTCAACGCTGAGGACATGTGCAGCGGACCTGAAAAGGTTAAGGAGAGAAGGATCGAGCTTAACGAGGAGATGCATGCCAAGGGAGATCCGAATACCAAGCTCAAGTACTATTTCTACGAGCTGGTTGAGGAGATGTATGCCAGAGGCATAACCTTTGCTCCGATCACTCTCGAGGATTCGCTCGGAACAAAGTTCGCGAAAGCGGGTCCGAAGCTTATAAGACCTCCTTTCTGTGCGATCCCGGCCGTATCGCCTGCAAACGGTGAAGCGATCGAAAGGGCAAGGAAGGACGGTCCGTTTAAGAACCGTGATGACTTTATGAAGAGGACGGGCGTAGGACAGTCCGTTACCGAGAAGCTCCTTGCCTATGGCGGCATAATTGACGATCTGCCCGAGAGCGCACAGATGAACCTGTTCGATCTCTTCGGAGGTCAAGGCTGACACTATGTATTGCAGCGTCATCCTGAGAGGAACCGTCAGAGAGACTGACCGTCAGTATACTTACAAGATTCCGGAAGACTTTGAAGGAAAGGTCTTTCCGGGGTCTTTTTGCAAAGTGCCTTTCGGGTTTGGCAACAAGACCAGGAGTGCGGTCGTCATGAGCGTGTCTTCTCACGCGGGCGAGGGTATCAAGGGAATAAAGGAGATCAAGAGCCTTATAGTTGATTATCCCGTTCTGACGGACGACCTTTTGAGTCTGGTCGAGACGCTTTCGGAAAGATTCAACTGCACCAAGGGAGACGTCATTGAACTCATGGTGCCGTCCTGCGTTGAGAACCACAAGTGCCCCACGGAAGTTTTCGTAGAACTGGTCGATAAGGATACGGCTCTCAAGGTCTTGTCCATGGGAGTTCTCCGTTCCGCCGTACACGTCAACATAATCGAATACCTTCTTGAGCGCGGCAAGTGCAGCCGGAAGGAACTGTGCGTAGCGGTTTCCGCTTCGACCGCGCAGGTGAAGGCAGTTGAAGACAAGGGCCTTGTGAGGCTTACGAATGAGATCAGTACGGCTGATCCGGATGGCGCGAATTCCATCTTGGAAGACGTTCCGACGGACGGCAAGTTCTCAGAGACCTACGACCTCAACGATGAACAGAAGGAAGCCGTAAACAGGATAACGGATGAGAACGGAAGCGTTTATCCCGGCGTTCATCTTTTGTTCGGCATTACCGGAAGCGGCAAGACGGAAGTCTATCTCAAGTGCGCGCAAAGGGTTATAGATGCAGGCGGTACCGTCTTGTATCTGGTTCCCGAGATTTCGCTGACGCCTCAGACGATCAGCTGGATAAAGGGCCGCCTTGGAGGCGTTGTCGCTGTGCTTCACAGCAGGCTTACCGACAGGCAGAGGTTCTCGCAGTGGGAGATGATCCGTACCGGAAAGGCCAAGGTCGTCGTAGCGCCGAGAAGCGGAGTGTTTGCGCCTGCAGATAACGTGAAGCTGATAATAATCGACGAGGAGCATGACGGCTCCTACAAGTCCGAATCCCATCCGAGGTATTCCGCTAAAGACATAGCAAGGATGAGGACCAAGAAGAACAATGCCGCTTTGGTGTTGGGTTCCGCCACGCCTTCAGTCGAAAGCTTCTATGCGGCTGAAAAGGGTTTCTTTGACTTAATAGAACTCACTTCAAGGGCAAGGACCGCGGCAAAGCTCCCCGAGATCGTTCCCGTGGACATGAAGGAGCAGGTCAAATTGGGTGCGGGCGACATCCTTTCAATTCCCTTGAGACAGGCTATGGCGGTTGCTTTCTCGCAGAAGAAGCAGGTGCTCTTATTCCTCAACAGAAGGGGATATGCAAGGACCCTTGTATGCGAGGACTGCGGAAAACCAGTAAGCTGCGTTAACTGCTCCGTCGGCATGACGCTTCACAACAACAGAAGGACGGGCTCTCAAAGCCTTATCTGTCATTACTGCGGATACATGATCAATGCATCGGAAGCGCAGTGCTCCTTCTGCGGCGGCAAGCATTTCACCAAGGCGGGTTTTGGAACGCAGCAGCTGGAGACGTTGCTCCAGGAAGTCTTCCCGCATGAAAAGGTGTTGAGGATGGATCAGGACACGACCGTGTCTCCGGGCGCGCACAGGGAGATAATCGAAAGGTTCTCCCGTAAGGAAGCGTCCATCCTGATCGGTACGCAGATGATCGCCAAAGGCCTTGATTTCCCTGATTGTACGGTAGTCGGCGTTTTGGGCGCTGACCTCATGATCTCCGCATCCTCTTACAAGGCTTCCGAGCGTGCCTTCCAGCTTATAACGCAGGCTGCGGGCAGAGCGGGAAGAGGAGATGATCCGGGAAAGGTATTCATTCAGAGCTACGATCCGTCAAACCCTTTGTTCAGATACGCATGCACGCAGGATTACAGGGCCTTCTACGACACCGAGATAGCTTACAGGCAGAAGATGAACCTTCCGCCGTTCAAGGCGATAGGTGAGATCGTTCTCTCCCTCGAGGACGAGGGCGCTCTTCAGGAAAGGGGAAGAGACCTTTACCACTACCTTTCAGACTTCCTTTCCTATCAGGACAAGTCTTACGGATTCGAGCTCTACGGTCCGGTACCCGCCGTCATATACGAATTGAGGGGGAAATACAGGTTAAGCTTCATCTTAAAGGCGGTCAACAAATCCGCGATAAACGCCGTTTTCAGGCACGTTATCGAGGATTTTGACCACACTAGGTATCCGCTGTCTTACGACAACGATCCGACCGGGTGAACCAGCCCTGTCGTTCTTCTTCCGAAACGCCTGGAATGTACGCGTCCCGAGTACAAATGTGCACCATGCGGGCATAATTGACTATATGCTTTTTCGTTGATAAAATTCCGTAGAGAATTCTTTATTGATTCTAATATTTTAAGGAGGCATTCCCATGTCCAAGCCTGTTTTTACCGGCGCCGCAGTAGCCATCGTTACACCTTTTTTCGAGAACGGCGACGTGAATTTCAAGGAACTTGAGAGAATGATCGAGTTCGAGATCGAGAATGGCATTGATTCCATCGTAATCTGTGGCTCAACCGGTGAGGCTGCCACAATGACTGATAAAGAACACGAGGCTGCCATCAAGTGCGCTGTTGACACAGTAGCAGGACGCGTTCCCGTTATCGCAGGAACCGGTTCAAATGATACAGCTTACTGCATCGATCTTTCCAAGCGTGCCGAGAAGCTCGGTTCGGACGCCCTCCTTCTGGTTACGCCTTACTACAACAAGTGCACGCAGGAAGGCCTTTACCGCAACTACAAGGCGGTAGCTGATGCCGTTTCCTGCCCGATCATCCTTTACAACGTTCCTTCAAGAACGAACGTAAACATCACGCCTGAACTTTTGTACAGGCTCTCTGACTGCGAGAACATCGTAGGCGTAAAGGAGTGCAACTTTGGTCAGGTGCCTGAGATCTACAGCCTCTGCGGCGACAGATACGCAATGTATTCCGGTGAGGACGGACTTGCAGTTCCGATGGTATCCCTTGGCGCAAAGGGCGTCATCTCCGTCGTTGCAAACATTCTGCCCCGTGAGATGAGCCAGATGATCCACTCTTACATCGACGGCGACGTCCAGAAGGCAAGAGACATGCAGATCAGCATGATCCCTCTCGTAAAGGCTCTGTTCTGCGAGGTCAACCCGATCCCCGTAAAGGAAGCGATGAACATCCTCGGATGGAACGCGGGTCCCTGCAGACTTCCTCTCTGCGAGATGAGCGAGGCCAACCACAAGAAGATGGTTGAGGTTCTTGCAAAGTACGATACTTCCGCAACGGCAAAGTTCCTTGCCAAGTAATTTGGGGAGAAGTCATATGATCAAGATTTTCATGAACGGATGCTGCGGCAGAATGGGTCACACCATTGCCAAGATGTGCCAGCGCGATAATGAATACAGGATCGTTGCAGGATGCGACGTCACGACTTCGGACGATCTTAACTTCCCGATTTACAGCAATCCCAATGACTGCACGGAAGATTTCGACGTCATCATCGATTTCTCGAACGCTCTTGCAGTTCCTGCAATCCTCAACTATGCGCTTACCGTTAAGAAGCCCTTCATCTGCTGCACGACGGCTCTTTCTGAAGAGACTGTTGCGGACATCCTTAAGGCTTCCGAGACCATTCCGGTTTTCAAGTCCGCGAACATGAGCGTAGGCATCAACCTCATGCTCGAACTCGTAAAGAAGTGCACGAAGACCCTTTATCCCGAGTTCGACATCGAGATCGTCGAAGCGCATCACAACAGAAAGCTTGACGCTCCTTCGGGAACCGCCATGATGATCGCCAACGCGATCTCCCAGGAGATCCCTGAAGAAGTCGACTATGTTTACGACAGACAGAGCAGGAACGAAGCCCGCAAGAAGAATGAGATCGGAATCTCATCCATCAGGGGCGGAAACATCGTGGGCGACCACGATGCAATGTTCATCAGTGACGAAGAGATCCTTACGGTCAGCCACCGTGCAATGACCAGGGACGTTTTCGCAAAGGGCGCTCTTACCGCTGCCAAGTTTATGTGCGGCAAGGATGCCGGTTACTATACGATGTCCGACGTTATTGCGGATGCTATAAAAGAATAACAAGTCAAAACTTGTTACAGGAGGTTTTGTTTAAATGTTGGATTTGATACTCAGGGCAGGTGAGGCTGCCGGCAATGCAGGCACCGGAACCGGCACGAGCACGGAAGAGATGATGGGTACGACGTATGGCTCTTTGGCTTCAGTTGCGCTTCTTGTCCTCATGTTCGTCGTTTTTTATTTTATACTGATAAGACCACAGCGTAAGCGTGACAAGGAGCTTAAGGAAGAAGTCAGCAAGCTGTCCGTTGGCGACAGGGTTGTCACCATCGGCGGACTCGTTGGTTTCGTCGCAAACATCAAGGAGAACGAGATCACCATCTCAACTTCTCCCGCTAATACTCTTGTTACCTATACGAAGAGCGCCATACAGACCGTTGTTAAGCGTGACAGGCTCAATCCTGACGGAACCGTCAAGAAGGAACCCGCTCCCGAGAAGAAGGGCCTTTTCGGAAGCAAGAAGAAGAAGGAAGAGGATTGATGGAATAGCCATTAGGCTGCTCCTGTCTTCCAAATCAGGAATTATCAGGCCCGGACTTACCGGGCCTTTTAAGTTTAGGGAGAGCATTGCATGGGACTGATCCCTGAAAGCGTTATTGATGAGATACTGATGAAGGCTGACATAGAGTCGGTCGTCGGAAGATACGTCTCGCTCAGCCGCAAGGGCGGTAACCTTTGGGGTCTGTGTCCGTTTCATCACGAGAAGACGGCGTCCTTTTCCGTAAATCCCAGCAAAGGCATATACAAGTGCTTCGGCTGCAACAAGGGCGGCAATGCGATCAACTTCATAATGGAGATCGAGCACCTGAACTATCCCGAAGCGATAAGGTATCTTGGCGGCATTTACGGCGTGGAGGTTCCTGATACGAGGGACGGCTCGAACAACGATGCCGCAAGGGAGAAGAGCAAGCGCGTCAAAGCACTCCTTAATGAAGCAGCCAAATTCTACTACAAGCAGTTTAATGACCCTGACGTCGGAGTTCCGGCACAGGCATACGCGAAGAAGCGCGCTCTGGACAAGCAGACTCTTGATCATTTCGGCATCGGTTATTCGCCTGACAGCTGGGATGCGTTAAAGAACTACCTCTCTGAAAAGGGATATACCGAAGACGAGATGGAGGTTTCCGGAATCTTCAAGAGATCTGAGAAGACGGGCAACCTGTTTGACCTGTTCAGGGGAAGGCTGATGTTCCCGATCTTTGATTCGTTCGGAAACATAATCGCTTTCGGCGGCCGTTCTTTGGGCAACGAGATGCCCAAATACATCAATTCTCCCGATTCGCTCGTTTACAACAAACAGAACCATTTGTATGCTTTGAACTTTGCGAAGAAGGAGCAGTCCAAGCAGCTTATAGTCGTTGAAGGCTACATGGACGCCATTGCCATGCACAAGGCGGGATTCAGAAACACCGTCGCGGCGCTTGGCACTTCGTTCACTGACAGCCAGCTCAAGCTCTGCGCAAGATACTGCGAGGAAGTCGTATTCTTCTTTGACGCGGACGGGGCAGGGCAGAAGGCCGCGATCCGTGCGATAAAGATGATGCTTGCCTATCTCACCAAGCTTTCAGGCATCAACATCAGGATAAAGATCGCAAAGGTTCCCAACGGAAAGGATCCTGATGAGTTCATCAGGGAGAATGGCGCTGAGAAGTTTGCCGAGGTCGTAAGAAACGCCCTCTATGTTGAGGATTATCTCTTGGACAGGGCTTATCACGACAATTACGACGAAGTCAAAGGGATCGACAAGGGAAGATATCAGGATGACGTTTGCCTATACGGTTCCTGGATCCCTGATGAGATAAAGCGTTCCACGATGGCCAATGAAGCCGCAAAGGTTTTGGGCGCCAATCCCGCCGCCGTACTCAACCGCATGAACAGTCTTGCTGACAGCGTTGACGCTAGGGAGAATCTCATGCAGGCGAGGGAGATAGCAAGGCAGAAGGCTGAAGACCTTAAGAGCCGAAACATGGCTCCGGAAGAGCCTTCGAGCGGACCGTCTGCCGAACCTGACGAAGGCCAGCCAAGTGAACCTGAAACGGATTATTCGGTCGTAGATTCGGCTACCGATGATGAGATCAAGCTTTTTGCATACGCGATGTCTTTGGGTCCGTCTCTTGCAGATCCGAAGTTCGTTGCAGTTGAAGACGTGCTTAGACCTGATGACTTTACAGGAGATTCCATGAAGGCTCTTGTGAAGACCTTCCTCAACGTGTTCGATGCCAAGAAGGGCGTATCGTTCGCGAGGATGAGCGATTTCTTCAGAAGAGCGACTATCAACGGGATGCCTTCGGAAGACGTCATGCTGAAAGAGTGCGACAAGGCTGACGCTGCCAACAACGTCAACGTTAAGAGGGACTATTATCTCGGATATCTCTATAAGATAAGGATTGTCCGCGTCAACGACTTGGAAGAATCGCTTATCACGCAGAGAATGTATGCTTCGACTCAGGAAGAAAGAGACGAGCTGGACCGAAAGCTCGCGCGTTTGAGCGAATACAAGTCCAAGATGAGAAAAAGGCTTGAGGAACTCTGATGATAAAGCTTTCTTCAAGGCTTTCCGCAGTTTTTGATCAGGTGGCTGCGGCACGGAATGAGATCGGTCCTGGAAGGGTCATCGACGTTGGTTCCGATCACGGGCTTTTGGCCGTTTCCTGTCTTGAGTATGACGTAGCCACTGAAGCGATATGCACTGAGATCCATCAGGGACCTGCCGATCATTCGAAGGAAGCGCTTAAAGAAGCGGGTTTTGAAGATGCTTCCAAAGTTGTCGTAACCGACGGACTTGACGGGATCCCGCTTAAACGCGGCGATGTAGTCGTCATCGCCGGAATGGGCGGACTCAACATAATCGACATCGTTTCCAGATGCATGAAAAATGAAACGGCCGATATTCTTAAGACGGTCAGGTTTGTCATCCAGCCTCAAAAATCAGTAAACCTCGTAAGGAAGTTCTTTGCCGAAAGCGGTTTTGCGTTTGAGGACGAGTCCGTATGCACTGACAGGGATTTCTTTTATAATGTTATGCGGATGAGATGTACCGGTGAGCCTTATGAACTTGGTGCTTATAAGGAATGTTACGGCGTGCTGCTTCCGGGCAAGGCGGCGACGGGCGATCCGCTCGTGAAGAGCTATTTTGCCCATCTTGACGAGGTCTTTGAGATAAGATCGAGGAGCGACCTGGTCGTAAGACAGGCCCTTGAAGAAAGGAAACGATATGAAGATAAGTGACGTGACCGGCTTTTTGGAAGAACGCTTTCCGAAAGAGAACGCAACGGACTATGACAACGTCGGCTTTATGGCCGGTTATCCTGACAGGGCGGTCACGGCCTGCGTAATATCACTCGATCTGACCGGCAAGGCGGTCGAATACGCAAGACAGTCGGGAGCGGATTTGATAATCACGCACCATCCGATAATCTTCGGTGGGATAAACACGCTGAATACCGAGACTTACAAGGGAAGGATCCTTACGGACGTCATCAGGAGCGGGATCACGTGCTTTGCATGCCATACCAACCTGGACATGACTGACGAGTACGGCAATCTTGCGATAGCGTCAGCTTTAGGCGCCAAATCTCCTGTTCATCTTGAAGGGACCGAGTGCGGAACCGTTTTCGAGCAGGAGGAGACCAGCCTTAAGGAATTTGCATCCCTTGCCCAGAAGGCGTTGGGAGCGAGCGGCATAATCACGATCAACGATCCTGAGAACAAGGTCAAAAAGGTCTTTGTACAAGGCGGGGCTTTCGATGAGGACAGCGTGCCCGTGATAATCAGAAGCGGCGTTGACACGGTGCTTTCAGGCGAGATCAAGCATCACGTTTGCGTGGAGCTTGAGGAATACGGGATCAATACCGTCATCGCCGGACATTCGGCCACGGAACAGATCTATCTCGAAAAGCTCAAAGATATGCTCTCTGAAATGTTCCCTTCGCTCAAATTCATTGTGAATTATAACAACGAAAAGGCTTCTGTCATTTAACGGGTGTTTTGAGTATAATAGCAATGTTTTCCCGCAGACCGAGACAATCGCGGGCGCCACTGGGCGAAAGTCCGGCGCATGAGGAAAGTCCGGGCTCCACAGGACAGGATGCCGGGTAACTCCCGGTGAAGGCAACTTTAAGGAAAGTGCAACAGAAAAGAAAACCGCCCGCAAGGGTAAGGATGAAAAGGCGAGGTAAGAGCTCACCGGCG
>JAFZVF010000084.1 GCA_017617935.1 Clostridiales bacterium | reverse complement strand
GTGTTCTTGATGTAGATGGTCTTGAGCTTCGTATCCTTATAGAACGCCTGTGCGCCTATCTTGTAGAGCACCTTCGAGGTTATGATGAACGAACTGAGCTTGGGGCACCTTGCGAAAGCGTTCTCCCCTATTGTCTTGAGGCCCGCTCCGCCTGATACCTTCACCAGTTCGGGACATCCGTAGAACGCGTTCTTGTCGATAACCGCCACATTGGCATTCAGATAAACGGTCTTTACGGTCTGGTTCTCAAAGAACGCCGTTCCTCCTATCCTGTTGACCTTATAGATGTATCCGTTTATGTCAATAGTCGCAGGAACAACGACTGCTTCAACGGGATTTACAACTCCCGTAAGCATCACCGTGCCCGCGCCTTCGGTGTCTGAGTTCGTGACCTGATAGGAGTAATCGCCAACATTGACCACATCATCAAGATTGGGCGAGCCTTCCTTCTTAAAGTTGACCGTTATGTCAACAGGTTCGTCCGGCACGGTGAACTTGTTGCCGGTGATCCTCTTTCCGTTTACGAGAATGTAGCTGAGCTCATAGCCTTCGTCAGGGGTAAGGTTTATGGTGATCTCTTCACCGGCGGGAGCCTTGAGATAAGGCAACGAAGCTTTACCGTGCTTGGGCTGGTTAACATCCAGATCATAAGCAACCTTGGAACTGAAGCTCTTATCGGATATGTTGATGCTGTAGAAATGCGAGTCAGAAATTTCGACAAGGTCATCATCAATCCATAAGATCTCATCACGTACATACCATATGATCTCGTTACCCGATACAACAGGCTGGCAATCTGCCTGTATGCCTTTCACAGACTTGACGGATCCCTGAATATTTCCTTTGCCGTCAATAAAGGCATAGTAGACCGTATCGTCTTTTTCTGTCAGACTCCATATCAAGACATAACTGTTATCGTTTATCTTAACAAGGTAAGGATTGGTATAATCCTTGTTGCCGCCGGCATCCGTGGTGATCCACTTGGTTTTGACTTCTTTCGAAGACTTGTCAAATATGGAAACGAAAATGTTTTTCTTTCCATAATCATCATATTCAAAATCCTCGGAATCAGGGAATTTGCTCTTATCAATGCTGCTGCCGGCAACTATGTACGAGGAGCTTGAGATCTCCAATCCGCCCAGGGTAGCTCCGGTATAATTTCCGAACTTCTCATACTCACCGATTACAGGAAGCATCAGATAATATGTCGGCGACTTGTTTGTGAATCTGCCGGAGGTAATATCCGCTCCGTAATGCCAAAGATAAATACCTCTTGGGTAACAATCTCCATGATCAACACCAATAATGTGATGATCCTCTATCTTGACGTACTCCGAAAAAGAGTGACTGCAATAACCCGTGCTCTCATTAGATACCGCGTATTGTGAATCAAGTATCTTCATTTCGGATATGTCGATCAGAATTGTGATGTTCGCCTGATGTCCTCCGTACATACCGTGTCCCGTTCTGATGGCCATGAGATTTCCTTCAGTCGTCATGCTGCATCCGGAAGCGTCAAAAGGCCATACCGTATTGCAATCTTTCAGCCCGCACGAACCGATACGTTTCCAACTCTTGTCGTATTTTGTTAAACGGAAGCACTCAACAGAAGCCGACATTTGAGGGTTTTCCTGACCGGTAAGGACATAGTAGCCGGAATCATCAGCATAGAATCCTCCGAAGATCGGAAGTTCAGCTTTAATATTCTTTATGCTGCTGCATCTGAATGACGAGTCATAATACTCGACAAGATAAGGTGCCGACAGATCTTCTGCATTGCTGCCATCATATCTGAAGATCATATAGCCGCCGTCATCCAGAGGGGTTATGTATTTTTCGGTGACCCGGTCCCAATTTAAATCATACTTATGCCTTTCGATCTCCGGCTTACTTGTAACGGCGCCGTTGACCGCAACGGGACAATTCACCGCGATCAATGCCGCAAGGACAACGCCTGCGGTCATCTTTGCCGCGATCTTTGCAAAATTCTTTCCGGAACTGAAGTAACCCATAGCTACCTCCACTCAAATGACAAAGGCCCAAACTTACAAATAACGATTCACCCTCATAATAATTATATTTTCTTACCGCTCTCATTGTTCTCTTCCGGTGCACATTTAACCAACTTGTAACAACTGCAGACAAAACAAAGCGGTTCTTACGCTTTAGCCATAAGAACCGCTGATTGTTTTTTCAGTTGAGAGTTACACGCTTTTACGGTCGCCCGACCGCAAGATCAGATCCTGATCTCCTCGAGCATAGTTTCGTAGTCAACTCTGTCGAGGATTGCTTCCTGTGTAAGCGAAACTACATCGGCACGAGTGCCGGAAGGGGGTGTATTCTCGCTTTCAACTTCGTTATTGTAAGAATTGGTCATATCTTCCATAACAAGTCACCCCTTGGCGTTTTCGTTATTCTACTACTAAAAATCTTTTTTTCTTGAATTCTTTCAAAAAAGTAATATTACCATCTTGTTACAAAAAGCCAGCCCCCTCGCCAAACGGTTCGGGGGCTGCTTCAGGAGCGTGCAATATGGCCGTATGTTATTTGACTGCTATTGTTATATCCTTGGTGCCGGTGATCTCGCACTTGCCTTCAAGGTTCTCATAGACAAACACAATGATGAATCTTGATTCGCCATTAAGTTCCTTGACTGAAGGAGATGCCTTGCAGAGGATCGCGTGATTTGTTCCGGAAACGACCTGGGATCCGATGTATGCAACAGGATCGTAGGTCTCGCCCGTCAAAGTCTCCGTGGCCTTTGCCATGATCTCCTTGACCTTGTCCGTGATCTCGGTTGATTCAGCATAGGACCATCCGCCGGGCACGGGCGCTTCCTTGCCTGCATTTTCGGTTCCTGGGAGGACCAGTCTGTCTTCAGAAAGAAGGCTTGCCTCGCCCTTAAGGTCAACATGGATATAGACCAATGAATGTGCGTTCAGGCCTCCATTGCCCTTGACCGTAGGCTCGCAAAGGAAGCAGTAATTCGTTCCCGCCACGACCTGTGATCCGAGGAATGCGACCGGTTCAAAGAAGAATCCGTCGAGTTTGCTCGTCATATTGTTGAAGATTTTCTTGTGATCTTCAGTTACCGCCGTGTCTTCGGGTACTTTCCAGGATCCCAGTTTCTTTTTCATGTCAGTTCCAGCCTCCTGCTGTGCCAGAGTCTTTACGTCCGCATTGACTGCGGAACGGCCCTTGCATCCCGTGATGCATGCCGTAAGCATGACTGCCGTAAGTCCGAGGGTTAAGAGTTTTGTTGTAAGGTTTTTCATAGTGTTCATATCCATTTCAAATTTTGTTTTATGCCCTTAATACAGTCTGGCATTCAGAAATGTTGCACCTGAAAAAAATCTTCTTCAAAACTGATCAATGCCAGAGGTTCAGATAAAAGACGAAGACCACGTTTATTACTGCAAAAAGGATTGCAGCAACGTTATAGATCTTTCGTATTACCGAAGACTCTTTCGCGGGCGTCTTAAAGAACTTGACAAGCGAAAAGGCCGTCAGCGCGGCAAGAATGAGAGCCAGAATGCCGCACGTTGGGAATGCCCAAATGTAAGAAGCCCGGGGGAACCACATCGTCACGAGCATCATAATGACAAGGCCCATAAGACCGAGCACCAGGATTATCAGCGACATAAAGCCTGTCTCTTTACCCAGAAGTATCTTCTTTGTGCTCTTCTTAGCCTTGCGTACGATCGCCCTGATACCCTTAACGAGGAGGCTGACAAACGCGAACATAAGAGAGACAGCCCAGCCGTAGATCACTATGATCTCAAAGATCGCACGTGCATTAGAAGCAAGATAGTAGTCGCCGTACATATGCTCTATCTTCGGGATTCCGTTCTTCTCGTTGTAAGTCCAGTACCATCCTTCAAACGTATCTTTCGTAACATAGCTTGCGCCCATTATCTGGAAGTGACCTTTAAGGACCGTTCTTGCCGGATGATAGAGGCCTTCCTTCACTTTATCTGACGGTATAAGAGCCCAGACATTTATTCCGTAGATATGTTCGAACATCTTGTCATTGAAGTTTTGTTCACCTGCCTGGTTCGTCATGACAACGCATCCGATCTGTTTCTTGAGATCGAAAGTGATGTAGGATGAGCAGGCTTGTGTGTTTCCTCCGTGACCGTAAACGGATTCTCCGTATGGAAGTGCCCAGATGCCGTGTGCATTTCTGGTTATCTTGGTATCAGAAAAATACGATGTTGCGGTCATCATGAAATCGAAAGTCTCCTGCTTTTCGAACAGCGGGAACTTATCCTGAACAAAGCACGAACCATACTTGATGTAGTCCTTGAGTGTGGATACGCAGGAACCTGCAGGATAGAGCTGGATGATGTAGAACGCACTGCCTAAGGGAGTCGTGCCTGAATAACAGACAAGCTTATCTCTTCTTTCCCTGACGCTCTTGTTGTCCATGAGATCAGGTGCAAGTGCGGAATCCTTCATTCCCAAAGGCTCGAAAATGTGCTCGTGAACATAGTCCGCAAAGCTCTGTCCCGACACGCGCTCAACAATGTAACCTGCGAGCGCTACGCCCCAGTTGGAATATGCGGTGATGGTGTCAGGCTCAAATACCTGTTCAGGCTCTTCAAACTTGAGGGTTTCCTCAAGCGACTTGATATTGACTCCGGGTCTCTGGAACATATCAGTGTACACTTCCTGGAATCCGGCTCTGTGGTTCATCAGGTCGATCATGCGCACGGGCTTGTCATATCTCAGGTTCGTAAGGAAACCTTCAGGCAGATATTCCCTGACGTCCTTTTCAAGGTCGATCTTTCCCTGTTCCCAGAGCTGCATGACGCTGACCCAGACCATAGTCTTGGTGGTCGAGCCCCAGTCGATTACCGTATTCTCGTCAACCTTGATGCCGTTTGCGATATCAGAATAGCCGTAATATCCTTCGTAGATCGTGCCGTTCTTGTCGAACACACCGACCATCATGCCGGCGGCAGTGTCCTTATGGTCTTCATAGAAAGCGTTGATGATCTGTTCGTGAGTTCCTTCGTATTGCTTCTCTTCTTTCTTTTCAGGAGCCGAATTGCATGAACAAAGCAGCACGAGCATCATGAGAACAGAAAGAACGAGCAACATGCTCTTCTTCATCATTTTTATTAGTTAATCTCCCTAATTTCTCTTTGTAATAACTTGATTATAATATCACTGTTAATCTTACCTTACTATTTCAGGAGGCCCGATGAGAGGGATCGTTTTTGACATCGACGACACGCTTTACTGCAGACAGGACATGCTGATCCGCGCCGCGGAGATAGTCCTGGGCGTCAAGATCCCCGACTGGCAGGAATTCATGCGCGTCTATTACGAGAAGAGCGACGTCAACATGCAGATGCTCGAATCGGGCGAGGTCTCCACACACGACATAAACGGCTGGCGCTACAACGAGACCTTCCGCATCTTAGGCCTCCCATACGATCCAAAAGACGGAGGCAAAGCGGCGGACACCTACTTAGAACTCCAAACGCATATGCAGGTTAGCGATGACTTGGCAAAGATCCTCGATTCGCTTGCTTCTGACCCTGAAATAAAGATAGGGATCCTCACCGCAGGCGAGTCAAATCATCAGTGGAACAAGGTCGACATGCTGGGATTGGACCGTTGGTTTGACCGCGAAAACATAATAGTCTCCGGCGACACGCCTTACATGAAGCCTGACATAGAATTGTTCCGCATGTTCGAGTCAAAGTTCGGCCTTAAGCCTTCCGACCTTTGGATGATCGGCGACTCCTACAAGCACGACGTTAAAGGCGCTCTTGACGCAGGATGGCACGCTCTATGGATCAACCGCAGATTCCTTGGGCCGCAGGAAGTCACGCCCGACATAACGGTCGAGTCGGACAAAGAGCTGACCGAAGCGCTGACAAAGGAATTCTGCTGAACTTGGTTATCTCTCTTTTCCAAGCCTGTGCTTGAAATCGCCGTAACCGAAATCCGTAAGCTTTTCGGCATTACCGTCTGCTTTCAGCCTGTAGATGTCAGGCAGCGGCATTCCGTTGAAAGTATTGTTCTTGCAGGTCGTATAGATCGCCATATCGCCAAAGACGAGCTCGTCCCCGACATTAAGTTCACGGTCGAAAGCGTAGTCGCCGATGACGTCACCCGAAAGGCAAGTCGGGCCTCCGAGTCGGTAACGGTACGGCTTTGAATCGTCGCGGCTTGCGTCCAAAAGAGGCGGAGTATAAGGCATCTCGATAACGTCAGGCATGTGGCAAGCCGCGCTGGAATCGAGGATCGCGATCTTTATTCCATTGTTTTCCACGATATCAAGAATGCGGCTTACAAGATAACCGGCGTTAAGCGCAACCGCCTCACCAGGTTCGAGATAGACTTGAACGTCCCATTTTTCCTTTGCGTAGTTAATGCATTTCTCAAGCCTTGCAACGTCGTAATCGGCTTTGGTTATGTGATGTCCGCCGCCCATGTTGAGCCACTTCATCCGGGGAAGGAAATCGCCAAACTTCTCTTCAACGGCTTTCAGCGTGATCTCAAGCGCGTCTGAATCCTGCTCGCAAAGCGTATGGAAATGAAGACCGTCCAAGAGCTCAAAAGCTTCGTCCGTCATCTCCTTATCCCAAACGCTTCTCGTCACGCCAAGGCGGCTGCCCTTTGCGCACGGGTCGTAGATCTCATGGCCTTCCTGGGTAGAGCATTCGGGATTGATCCTGAGGCCCAGGCTCTTGCCACTCCGTTTTGCAAATCCGCCAAACTTCTTCAGTTGATTTATGGAGTTGAAAACGATGTGGTCTGCATAGTTTAAGAGTTCATCAAACTCGTCATCACGGTAGGCTCCGCAGAAAACGTGGACCTCTTTGCCGGGCATTTCCTCTTTTCCGAGCCTTGCTTCAAAAAGGCCGCTTGCTTCAGTACCCGAAACGTACTTTTCGAGCAACGGATAGAAATCGTAATTCGAAAAAGCCTTCTGCGCCAGAAGGATCCTGCAGCCCGTACGAGAGATCACCGAGGCGAGGATCTTACCGTTCGCCTCGAGCTTCTTCTCATCGATAATATAGCAGGGCGTCTTAAGGCCTTCTGCTTTTCCGGATTCCAGAAAAGAAGTTATTCCGTCAAAGATCTCGTCCATGTATCAGTCCACCAAGACGGGCGCGAAGTTCTCGCGTCTGGGAAGTCCGTACTTGTCGAGCGCATCGAGGAACGGATCCGGATCGAATTCTTCTACCGTGTGAACGCCTTTTTCGGTCCACTTTCCGGTAAGGAGCATGAGCGCGCCGCACATTGCGGGAACGCCTGTCGTATAGCTGATCGCCTGGCTCTCGACTTCCTTGTAGCACTCCTGGTGGTCGCAGATGTTGTAGATGTAGTATGTCTTATCCTTGCCATCCTTCTTGCCCGTGAAGATGCAGCCGATGTTGGTCTTGCCGTGCGTGCGGGGACCCAAGCTTGCAGGATCAGGCAGGAGTTCTTTGAGGAACTTGATCGGAACGATCTCATGACCTTCGAACATGACGGGAGTCGTTGAGAGCATGCCTACGTTTTCAAGGCACTTCATGTGGGTAAGATAGCTTTGGCCGAACGTCATGAAGAAACGGATCCTCTTGACTTCGGGAATGTTTACCGCGAGTGACTCCAGCTCTTCGTGATGGAGCAGATACATATCCTTCATGCCGACGGAATCGAAATCGTATTCCCTCTTGATGCTCATTGCGGGGATCTCAACCCACTTGCCGTTCTCGATGTAGCTTCCTGGAGCGGAAACTTCCCTGAGATTGACCTCGGGGTTGAAATTGGTGGCGAATGCATAGCCGTGATCGCCGCCGTTGCAGTCCAGGATGTCGATCGTATCGATCGTGTCAAACTCATGCTTTTTTGCATAAGCGCAGTATGCCTGGGTTACGCCGGGATCGAAGCCGCAGCCAAGGAGCGCGGTAAGTCCCGCCTTTTCAAACTTTTCCTTGTATGCCCACTGCCAGCTGTAATCGAAATATGCGGAGAACCCCTTCTCCTTGCATCTCTTCTCGTAGATCGCCCTCCACTCGGGATCGTCCGTGTCCTCAGGCTCGTAGTTTGCGGTATCCATATAGTTGACGCCGCAGATGAGGCATGCGTCCATTATGACGAGATCCTGGTAAGGAAGAGCGATGTTCATGACCAGATCAGGCTTGTATGAATTGATCAGGTCAACGACTTCCTGAACGTTGTCGGCATTGACCTGCGCGGTGGTAATGACGGTCTTCGTCTTTCCCTCGAGTGCCTTTGCGAGCGCGTCGCACTTAGATTTCGTGCGGCTTGCGATGCAAAGCTCGGTAAAGACTTCATCAGCCTGACAGCACTTCCTGATGGCTACGCTTGCTACGCCGCCGCATCCGATAACCAATACTCTGCTCATTTTCTTAATCTCCTTTTATTTGTTGATGGAAAGGATAAGTTCCCTTAAAACCTTACATGCCGTTGCCGTTGAAGCACCGCTCGCGTCAAGCATGGGCGCCAGTTCGTTTACGTCCGCTCCAACAATGTTCGTCTTGCTGACCTTCAAAATGGCGGAAAGCAGTTCCGGGAAGGTCACGCCGCCCGCTTCAGGCGTTCCGGTTCCGCAGAAAACGGAAGGATCTAAACAGTCAAGATCGATCGTGAAATATACCGGCGTCTTATTGCCCTCCAATTCAGCAACAAGCTCGGCAAGACCGTCGAAATTGAACTTATGCATGTCAGTATGCGCGTCAGCGAACCTGAATTCCTCGCGGTCGCCGCTCCTGATGCAGAACTGGTGGATCTTACCGTCACCGACAAGGTCAAAGCATCTTCTCATTACGCATGCGTGGCTCAGTTTGGCTCCGAGATAATCGTCACGGAGATCTGCATGCGCATCGAAATGAATGACGTGCATGTCAGGATGCTTTTCGAAAACAGCCTTTACCGCACCGTAAGTAACAAGGTGCTCGCCGCCTATCAAGATGGGAAGCTTGCCGTCGTTTAAGAGCTTTCTCGTCTGCTCTTCAATGTCAGCCAGCGCTGCTTCGGATGATCCGAAGCAAAGCTCAAGGTCGCCGCAGTCAAAGACTTTTTTATCGGTCAGATCCTTATCCTGATAAGGACTGTAGGTCTCCAGCCCGAAGCTTTCGTGGCGGATCGCGGAACTTCCGAACCTCGCGCCGGGCCTGTAGCTCGTCGTCGAATCAAACGGAGCTCCGAACAATGCGATCGTCGATTCTGCGTACTCGCAGTCGCAGCCGATGAATGTCTCTACGTTCTTATTCACGGTTCAACCTCCATGAGCATCTTCTCAAGATATGCAGGCAGATAGAAGGATCCCACATGAAGCTTCGTCGTATAGTATTTCGTGCTGAGGTGCAGGCTCTTCCATCTCTCCTCATCGAAGTCGTCTATCGGGTGATACTTCTTGCTCGCAAAACCGAACAGCCAGTAACCTGCGGCATACGTGGGAATATGTGCCTGATACACGCGGCTTATCGGGAAGGTGTTTACGATCCTCTTGTGACTCCTCTGCATCGCTTCCGCATCGTGCTTGTAGAAAGGGCTGCCCTGCTGGTTGACCATGATGCCGTCGCTTCTCAATGCGTTGTAGCAGATGCCGTAGAACTCTCTGGTGAAATATCCTTCGGAAGGTCCGAACGGATCGTTGGAGTCTACGATGATAAGATCATATTCATCACAGCTTCTTCTGATGAAACGGAGCGCGTTGTCGAAATAAATGTGCACGCGGCTGTCATCGAGCTTGCAGGCGTTTTCGGGAAGGTACGTGCGGCAGGCTTCGATAACCTGGGGATCCATCTCAACCAAGTCTATCCTCTTTACGCTCTCGTATCTCGTAAGCTCCTTAACGACTCCTCCGTCTCCCGCGCCTATGACGAGAACGTCCTGAACGTTCGGGTGAACGGACATCGGAATGTGCGTGATCATTTCGTCGTAAATGAATTCATCGCGTTCCGTAAGCATGACGTTTCCGTCGAGCGCCAGGACTTTTCCGAACTCGGGCGTGTCGAAGATGTCGATCTGCTGATAGTCGCTCTTGCTCGAATAAAGGTGCCTGGTAACACGCATACTGTGCCTTACGTCAGGCGCATGATATTCGCTAAACCACAGATTCATTCTATGAGCCCCTCCTTATAACAGAACGTTGATGTTGTTGATGTCAGGATCCTCAGGGCCCGTCATGGAACAGCCCTTGGCCTTGGCATATTCAATGTACTCAAGGATGCCGGATGTGATCCTTTCGCCCGGAGCGAGGATCGGGATTCCCGGCGGATAGCACATGACGAACTCGCTGCAGACGTAACCTACGCTGTCCTCGAGCGGCAAGCTCTTCTTGTTTGAATAGAACGCGCTCTGAGGGCTGCATACGACCTCGGGTGCAATGTATTCCTGGCTCAAAAGACCTGCAGGATCCTTCTTGTATCTTCTGCGGATCTCAGCCAATGCGCTGACGAGTCTTTCAAGCTCCTGCATCCTGTCGCCGATCGAAAGGTATGCCAGGATGTTACCGATGTCTCCGAACTCGATCTGGATGTCGTACTCATCCCTTAAGATGTCGTAGACCTCGATTCCCGCAAGGCCGATGTCTCTTGTATGCACACTGAGCTTTGTCGGGTCGAAATCGAAAATGGAATCGCCGTTGATCATCTCGCGGCCGTAAGCGTAATAGCCTCCGATCGCGTTGACCTCTTCCCTTGCGTACTCAGCCATCTCGATGACTTTTCTGAAGACCTCTTTGCCGCGGAGAGCGAGGTTCCTTCTGCTGATGTCGAGGCTGGACATCAATAGGTAACTGCCCGACGTCGTCTGTGTAAGGTTGATGATCTGGCGCACGTGTCTCTCGCTCACGTTCTCGCCGATCAGCAAAAGGCTTGACTGCGTAAGGCTACCGCCGCTCTTGTGCATCGAAACGGCCGACATGTCCGCGCCCGCGCGCATTGCCGAAACAGGCATGTTCTCGCCAAAATAGAAGTGTGTTCCGTGTGCTTCATCTGCAAGGCAGAGCATGCCCGCATCGTGAGCCATCTTTACGATCGCGCGGATGTCGCTGCAGATTCCGTAATATGTAGGGTTGTTGACCAGGACCGCGACTGCGTCAGGGTTTTCCTCTATCGCCTTCTTTACCTGGTCGCGGCTCATGCCGAGCGAGATTCCAAGACGGCGGTCAACGTCCGGATTGACGTAGACGGGAATGGCGCCGCAAAGCACAAGCGAATTGATTACGCTCCTGTGCACATTACGCGGCAATATGATCTTGTCGCCCTGCTTGCAGCATGAGAGCACCATGCTCTGAACGGAACTCGTCGTTCCTCCTACCATAAGGAATGCGTGACTTGCCCCAAAAGCTTCAGCCGCAAGGTCTTCCGCTTCCCTGATTACCGAAACGGGATGGCAGAGATTGTCCAAAGGCTTCATGCTGTTTACGTCAACACCGACGCACTTCTCGCCCAAGAAAGCCGTGAGCTCGGGATTGCCCTTTCCGTGCTTGTGTCCCGGGACGTCAAACGGAACGACCCTCATCTCGCGGAACTTCTCAAGCGCCTCATAAATCGGGGCGCGCGTCTGATCCAATTCCGTTCTTTCCATAGTCCATACCTCAAACAAAAAACGCAAGCTGTAATTACACAACTTGCGTTAATCCTTCAATATCCTTAGCTTATCCGCATACAAGTGCGGGCATTGCACCGGTATGAGATATTTAAGCAGAGTCTATATAGCAATACTACTTTTACTACTCTTATTGACCATTTCACAAGTTTGCGCAAATTACGCATTCGGTTATAAAGTAACCAACTTATAAAACTGAGCTTTTAACTCAATCAATAGACCGGAAGTTCCGGTCATCGGCAGTGGACCCGGCTGTCCGTGGCCTTGACTCCCGAAGGAGTGGTCCGTAAATCACCTAAGACTCTGATAAAACATTGTCTATGCTTGAAAAGTCTATGTTTCCATAAACTTTGGTAATTATACAAACTAAACCTGAAGCCGTCAATGTAATTATCTTGCCCGTGCGCAAAAAAGAATGAAGGGCGCCTCGTTTGAGGCACCCTTCACAAGAATCTACCTTGGCCGGTATTCGATCAGGCCTTGATGCCCTTGCAGTCGTTCATGTACTGCCTGATCGCGGGAATGTCGGTGTACTTGTTCACGCCGTCGGTGGTCGGAATGACCAGTGTAGGCACGTTGACGATGTCAAGCTTCTGAGCGAGCTCGGGCTGGTCGTCAGCATAGATGAGGTCATAATCGAAGCTCTGCTCGTCGAACATTGCCTTGACTACCTTGCACTTGGGGCAGGTGTGCGTCGTGAAGAGCATGGGCTTCATCGTGCCGTTCTCGAGAGGGAGAAGCTCGGGCGTGTCCTTCGCTTCATTGGAAGTTACGGTAACGGTAGCAGTACGGGGACGCATGGTCGACGTCTCGATGTCGTAGGTCTGTCTGTCCTTGAACTCCTGCATCTTGCCGTCGTTCCAGTTCTTGATCGGACGGTAATAACCTGTGATACGGCTGTACGTCTCTGTTGCATTGCCGCAAACGGGGCAAGCCTTGACTTCGCCTGCGAGATAGCCGTGAGCCGAGCAGATGGAGTACGTAGGAGACATAGTGTAGTAAGGGAGCTTGTAGTTCTCCGCGATCTTTCTGACGAGGGAAGCAGCCGCCTTCCAGTCAGGGAGCCTCTCACCTAAGAATGCGTGGAATACGGTTCCTGAAGTGTACAGGGTCTGGAGCTCGTCCTGAACGTCGAGTGCGTCGAAGATGTCGGCCGTGTAGCCTACGGGCAGGTGTGAGCTGTTGGTGTAATAGAATACGCCGGAAGCGTCATTTGCCGTGATGATGTCAGGATACTTGGCCTTGTCATGCTTTGCGAGACGGAAAGACGTGGACTCGGCAGGCGTAGCCTCAAGGTTGTAGAGGTCTCCATACTTCTCCTGATAGTCGGAGAGCTTGTTCCTCATGTGGTTGAGGACGTCCTGTGCAAACTTCTGAGTCTCTTCGTGAGTAAGGTCCTTTCTGATCCACTTGGCATTGAGGCCTGCCTCGTTCATGCCGACAAGACCGATCGTTGAGAAGTGGTTGTTGAACGTTCCGAGATAGTGCTTCGTGTAAGGATAGAGGCCCTCGTCGAGGAGCTTCGTGATCGTGTTTCTCTTGATCTTGAGGGATCTTGCGGCGATGTCCATGAGGTGGTCAAGTCTCTTCATGAAGTCGTCCATGTCGCTTGCGAGATAAGCAATACGGGGAATGTTGATGGTGACAACGCCGACGGAACCCGTGGATTCGCCTGAACCGAAGAAGCCGCCTGACTTCTTTCTGAGCTCACGGAGGTCAAGTCTCAGTCTGCAGCACATTGAACGAACGTCGGAAGGCTCCATGTCGGAGTTGATGTAGTTGGAGAAGTAAGGAATGCCGTACTTTGCGGTCATCTCGAAGAGAAGCTTGTTGTTCTCGGTCTCGGACCAGTCGAAATCCCTGGTGATCGAATAAGTAGGGATCGGGTACTGGAAGCCGCGGCCGTTTGCGTCGCCTTCGATCATGATCTCGATGAACGCCTTGTTGACCATGTCCATCTCTGCCTTGCAGTCCTTGTACTTGAAGTCGACTTCCTTGCCGCCGACGATGCAGTTCTGCTCTGCCAAATCGTTCGGAACAGTCCAGTCGAGCGTGATGTTCGTGAACGGAGACTGCGTGCCCCATCTGGAAGGCGTGTTGACGCCGTAGATGAAGGACTGGATGTCCTGCTTGACCTGCTTGTAGGTGAGGTTGTCTATCTTAACGAAAGGTGCGAGGTAAGTATCAAAAGAGGAGAATGCCTGTGCGCCTGCCCACTCGTTCTGCATGATGCCCAGGAAGTTGACCATCTGGTTGCAGAGTGTGGAAAGGTGCTTTGCAGGAGCTGAAGTGATCT
This sequence comes from Clostridiales bacterium, assembly GCA_017617935.1. GTDB lineage: Bacteria > Bacillota > Clostridia > Saccharofermentanales > Saccharofermentanaceae > Saccharofermentans. The sequence goes on along the minus strand of JAFZVF010000084.1, from coordinate 20,433 downwards.
TGCCGGTAATGCCGCCAAGTCCTTCCTGGATGAGCTGCTTGAGCGACCAGCCTGCGCAGTAACCCGTGAGCATGGAGAGATCGTGGATATGGAGGTCGGCGTTTCTGTGAGCGTCGGCAATCTCCTTGTCATAGATCTCGGAAAGCCAATAATTTGCCGTGATCGCACCGGAATTGGAGAGGATGAGTCCGCCTACGGAATACGTGACTGTGGAGTTCTCCTTAACACGCCAATCCTCGATCTTTACGTAGCTGTCAACGAGGTTCTTGTAGTTGAGGAGCGCGGAATTCATGTTGCGGATCTTCTCACGCTGGTTTCTGTAAAGGATGTATGCCTTAGCCACGTCCTCATAACCCATTCTCTGGAGCGTGGTCTCGACGCTGTCCTGGATGGACTCGACGTCAACCTTGCCGTCAACGGCCTTGGCCTCTGCATCGGATACCGCGTTGAGAGCAAGCATGTCGATGATCTGCTTGTTATACTCCCTCTTCTGCGCTACGAAAGCCTTCTCGATTGCTCCCGAAATCTTGCTTAAGTCGAAATCTACGACTTTTCCGTCCCTCTTGATGATACTGTACATTTTGCCTCTCCTTTTTATTTTTCCCCGCGGATCTCAGCCTGCGGGATAAAATCCTTTGCCTTTGCGAGCGCTTTTTCCAATTCTTCTTCGGGAAGCGCGCTCATTCCTTCACCGTTTATAAGGTTCCCCGAGTCAACGAAGTTCTGAAGATAATACTTCGGTGCCCCCTTGACCATTTCCGCCGCACCCGCGATGCTCCCGCCGTCATGAAGCGGTGACACGACCGTGGTCCGGAACTCGTGCTCTATTCCGGAAGACCTTATGATCTCAATGCTCCTTTGTATCTTCGATACGTCAAAGCCCGGAATTCCTACGGTTTCCGCGTACTTCTCAGGAGAGTTCTTAATATCCATCGCGACGTAATCGACGTTTCCGGACTTTAAGATCTCTTCGAGCTTGTCGGGGAAGGAACCGTTGGTGTCAAGCTTTACCTTGTAGCCCATGGCCTTGATCTTCGCTATGAATTCGCCTATGTCGCTCTGCAGTAGCGGCTCTCCTCCCGTGATGGCAACTCCATCAAGGATTCCGCGGCGTTTCTCCAAAAACGCGAAAAAGTCTTCTACGGGATACTCTTCCGCCTCATCGGTCTTCGTAACGAGGAGCGAGTTATGGCAGAAGGGACATCTCATGTTGCAGCCAAGGGTGAACACCGTACAGGCGACGACTCCGGGGAAGTCCAAAAGTGTCAGTTTCTGAATTCCGCCAAGTCTCATCTCTGCCGTTTCCTTCCTTCGCAAAACCCATTTTTTAGGTGCGAAACGCCTCGCTTTTTCCTCGAGGCGCTTCTAAAGGATACCCATATATTGTGGTCAAGTCAAGCCAAAACCCCTATATTTTGTGTCTGTAGTCAATTTGTAACAATAATGAAATATTTCCGCAAAAAACATTGATACAAGGCTTTTCAAAGGAATTTTACCCTTGAAAAGCCCTGAACGTGAGGACAGTTTTTTAGCTTTTCGGGATGGACCGTCAGGCGTTTTCGAGAACTTCGATCTTCATAGTCGCTGACGTTTCCCTGCCGGGGAGCGTGACCTTGATCTCCGCCTTGCCCCAGCCGTCCTTGACGGTCCTTACGTAGAAGCCGCCCATTCCGCCGAATATGTCGCACTGGCATGAACTGCCTGTACCGTCGCCGCCTAGGAGCTCTATGGGTCCCTTGCAGGTGACCTTTGCGGGAGTGTTGAAAAACGGCATTACGTTGCCATATTCGTCAGTGACCCTTACGCGGACCGCGCACGCGTCGTAAGTAGCGCCTTCCTTCAGGGAATCCGCGCTCACATTACAGACAAGCTTCAGTTCCATCGCCGCGGTCTTCGTAACCGTAACGACGGTCTCGCCGCCCTTGATTCCTTCGAACCTGTAGACCGGCATCTTTTCGCCGCGGTTGTCTATGTATTTCTGGTAGAGCTTGAACACGTCGTCCGTCGTCAGGTGATTGCGGACCATGACTCTTCCAAGCCTGAACTTGAATCCGAACGGCAAAGTGTTTCCGCAAGCGGCAAAGAAGTTCAATCCGTCTTTCAGGATCTTAGCGTCCTTCGGCTTGAATTTCTTCTCGTTAAGAAGCCGGTCGCCAATGTAGTCGTCGATCAGGATCGGGGCGTTCTTCAGGTTCTTGTACTTCTCCTGATCATGCCTGTATTCCTTGATGAACACGTCATCCTTGTACATCTTCACGCTGTCGCAGTTTGTGAAGATATAGACCTTGCCGATGATGGAACCCGGATGTTCGCCGGTATCCATCGATGAGCTTATGGTGACGAAAGGCTCGCTGCCGCCGGCTGCCGAATAAACGGACGCCGCGAGCTTGGGGTTTCTGAACATGTCGCAAACGCCGTGATGGCAGATCCTGTCGCCGCTTCCGAATTCCTTGTGGGTGTTGTAGTCTGCAAAGCACCAGCCTATGGCTCCCGCGACGCCTTCCTCGCCCATTGCCGCGTCTAGCACGTTGCAGTGACGCAATGCGTGCTCCAGACGGTGCTCCTCCGAATCGAAGGTCTTCGTCGGGAACATGTGGCCGTTGTGCTCGGAGATGAAGTATCCCTTGCCCATATCGGGAGTCACCTTGACCTTGGGCTTTGCTCCCGCATTGTACCCTGAATGCGAGAAGTCGTTAAAAGCGTATACGTCCTCCAAAAGCGAGCTCTTTTCAATGCACCTGATGCCCGTCGTCTGCCTTGTCGGATCGCACTCGTGGGCAACCGCGTTGGTCTTCTTGTAGAATTCGTCATCGTCGGCGGACTCGTTGATCCTGACGCCCCAAACTATTATCGAGGGGTGGTTCCTGTACTGCTCGACCATCTCGCGGCAGTTCTTTACCGCCTGTTCCTTCCATTTCCCGTCGCCGATGTTCTGCCAGCCCGGCATCTCGGTTACGACGAGAAGGCCTTCCCTGTCGCACTCGTCGATAAAGTGATGGGACTGCGGATAGTGTGAGGTGCGGACGACGTTGACGCCCAGTTCCCTCTTCAGGATCTTTGCATCAAGACGCTGTATGTTCTCAGGCATCGCGTAGCCCGCATAAGGATAGCTCTGATGGCGGTTTAAACCCCTGAGCCTTATGCGCGTTCCGTTCAGGAAGAACCCTTCCGCCCTGAACTCGGCGGTCCTGCATCCGAAGGTGACGCTCTTGGCGTCAAACTTTTCATCGTTTACGAGGAGCGTGCACTCGATCGCATAAAGGTTCGGGGTTTCCAGATCCCATCGCTTTACGTTGTTGATCTTGAATTCCGCGACGCCCTCTTCGAAAAGGCCCTGGTTAACGGCCTCGCCCGTGCCGAGGTCCCTTACGAGATACTTCACCTTGCAAGACTTGTCCTCAGCCCCGTCAAGATTGACGGCCGCCTTGACGTTTCCGTCCATGTCTCCGGTTACGAATACGTCCTTGATGAATGCACCGTCGTAAACGTCGAGGTGCACCTCACGGTAGATGCCGCCATAGGTCAGATAATCGGTGATGTAGCCGAACGGAGGAACGTTGATGCTCTCGTTCGAGTCGCACTTTACGGTTATTATGTTTTCCCTTCCGAAGGTGATGAAGTCGGTGATCTCAACCCTGAAGGAAGTGTATCCGCAGTGATGTTCCGTTGCATAAAAGCCGTTGACCCTTACCTCGGCGTTGTGCGCGACCGCGTCAAAGGTGAGGAAAAGACGCTTGCCTTCCCACTCCCTCGGAAACATCAGGACCTTACGGTAGCCTGACACCATCTCGTATTCGCTGTTGTCGAAGTGGCTGAACGGCGTGATCTTCACGCTGTGGGGAATGCGGACCTCCACCGCGTCGCCAACCTTGTAAATTGGAGCGCTGAGCTCATCGTTGTATTTCGGGGTAAATTCCCAGCCGTCGTTAAGTTCAATTCTCATCGGCTTATCCTTTCTGCTTCTTTTCAACGCGGTTCAGTTGCGGCCTAACCTCTATCTCGGTGACTGCGGCGCCGTCCCTCATGTGTAGAACGCTTCTCACGCACTCGGCGGTATCCTCGGGGACCAGGAAACACCCCTCGTCGTCCGAAGGCTCGAAATCGGCATTCCTGTAAAGCCCCGTCCCTCTCGTCAGATCGGGACAGACCGTCACCACCTTTACACCGTGCTTCCTCGCCTCTTCAAAAAGACTCCTGCCGAAGCTCCTCAGGCCCGCCTTCAGCGCGCCGTAGCATGCCCCGTGGGTGTTTATCCTCGTGGAAGTCACCGATGCTATATTAATAATATAACCTTTTGTATCCTTAATTTTCGGAAGGATTGCAGAAGTTATTATCAGCGGGGCCTCCAAGTCCACCCTGCACATCTCGCTGATCTGCTCGGGCGTCATGAACTCAGTCAGTCCGTAATAAGCGGTTCCCGCCGCATTGACGAGCACGTCGACTTTCTTGAACGATGAGAGCTTCTTCAGCAGGACGTCGGTGTCCCTTACGTCCATGGAGATGCGTTCTTCAAAAAACGAAACGTCCCCCTTGAAGATCCTGCCGATGCCGTAAACCTTGTATCCTTCTTCGGAGAGCATCTTCGATATCGCGTATCCGATGCCGGACGATGCGCCTGTGACTATTGCCGTCTTCAGTTCCATGTAAATATCTTCTCCTCAGCGATATGGCGGGAAAGCTCCGCGCACATGAATTCCTGCATCTTTCGGTCGGCATCCTCCTCATACTGGGCGACGCCGTTCCTTATAACATAAGGGTACCACGCATTCTCGGAATCCAAGCACTTTTTTCGCATTGAAGAGAGATATTCTTTTGAGATCCTGAAGCAGCCGACGCTCACGTCGGTCAGTTCGGAGAAGTCGATCCTGTCTGCGACATGGTCCGCAAAACCGCCGTAGACCGATTCCCAATCGTCAGTGAGTATCATGGGGTCAAAGCAAAGCCTGACCTTGCATCCTTTTTCAACCGCACGGGCAGCGGCCTTTATCCTGTCATCGGCCGACGGCACGTTTCTTTCATACCTTTTGGCAATCTCATCGGGCGACAGTGTGAACGCGTATATCACGTTCGGAACGTTCTTCAGTTCCAAAGGCGCAGCCTTCGTCCTAAGCTCGACCAAAAGGCCTTCGTTTTCTTCCGCCAGGCTTATCCACCGGTCGGCAAGCCCTGTAAGTCCGTTAAGGGCGATGAGGTCCGTGTCGTAAGAGGCGCAAACGTAGAGTGAGCCTTCTTTGAGGAGCTCTCTTACATCATTTGCGTAATCCTCGAAATTGACGAAGACGACGATGTTTGAAGACGGATACATTCCTTTCAGATAGCAGTATTCGCAGTCGAAAAGGCAGTTCATCACGCAGCTCGAATAGTAGAAATTCCTCTGGCCGAAAGACTGGCAGACGGGCGCGCCCTTGAAGATGCGCGAGCCCTCCCTGACCGCAAGGATCAGCGCGGGATCCTTCTTCTGCGCCTGTGAATCCTGTCTCGGCCTGTCAAAAACGTCCTTGTAGTGTTCTATCTCTATGACGCTGCAATCCCCGTTCTTCTTGAGGATTTCTTCGGTAAGGGGGTATCTTCTTGCCTTGTTCTCAACGTATACGTGCGAAAATCTCATCCAATACCCTCCTTCCCTGGCGTTTGTCGCTGACCGGAAGGACGCCCGATCTCCGCATTTCTTCCAATATGCCTTCGAGCTTTTCCATCTTGTTTGAAACGACGCAGTAATGCACGAGGTCTTCGAATTCGCATCTCATGTATTGCGTAAGCCTCAGCTCGTCCATTACGGAGGGATCAAGTGGCATGTAGTCCTTCTTTTCGGGAGCATTCTCAATCACCGCCATTATCTTGGCGATCTCATCCCGGTAACTTCTAATTAAAGCGGTGACCTCGTTGGCAGAAGGCCTTCTCCTGCCGTCGTCAGAGACCACCTTGACAATGGCAATCCTTGACGGCGCAACCTTTTTCATCGCGTATTCTAAGACCAGCGCAGCCTCCATGTCGTAAAGGAAGCCGGGCTCTATATGGGTCACGATCTCAGGCGAGGTCAAGAGCGGCAGTTCCGGCAGAAAGATGCCGGACGGCATGTCGGGATAAAACCTTCTTCCGGTCTCCATGTTGGCAACGGAGCTTGCAAGATAACAACCGTCTGAAGCTCCGGCTGCAACGCCTACGTTTATTACGCCGTCTGTTGATTCAAGTTCGATCTTTTCAAGGGCCTTGCAGGCGTTTTTCCCAACGCCCGTAACGATATGCTTTCCCGGAAGGCCTTCCAACGCGGCCGCTTCGCATTTAAGCGCGGTCAGCACGTACAGCATGGCTCTTACTGCTTGTTTTCCGCTGCTTTCGCGTCTGCCGCCTTCTTACGGCGTGCCACGTAGAGCATCAGGCAGATCGCGACGCCTATCTCGGTGAACCCTGTTCCGGCCCTGCTTCCGGGCGTCCTGTAAACAAGGATTATCTCATGCGTGCCAGCTTCAAGAGGCAGTCCCATGAACATCGAATTGGCCTGGTAGATCTTTGTCAGTTTACCGTCAACGTAAGCATACCAGCCCGTAGAGTACGGAATGGAAATGCAGAGGACCTTCGCCTTGTCCAAAGTTATCTTTCCGGTAACGCGGCTCGTCGAGTTTCCGACCTGATGCAGATCGACCTCTTCAAGGACGTTTTCGGAAAGCTTCTTGACCTGACCGTCGTAGTTCGTCATGGGCTGACAGAAAACGTAGAGCTCGTCGAAAGTGTATTTTCCGCGCTCGGGGAGCGTGATGGAGATCATGTTCTTGGACTTTTCGCTGTATCCGGTGTTGATGAAAAAATCAGTGCGGCCGTTGTATCTCTGGTACTTCCTGGTGACGAAGTTGAAGATCCTCATCGAGATGCCCGAGCCTCCGATCGTCTTGACGGTCATCATCTGCGCGTTCGGCTCAATGTAATGCGTCTTATCGTTCAATATCTTGCGCTGTTCCTCAGGCGACTTCGAATCCCACTTGCCGTTGATCTGGAGGGCTTCATATTCGCTAATGCCCATGTATCTCATGCCCTTTATGCCGAGATAGGTCTCGCAGTTTTCGGGGGTCTTTACCGTCAGGTTGATCGTGGCGTTCTTGCTCAAGGCTACGAACGAACCGTCCTGATCCTTCACGATGCCGTTAAGTCCTGAAACGGTGTATTTGACCTTCTCTCCGGTCGTCGTAAAATCGTCGGTCTTGAATCCGAGCGCATTGTCATAGCCGTCTAATACCACGCCCTGGAGCATGGCCTCCTGCCTGCCTGAAACCTCCATGGCGTCAAACTTTTCCCTGGAAATAAGAGTGTCGTAAGTATATCCGAGAGGAAGCGGATTCTTGTTCTCGTAGATGGAATAGTTCTTTCCCGTATTCTTGCCGGCATTGTCAGAAACCTTCTCATAGCCGTAAGGCACGAGAGCGGGATTGTTGCATACAACGTATCTGACCGAGCCCAGTTCCTCGAGCGCAGTCCTGGAGTCAGGCCCAAGGAATCTTGAGACCATCTTGAGTTCGACGAGGTTCTCGGCAAAGGACTGGGAGACCGCAGGGCTTACCATGCTCATGTAATATCCCGTGCTGTAAAGCCCGTACATCATTGCATCGTTGCAAGCGGTGATTATGTCTCCATCGATATACGTATATCTTGAGAAAGACGACTTGTCGGCCTTTTCCGCCATAATCGCGGCCTCTTCAGGCTCAAGGCTGTTGGCGACCTGGTTCTGTTCGAGCATCGTGGGCGCAATGTTCGGATCGAAGAACTCGATGAAGCCGAAAACGGCGTTGACCGCTATTGAGATCACGCAAACGGAGAGCATCAAGGTCCCTGTTGCCTTGCGGATCTTTTCCGTGTTCTTGATCAACGGCAAGAGTCCGATCACAACGGCTAAGGCGGCAACGCAGAGCTGAATCATGACGTTGACCGTGCGCGACATCGGCAGGATCACGCACAAGACCAGGTAAATGCCGAACGGAATGCAGAGGTAGCTTCCGGCCTTTTTCGTGAGGTTCGTCAGTTCGGGCCACATGAAGGTCAGGACGTAAGCAACGAGCAGGCTGTATCCGAAATGCCATCTGGCCGAAGGATAGGACAAGCCGTTAAAGACGTACTGCACGATGGGGAACATGAAGAACAGGGTAAATACCGCAAAGGCTACGCGCAGGCGCTTTTTTATGGAATCCTCAGTCTTTCCGTGGTAAAGGAGGAATATCGCAATGAGCGCTGGCGAAGCGTATCCGAAATTCGCCCATTCGCCTCCCTCGACCGCATGGAACGAAAGGTAGCTCGAAAGGAAGTTCTCGTAATAGCTTAAAGGATAGAGCATGTCGAAGACGACCTTGTTCTCCGTCCTTGAATCGCCCGAGAACGAAAGGATGACCGGAAGAAGCAGAAAGGCGCTCATCATGACGCCTAAAATGGCATATCCTGCGAGCGCTCCAATGTTTAAGAGAGTCTTCTTGATATCGATCCCCTTGAACGGAATGAACAGTTCAAACGCCGCATAGAGAACCGTGACGAAGACGATCATGTAGAAGAAGTAAAAGCTGGATACCGCGGAGAAAAAGACTGCGAAGATGAAGACCCATGGGCACTTTTTCTCAAGGAGCCTGTCAACGCCGATCAGTACCAAAGGAAGGAACACCATGGGCGTCAGGAAGAAAAGGTGCTTGACGCTGTTGACCAGCGCGAAGGCGCAGAAGATATACGTGAACGCGCCCGCCATCACCGAGGTGTAAGTGATCTTCATATCCTTCTTGCCGAAGCAGAAGAAGGAGAACGCAAGTCCCGCGCACCAAAGCCTCAGATATATTGAAAGTTCATAGAACAAGCGCATGTTCTTCGCGGAGAAGAACACGCAGAAGAGCGCAAATGGGTCGCCGACCGCATAGTAATGAAGCGAAGTGGGAACGTCCGCTCCGTATCCAATTGAAAATGACCAGCTCGGGATCTCAAACTTGTGATTGACGAATATGTTTTTAAGGATCGATCTGATCCACTCCGAATAATAGACGAGCGCCTTTATGTGTTGGCCGGTGCCGTCAAAATTGCAGATCTGGGTCTTGCCGTTCAGGTAAATGGTTAACGCGAAAGCTGCCGACATGACGGCAAAGACAAGCGTATATAAAGCTATGTAGTTCCTTTTTTTCATACGGGTGAGTATAGCAAACTTCATTTTGCTTGTAAAACTTATTATCAAAGTATAATATTATCCTTGTTTTTAATATCGGAGGCTATAAATATGGAAAGACTTCTTACGGGACTGCAGCCGAGCGGCGCTCTTACGATAGGAAACTACGCGGGCGGCGTGAGCCAGATCGTCAACTACCAGAACGACTATGAGACGTTCCTCTTCGTTCCCGACATGCACGCCATCACCGTTCCCCAGGATCCCGAAGCCCTTCACAGGAACATCATCAACGCCATCGCAATGTACATCGCTTGCGGCGTCGATCCCGATCTTCCCAACATGCACATCTACATCCAGTCTGAGAACCTCTATCACGCAAACCTCTCCTGGATCTTCGAATGCCACACGCCTCACGGCGATCTCACGAGAATGCACCAGTTCAAGGCAAAGTCAGCCCTGCACGAGACCTTTACCGAGGGTCTTGTCACCTACCCTGACCTCATGGCCGCGGACATCCTTCTCTACGATCCCAAGTACGTTCCTACCGGAATCGACCAGAAGCAGCACGTCGAGCTCGCCCGCAACATCGCGATCAGGTTCAACAACCGTTACGGCGAACTCTTCAAGATCCCTGAACCCCTCATCCCTTCCGTAGGCGCAAAGATCAGAGACCTTCAGAACCCCGAGCAGAAGATGAGCAAGTCAACGGCCAATCCCAAGGCTTCCGTCTTCCTTTCAGATTCCGAAAAGGACATCCGCAAGAAGATCATGTCCGCTGTTACGGATTCCGACGGCGTCATCAAGTTCGACGAAGAGAACAAGCCCGGCGTATCCAACCTCCTCACGATCTATTCCGTCTTCTCAGGCAGTTCCATCGAGGATGCCGTTGCCAAGTTCGAAGGCGGTGGATACGGCGACCTTAAGAAGGCAACCGCTGACGCCGTCGTTGCCAAGCTCATGCCCATGCAGGAGAAGTACAACGAGATCATTAACAGCGGAAGGATCGACGAGATCCTTGACGCGGGACGCGATTATACGATAAGGATCGCTTCCGAAAAATACGAGAAAGTCAGGAAAGCCGTAGGTTTCGGAAGGATCTGAACGCCTGCGGATATAGCTTATGAAGAAATTCGGAAAAGTATTGTTAACCATTCTCATTGCACTGCTGGTGTTTTTCACTTCCCTGCTCGCATTCTCGGCATTGTGGACAATGTACGTCTGGCCTGACGTAGGCTTTGACCAGATAGTTTTCCACATCACTTCGCCGGTGGGAGGAACCGAATCGGGCGTCCTCATGAGTTTCGTCTTCCGGGCACTCATCCCATCGCTCGCCGTCACTGCCGCTTTCTTCATCACTAAAGCGGTAATGAAGAAAAAAGAAGCCAAGAAGAAGACCGTCAAGACGGTAAACGTCGTCCTCGTCTCCGCCCTTGTAGTCTTTTTGGGGATCTCAGCCTGCATATTCATTAACAGGTACAAGGTGATCCAGTATTTCACCGCGAAGAACACAAACTCGGATTTCATAAAAGACAACTATGCCGATCCTGAAAAGGTTTCCATTACCTTCCCCGAGAAAAAGCGCAATCTCATCTACATCTATCTTGAGTCCCTTGAGACTACTTATGCCGACAAGAATTCAGGCGGTGCATTGGATTACAACTGCATTCCCGAACTCACCAAGATCGCAATGGAAAATGACTGCTTTTCCGGAGACAAGCAGCACATCAACGGCGCAAGGACCTCATTCGGCACCACTTATACGATGGGCGGCATGGTCGCACAATCATCCGGCCTTCCCGTCACCGGCGGCGTCGGAAATGCTGCTTCACAGCAGGAATCCTTCTATCCCGGAGCAACGGTTCTTGGAGACATCCTTAAGAAGGAAGGCTATAACAACGAGCTTATGGTAGGCTCACCCGTTGAGTTCGGCGGACGCGGCGTTTATTTCGGCGGTCACGGCAACTATAAGCTTTTCGACTATAATCTGGCACTGAACAACAATATGCTTCCTTCAAAGGACTATAAGGTCTGGTGGGGCTTCGAAGACCAGAAGCTCTTCGCCTTTGCAAAGGACGAGCTCAAGACCCTCGCGTCAAAGAACGAACCTTTCAACCTTACCCTTCTTACAGTCGATACCCATTTTGAGGACGGTTACGTCTGCCCGCTGTGCAAAGACGAATACGGCACGCAGTACGCCAACGTCATGGCCTGCTCATCCAGACAAATCAAGGAATTCATCGACTGGATCAAGCAGCAGGACTTCTACGAAAACACCACGATCGTACTTAACGGCGATCATCTCACAATGGATAAGGACTTTTTGGACGGCATAGACGCAACGTACGACAGAAAGACCTTTACCGCCGTGATCAACTCAGTCGTAAAGCCTGAGCAAAACAGCGACCGTCAATTCTGTACCCTCGACCTGTTCCCTACCACGCTTGCCGCTATGGGCTGCAAGATCGAAGGTGACAGATTGGGCCTCGGAACAAACCTCTATTCCTCGAAAAAGACGCTTTTCGAAGAGTTTGGCGAAGACTACGTAAACACTGAACTTGCCAAAAACTCCGAGTTCATGAACGAAAAGATCAGCCGCTGGGATCCTTTCGATTACGACACGATATCTTATTCGCACATCCTCTGCTGCGACGTCAAGTTTGGCAAGGACGGCAACAAGAAATACGCTCTTATCGGGCTTTCCGGAACAGAGAACATCAACGCAAAGACCAAAGGCTATGTTGCCCGTATGAAGGGTGCTGACGGCAGCGTCATCTCCACTTCCGACATGAAGATCGACGGAGACAGGATCTATAACGCAACTCTTGAAGTGACTTCGCTTAAGATGGGCGTTCCGAGCACTCTTGAGATAAGCGCCAAGGATTCCAAGGGAACTGAGCACCTCGTTTATTCCGAGACGGGGCTCTTCTCCAACAACCTCATGTTTGAACAATCGAGAAAGATCAGGAAATCAGAGAACGCCGATACGGGCATCTCCTTCTCTGAGGACGGCAAGACCATGACCGTAAAGGCTTCCGGTTTTGCCAATCCGAACGACATCAGCGTCGTATACGTCTACGTCTGGGACAAGAGATCCGTCAACAATCCGCAGTACGTCCTGCTCGACCGCGGCGATGACGCAAACGGAGCATACTACAGCGCCAACATCGACGTCTCGAAGATGGACAGGAGCTCCATTAGGATCCACCTGTACCAAAGGGCGAGCGGCGGTACGACCAAGGTCTGGAAGACCATCAAGGAATGATCGACAAAAAAGCTGCAAGCAATCCTTGCAGCTTTTTAGTTTCCAACTTTAATGCCTTTTTCAGTTCTCATTTGGATAGACAAGTCGTCTGTCGGTATCGAACCATTCAGCAAGGGTCCTGAAGATCTTTACGATAAAGCGGCCCCTCTCGGTTATTGAATAAGTGCCGTCAGCGTTTTTCTCTATCGTTCCCGTTACGACCTGCTCGTTGAAGCGCTTTTCAAAAGCGCCGTAATCGTTGACGTATTTGGAAGTGAAGACGTCTCCTACCGAGTCCTGCGTAAAAGCCTTATCCGAGTTCTCATCCATGTAGCTCAGCATGAAGACGGATACCGACCTTTCGACGGTAACCGGAACAAGCGTGAAGAGTACGGTGTTGACGCAGCAGAAGATGACGAACATCATTATGACGTCCCTTATGGTGACAAACTTCCAGAATTTCCTAATGATGCCCATTACAATGGCGGACACGATTCCAGTTAGCACGATAAAGGCAATGCCCCTGTACATGAGGACGTTCATGCCCTTGAGGAGTCCCGTGTGGAAAAGCGCCACGAACATGGCCGAGCAAACCAGGTAGATCACAATATAGATAAGGATCAGCTTGATTACGCTTCCGGCTGAATTCTTTTTGCCTTTTTCTTCCGTTGCCTTCGTGATCTTAACCGGTTCTTCGCTCATTTTTGCTGTTCGCCGTCCTTCTTCCTGATATCTTCTTCCGCCTTTGCCTGAGCGCGGTCGAGCGGGCTGGCCACGTAAGCTATGCCCTGCATGCTGACTCTGATGGCAGTTCCGCAGTAAGCGCAGTTAGCAGCTGAACCGAGTCTTATCCTCGTGTTCGTGGAACCGCAGTTTGGACACTCTACTGCGACGCTTTCCCTTGCGATCTTCTGCTCATAGGCAGTTCTCTTGTAGGTGGCGGTCTCCGCCTTGGCACGCTGGGACTGAGCCATTGCCTCGCTGCGCGCCTGCGCTTCAAGTGCATGTGCCCTTTCGATCTCCTGCTGTGCCCTGATGTTTTCGCTAATAGACAAACCCAGCCTGATAAGCCAACCGAGATTCATCTTTCTACCCCCTTTTATTCCTGAAAGGCCCTTAAACCTGTCTATCAATATATCACAGATTCCATCTCTCTTGCCAGTCTGGAGACGGGTAGTCCGACTACGTTCGAAAAGTCGCCGTCGATCTTCTTGACGAGGAGCGCACCGTTGTTCTGAATGCCGTATGCTCCGGCCTTGTCGTAAGGTTCAGCTGAACTGCAGTATCTTTCGATCAGGTCCTTCTGATGCTGATCCAGTTCATAGAATTCCACCAATGTTTCTTCGGTAAAACACTTAACGGCCTCGTTCGTGATGAGCGCAACGCCGGTCGCGACCACGTGCTTTCTTCCGGAAAGCGCGGTCAGCATCCTTACTGCATCTTCCTTGTCCTTAGGCTTGCCGAATATCTCATTGTCCAGGATGACCGAAGTGTCCGCGCCTATCACAAGGGTCTTTTTCTTCTCCTCTTCCGAAAGCTCGTTGAAAACCGCCTTTGCCTTCAAAAGCGCAAGCCCCTCGCTAACCTGAACGGCGGGAACGCCATTGTTTTCCATATCGATTTCGGCAGAACGCTCGTCTACCTCCCTGGTGATTATCTCAAAATCATCCGTAATCAGAGACAGCAATTCGCGCCTCCGAGGAGACGCGCTTGCAAGTATCAGTCTTTTGTTAAACCCTTTCCCGCTCATTCCGGATCCTTGGGCTGTTCCTCAGTCTTCTTGGGAAGATCCGGGATTATGCTCTTTGAAGGAGCGGGCTGTGCGGGAGCCTCCGCCTTCGGAGCAGGTGCCGCGTCTTTGCCGGGGATAATGCTCTTAGCGGGTGCTTCAGCTGCAGGTGCCTTGGGTGCGGCAACGGGAGCCTTCTTTTCAGCAGGCGCGGGAGCAGCCTTGGGCTCAGCGGCAGGAGCGGCATTCTCGCTCTTGATCTTTGCGGACATCGCGACTGCGGACATCTTAGGCTCGGAACCGGAGGTCACTTCCTTGGAGACCTGGCTGACGCCGCTTACGCCTTTGATCGTATCGCTGATGGACGACTTGAAGTCGATCGTGCTCTCAGGGATGACGCCTTCGCTATTGTCGGAGAACTTCTTTTCGGGGTTGTCCCTGAACAAGGTGTAAACCTCTCTCGGGTTCTCCTTGTGCGTGATCCTGAAGTAGAAATCAACGAACTTCCTCATGGATTCGCTCATTACGAACTTGGAAGCCGTCTTGACCGGAGCGTCGATTCCCTGTGCCTTGTTGATGTCGGCAAAGAACTCCGAGCTGGTCTTGTATTCGCCGCTGATGATGTAGCCCGAACCGGGTTCGATGCTCTTGTCAGCGAGTGCGAGCATTGCATTTGCAACGTCTCTAACGTCTACGAACGCGTGTCCGCCTTCCTTCGGGGGAAGCGTGCCGTTCTTGAGATAGCTGGTGATGATCTTGTTGATCTCGTAATCCTCGGAATAGCCGGGACCGATGATGAAGGTTGGAAGCACCATTACCGCATTGAGCCTGTTGAGCGTGACGCGCTCCATGATGTATGCCGCGGCATCGGCCTTCGATTTGGCATATTCGCCTTCGACCAGGTTGCGGTTGAAGTTCATCTTGAGTCCGTCAGGTACGGCCTCGGGGTTGATCGCGTAAGCCGAGCTCAGGTAAACGAGCTTGCCGATCTTGCGCTTAAGGCACATATCAGCGACGTTCTCAGCTCCGATGACGTTAACCCTTCTCATGGTGAGGTTCGTCTTATCCGTAAGGGAAATGTATTCGTCCGTATGGAAAAGGATCGCGCTTCTCGGTTCCTCAATGTCAAAGAACTCCTTCATGGAATCCTTGTCAGTCGAAATGCCGTAGACGACTTCAATGTTCGGGTTGCCCTTGTAGATGGAAGTGTCTGAAAGTTCGCTTGCGAGGACCCTGACCTTTTCACCGCGCTCAAGGAGCAGACTTACGATGATCTTGCCAAGTGCGCCTTCTCCGCCTGATACCAAATATTTTACTGACATTGCTTTTTTCCTTTCCCCTTTAAGGATCTGAATCCAGAAAAGCAGTTGGTCTATCTTTTTTATTTTATTTCACCAATGAAAACTCCGTAAACGTTTTTGAGAACTTTTTTGTTAAATATATGTTACAAAATCCTATAAAAAATCCGTATTGACAATTGCTGACGCCTCGTCTATGCTTACAAATGTTCCTTTGGGAACTCACAACTAAATACTATCATAAAGGCTGTGACGAAGAGGTCTGCAGATCGTTTGATCTTACAGAGAGCCGTGTTAGCTGAGAAACGGTGCTTCGACAACTGCAAAAGACTATCACTTCCGAGCCGGCATTCCGAAAGGGTTTTACCTTAGTAGACAGTGCCCGTTATGCTGCGTTAACGTAAAGGAGTTGTTAGACTTCGAAAGTGGCAGCCGCAAGGCTTGCAAATTGAGTGGTACCG
This sequence comes from Clostridiales bacterium, assembly GCA_017617935.1. Classification (GTDB taxonomy): domain Bacteria; phylum Bacillota; class Clostridia; order Saccharofermentanales; family Saccharofermentanaceae; genus Saccharofermentans. The sequence goes on along the minus strand of JAFZVF010000084.1, from coordinate 4,580 downwards.
CGGATTTTATTCGTCTCAATGTCCAGGAAGGATGTTGGGGCGCTTTTTTTTGCCCCGACGAGGCACAAGAAGATTGACAGAAAAGGAGAAAGCTATGTCAACACAAAACAATGTAGAGTTTAAGCTCGCTGAAGTAGCGGACCGTGTACGCGGTCTGAGACTCGACATGGGCCTGACGCCCGAAGAAGTCGCTACCAAACTTGATATTTCGACTGAAGAATATCTCAAGTTTGAAGAAGGCACCCAGGACTTCAACTTCACGTTCATATACAAGTTCGCCAACCTCGCGGGCGTTGAGATCTCCGACATCATGGAAGGTTCCTCCCCTTCCCTTAAGGAATACGCCGTAACAAGAAACGGTCAGGGAAGCCCGATCACAAGACGCACCGGCTACAAGTACCAGCGTCTTGCATCAAGATTCAAGAACAAGCTCTGCGAACCCTTCCGCGTCGTAGTCCCTTATTCCGAGGAAGCCCTTAACCCTCCGTATCACCTCGTTTCACACAACTATCAGGAGATGAACATCGTCGTTAAGGGTACTTTGAAGGTCATCATCGGCGACTCCTCCGAGGTCCTTCACGAAGGCGATTCCATATACTTTGACTCAACACAGCCTCACGGCGAGTTCGCTCTTGGCGGCGAGGACTGCGTATTCTATGCGATCATCCTCAACCCTGAAGCATGGGGCAAGGGCGAAGGCTATACCACTCCTTACAACTCTGAAGAGCTCCGTACCGACAACGTCACCAACGTTGACGCCGCCAATCTCGAAGATCCGGTCTATGCACATTATCTCAACGGCATCCTTGATGAGAACGGCATGATGGTCGACGTTGACGTAAACGTTCCCGCATGCAAGAAGTTCAACTTCGCATTCGACTGCGTTGACGTCATTGCAGACAAGAACCCCAACAAGCTCGCCATGCTCTGGGTCGCAAAGGACTGCGTAACCGAGAGGAGATTCACGTTCGGCGACATTAAGAAGTATTCCAACATGACCGCAAACTACTTCAAATCTCTGGGCATCGGCAAAGGCGACAAGGTCGTTCTCGTCCTGAAGAGGCACTATCAGTTCTGGTTCGCCATGATGGGTCTCGAAAAGCTTGGTGCGATCGCGATCCCCGCAACCCACCTTCTCCGTGACCACGACTATGAATACCGCTTCAACGCTGCAGGCGTTAAGGCAGTCTTCTGCACGGCTGACGATGACGCTGCCGATGAGGCAGAGAAGGCAGCCAAGGCGTGCGGAGTTGAGACGCTCATCATCTGCAACGGTTCAAGACCCGGATGGCACGACTTCAACGAAGAGTTCAAGAACTGCTCAGACGTCTTCGAGCGTCCCGCTGATTATGCTTGCGGCTACGATCCGATGGTCATGTTCTTCACGTCCGGTACGTCAGGATATCCCAAGATGGCTCTGCATTCTTACATGTATGCGATCGGCCACATCCCTACCGCTAAGTACTGGCAGAACGTAGACCCTAACGGCCTCCACTTCTCCATCTCCGATACCGGCTGGGGTAAGGCACTCTGGGGCAAGCTCTACGGCCAGTGGCTCTGCGAAGCTCCGATCTTCACCTTCGACTTCGACCGCTTCAAGGCTGAAGAGATCCTCCCGATGTTCAAAAAGTACAACATCACAACATTCTACGCACCTCCGACAATGTTCAGATTCTTCATCAAGGAAGACCTTTCCAAGTACGATCTGTCTTCCCTCAAGTATGCGGTTACCGCAGGTGAGGCTCTGAACCCCGAAGTCTTCAACAAGTTCATGGAAGCTACCGGCATCAGGCTCATGGAAGGCTTCGGCCAGACGGAGACCACTCTCGTAATCGCAAACCTCGTAGGTTCAAAGATCAAGCTCGGATCCATGGGCAAGCCCAACCCGCTTTACGACGTTAAGATCCTCGATCCCGACGGAAACGTCTGCAAACCGGGTGAGACGGGCGAGATCTGCATCAACACGCAGAACTACCACCCGAAGGGACTGTTCCTGCAGTACTACCTCGCACCCGAGCTCACAAACGACGCATGGCACGACGGCTGGTATCACACGGGCGACACCGCATGGATGGATGAGGACGGATACATCTCCTATGTCGGTCGTACGGACGACGTCATCAAGTCTTCCGGCTACAGGATCGGACCCTTCGAGATCGAGAACGTCATCATGGAGCTCCCTTACGTACTCGAGTGCGCCGTCACCGGTGCACCTGACCCGCAGGGCGTCAGAGGCATCGTAGTAAAGGCTACCATCACACTCGTTAAGGGCACTGAAGGTACTGAAGAGCTCAAGAAAGAGATCCAGCACTACGTCAAGGAGAAGACGGCTCCCTACAAGTATCCCCGTATCGTTGAGTTCGTTGATGAGCTTCCTAAGACCTTCAACGGCAAGATCATGAGAAAAGCCATCAGGAACGACGACAATAAAAAGTAATTCCTCCGTATTGGGTTTTATGTTTTACCGGGGTCATCTCAAAACGAAATGGGGTGACCCCTTTTTCTATTGCCATATGTCCTACACCAAAACAGGTGCTTTCTGTAGTTTTTGTATTGGCGGCTAAACTTCAAACCTACGGGGAAACTCGGATAAAGAAGCCATTTTCCCCGTAGCTCGAAGCCATTTTGAGTCAGAAATCCGAAAAACCTACGGGGAAATACCCGTATTTGCTCCGGTTTCCCCGTAGGTTTCCAAAAATACGGCATCCTTTAAGCCAAAACCTACAGGGAAAAGCAGTTCCGTCACGGTATTTCCCCGTAGGCCTGCCTCCGGCACTAGATCGTTCATTTCGATGCAGATTCCCGGGATACGATACAAGTCTCGGTAGTCCGCCGGTCGATCAGTCAGCACGCCGTGCTCCACAAAGGATCGTAGTCGCGCCTTCTGCCGGGTATCGCGTTGGCTCCTCCCGCGAATCTTATCTCAAACTTCGCTTCCTTTACCGCAGGCCACAAGATCTCATACGCCTCACTCCCGGTATCGGGCATCTGTACGAATATCCGCCTTATATCTGACAGCATCTCCCTGTCTCCCGTCCTGCCAAGCATCAGGAAATGCCTTTTGTCAAACACGATCAGGTCATCCATGTCATCTCTCTTGAGCAGGGCCTTCCTTATGACGGGCAGCACCGAGTTGTGCGGATCTATCACTGCACAGGACGCCTCCGTTCCCCGGAAAAACTCAATGTTTACAAGGACCGACTGCGCCTCGCGGTAAAGGTCCCTTATCGCCATGTGCACGCGCCGCATCACGTCGCTGCCATAGTCCTCTGCGACCTTGCCGCCGTCCCTCAAGGCAAGGTATATCATTTCAAAGAGCAGCTTCTCCTTGTCCGGAACGCAAGTCAGGAAGAAATCCGACACCATCTGCTGCAGTTCGGCGCTTCCCCTCCGGCCTATAAGCGAATAAAGGTATTCGGCCTCCGATGCGTTGGTTCTTACAGCTGTATATCCATCTTCCGAGACTCCGGCCAGATAATCAGGAAGGATCTCATCAGGCATCGTCCTGACCCGCAGTATCCTGAGAGCCGTGCACAGAAATCCCTCAAGAGTGCCGTCATAACTGAATTTCCGGATGTAGCCGTCCATGATCTCCTGACCTCCTTTATCAAGGTGAGGTCATTGTAGCATGCCGAACATATGTTTGTAAACGGGGCAAAAAAGAACAGTCCATTAATCTGGACTGTTCCCGTGAAATTCTTTTAAAATGCCCTTATCCGTTGATCTTGAGCCTGTGGTAGACCTTCTTGCCCTTGCGGACGATCGCCTCGCCGTTGGCATCGAAATCGGATTCAGCAAGTGCATAGAACTGATCTTCAACAACCTTGTCATTGAGATATACGCCCTTCTGCTGGATCATTCTTCTTGCCTCTCCCTTGGACTTCATGAGGCCTGCCTTAACGAGAGCGTCAGCGATCTGCATTCCGGCGCCGAGCTCCTCAGCAGTGATCTCAGTTGTCTTCATGTCCTCAGATCTGCCTGCGTTCTCGAAAAGATCCTCTGCAGTCTTCTTTGCGATGTCAGCCTGCTCTTCACCGTGAACGATCTTTGTAACTTCGTAAGCAAGGCGCTTCTTTGCTTCGTTGATGGCGGCATCGGTAAGCTTTGCATACTCATTGATCTCGTCCATTTCAAGGAACGTGAGGAGCTTTAAGCACTTAATAACGTCAGCGTCATCAACGTTTCTCCAGTACTGATAGAAGTCGAAGACGGGAGTCTTGTTGGCATCAAGCCATACCGCACCCTTAGCCGTCTTACCCATCTTCTTGCCTTCGCTGTTTGTAAGGAGAGTGAATGTGAGACCGTAAACGGAATCGCCCTTCTTACGGCGTACGAGCTCCATGCCTGCAAGGATGTTGGACCACTGGTCGTCACCGCCGAACTCGAGGTTGCAGCCGTACTTCTCGTGGAGGTAGTAGAAATCGTAACCCTGCATGAGCATGTAGTTGAATTCCAGGAAGGAAAGACCCTTCTCAAGACGCTGCTTGTAGCACTCTGCGGTAAGCATCTTGTTAACGGAGAAGTGTGTTCCGACTTCTCTTAAGAACTCGATGTAGTTGAGATTCCTGAGCCAGTCAGCG
>JAFZVF010000007.1 GCA_017617935.1 Clostridiales bacterium | reverse complement strand
TCGTTGGCAAGGACATTGACGTTCAAATAAATGAGCGCATCAATGGCTGACTTGACTTTAGACAGTTCTTCAGCGATAACCCTTTCATTTGACGAAATGAGCGGTTTCTTGGGCGGTTTGGATTTGGCCCGCTGCTCATTCTCTTCGAGTATGCGTTTGTGGATGCGGACGAACTTCTCGTCATCGGCGTACTTCTTCTTGAGCATATTGTTCCGCCGGTTGATTTCACGGATCTTCTTCATCACTTCATCCATATAGCCGAGGTCGGCCTTTACAGAAGCGACATCGTCTCGTGTGAAGCCCTTCTTCTTGAAGTATGCCTGGAAATCCTCGGCGAGGCTGACATACTTGTCTTCCTGTTTATCGAAGCAGGCATCGAACTCCCGTTTGACGTCATAATAGCGGTCTATGAGGTCGTTATAGACGATTTCAAGCTCTTCCTTACCCTTGAGCCGGAAATTGAATTCAAGGGCCGAAATAGCCTCGTTTATGATGCCTGAGACCTCCGCCGTATGGTCGGCGTTCTCCAGGAGGTTGATGCGCTCAATACGGTGATTAACCTCGGAGAGGAGGACAGGAAGGGCATCGATGGCCAGCGTCTCGAACTTGGCCTTCAATTCATCATCGCCGAAACTGCGGACCTGGTTGGACATCGCCTTTGCGTTCTCCAAGCCACGGCGTATCTCATAAAGGGTCTGGCGGTCGTGGATGGTGTCCAATTGCTTGCGGAACTCCTCGGCGTTATCGGTGTCGTAGGACCAGAGCATATCACGAATCTCGTTCATAGCATCGATTATCTCGTCGTTGCTAATCATGAGGGTATCGCCGACAGGTTCCGGTATATCGAGGTCCGGAATCTCATCCGTGGTGCGATTCAGCTCGCGTAGGTATTCGTTGTTGGTCTCGATGAAGTTCTCCTTGATGTTGGCAAAATCGACGATATAGCCGAACTGGAAGTTCTTGTATGGACGATTTACGCGTGTGAGTGCCTGCAACAAATTATGCCCATCCAGTTTGCGGCAGAGGTACAATTTCTTGAGCCTGGCCGCATCGAAGCCGGTGAGGAGCATATTGTTGACAATCAGGAAATCAATGGATTCCTGCTTCTTGAACTCGTCGATGAGAATCTTACGGGTTTCTTTGTCACCTTCGTCGTGGAGGATGAGTTCTGCTCTCATCGGTTTCTCTCCCGGCTGGAGGTTTTCGGGGGAGAAGCGTTCGTTGAAAAGAGCCAGCATCGCACGTGCCTGGGGATTCGTCTCACAGACAATCATACCGGCGACCTTCGGGGCGTCCTGCTGGATGCGGAACTTGCGGATGTCGTGGATGATGTAGTCCAGGAGCGCATTCAGGTAGTTCTTGGATTCGATTACCTTGTTGTGGTCGATGTCCGACTTCTTGACCTGAACGTCGTGCGTCAACTCATCGAGGATGTTTTCGATCTGCTCCTTGTACTCGGTCTCTATGTCTTCCCGCATCAGGCGAAGGGTGTAGCCGTCAGCGAT
>JAFZVF010000083.1 GCA_017617935.1 Clostridiales bacterium | reverse complement strand
GTTTGCCTCTATCGATTACGGCAGACCCGCGCACACGAATCTGATCACAAAAGCGAAGTTCTATGCCGTCCGCATGCTGCAGACCGACCTCGGGAAAGCCAACCCCGAGTACACGGATTTCAAGTACTGGAACGAAAACGGATGGATCGGCAAGGTCAGGCCCTGGAAGGCATAAAAAAGGGGATCTCTTACATGAAGAGATCCCTTTTTTACGGACAAAATGGAAAGAGGTCTGCCGTTATTGTTTAACGGCCAGATTATTAATTTGGTCAATGCTGGATCTGCGTAACGCTGCCGTACTTTTCGTTGAGACCAAACAGGAATGCATACATTCCGGTGACGAACTCAATAAGTTCTTCATCGGTCATTCTTATCTCGCTATTGCAGAAGGCCCGCGCCGTTTTCATGTATCTGTCGTATATGGCGCGCTCTTCCTCATTCAGGCTCTCAACGGCCCAATCGTCGTTGGCCGCCTGCGCGATCTCATCAAGTTCAAGTTCTCTCGTCATTACGCTTTTCATGGCTTTGTTCTCCAAGGTTTGTATCTCTTTTGGGTTGATTTTGATTGACGCCAACATTATCACAACCTTCGAAAACCCAAACAATCACTAATCAAGGCCCTTTCTGACGCTTAAGCAACAGATCTGAAGACAAGCGTTGAAGAATCGCTTGAAAAACAAAAAAGCCCGGGATCGCTCCCGGGCTGCATCTCTTTCAAAACTGAAAACTCAGTCGCAATAACCCCATTCCTTCGTCACGGTATCGACCCAGCACATGGTACAGTCGCCAAAAGGTCTTCCGTCAGACCATGTTGAAAACGTATCAACAGTCAAAAGGTTGCCCTGCGACTGTATCGACCTTACCGGCGTATGCCCGACAACATTAAGATATTCAGCAGGAACAACATCGCCGTCAACATAGTAATTCTGCGGGCGCGCCCAAACGGGACTCACGTCATCCCACATAACGTCTTCACCGAAATCGTTGACCGCTTCTATCATGGCATCAACGTCATCGCTGTACTCGCTAAGATAAGTTTCAACGAACTCGCGCGTCAATCCCGCGTGCGAGAAAACGACATTGTCGATGCGGTGCATTATAGCGAGATTGCCCGTGGCATCAAGTTCTTCAAAATATTCACATACAACGTCCTTTGCATCGTCCGAGAACCCCGGGTGGTTAAAAACATCCCACAGGTAAGCAAGATCGTGATTGCCGTAGCACCACAATGTTTCAGGGTACTTTTCGGCAAATTCGATCATCTTTTTCATGGTCTTCTCGTAAAGCTCTACATCGCCCTCGCATCCCCAGTCGTCAGCGATGTCGCCTACGCAAACGGCCCTCTCACAGTCGGAGTTCTCCATGATCTCCATGGCCCTGTCAAAGATCTCGGGCTTCAAATGCACGTCAGGTATAACCAATACTTTCATTTTCAATTCCTCCTAAATCAAATTCCCATCTTAGCCGCGGTTGTATCTGCCAGCTGGGTAAACAGAATGTTCGGGTTTTTCGAGATCATCTCCTTCATCAGGATCTGATATTCCTCATCGCCGCCGTATTCGCCCATGTGGTAGTAGATGCAGAGCTTTTCCTCGACGGTCATGCTGATGATGTTCTTCTCAATAAGCTCGATCGATCTCTCGCTGTGCCTCTTGTCTATTGCATTAGCGGACACGATCACGAGGTCGGTATCCTTAAGTACGAACTTTCGCTGATCGCATTTGCACATGTCGTGAAAAAGCCCAATGATGTACGGCGACTCTTCGCGCGTCCACTTCAGGTTTTCGGAAGCCGTGTACTCCAAAAGGAGCTCCGTCACCTTCACGCTGTGATCGAAATTGCCTCCGATCCAGTCGCCGTGGAACTTGAAAGAAGAAGGCGCTGTGAAGTAGTTCGCATCGCGGAGATAGGATACCACCGCATCGCTTTTCAACGACGGAAAACGGTCCACCAGCTTTAAGTAATCTTCTAAGTTTGCTTCAGTTGCAGCTTTAAGCAGTTTGTTGATCATTATCAATTCCTTTCTTTATACAGAGTATCACGACTGTCGTTTCTTTAATCGGACTCTTTTCGTGTCGCCGTTCTTGTCAGTGCGGTACACGGCTTTCGGCGAGGTAAGGTAAGGTCCTATCTCGCAGATATCGTTCATAAATTCCGAGAAGAGGCTGCGAAGGCTGACAGGCTCCTTGCTCTTGCATATACCATACCTAAATCCGTCCTTATCCACGATCTCGTAACCAAAGCCGTTCCACTCTTTGAATTCTTCGATCGTCACATCAACCGCTTTGCCGCCTTCGAACTTCACCGTCACAAAAAACCTCGGATCCATAACGTAATCGTAGAATTCCCCGCCCGACATGTAGATCGCCATCGTCTTCGTCATCTCAGTCTCATCGTAGATGTCGCAGCAGAGCGTCCACCACGTGCGCGGGTTGTGGGTCTCGATCATGCCGCCGTACGGCCCCATGATCTCGAAGATCTTGTTGAGCCGGGCTACAGCCTTATCCGTTGCCTTGTTCCTGTTAAGCGCCCTTCTTCTCTGCTCCAGAAAACGGATCATGTAAGTAAGAGCCTCGCGCAGCTCGGATTCTTTGGTAAGCATCTTGCCTCTTCGGGGGCTGATCTCTTTCGCGAGCGGGATCACTTCGCTCTGCTTTAATACCTTCTTCCTAAAGCCCATCTCCAGCTTTTCGCGCCTGATCCAATTCGTTACCGATTCCTCATCGACCTCGCCGTTTTCATCAAGGAAATAAGTTCCGAGCGTCTCCTTCTCGAAAACGTGCCAAAGCGTCGCAGGGACCTGATCGTAGAACATCCTGAACCTGGCGCTTCTTCTGAAACAGTACCTGTCGTTGTTCATTTTGCGGTCAGGCAGCAGGATGTAGTTGCAGGGGAGCTCGGCCAGCTCAAGGAATCTGTCCAAAAGCTTTACCAGTTCGTGCGCAGGCGGCAGGTATGCGTCGCGGTCTTCAGCAAGGAGCGTAAGGTCCTTCTCGCATTTGGTGAACTTCCTGCCGTTCTCCTTGTTCAGGTATTCCGCCACCCACTTGATGATCGTCCATGCGCTCATGAGGGTGTCAGCGCGAAGGTCTCCGTCAAAATACAGGCAGTCCATGTCGTTTTCCTTGCGCCACTTGTCAAAAGCCTCGCGCGCTTCATCCGTATCTTCCCACGCCGGCTTGCAGGCCATTCCTTTCAGCCAGTAGAGGCAGAAGTTCCTCAGATGGTTCTTGCTGTAATCGTTGCCCAGATAGGTTTTCATCATGTTTTTCATTTTTCTTTCCTCCAATTTCAAGATGAATTTGAAAATCTCTTTTCACCCTGATTATGAAGGCGGCTATGTACAAAATTTTGCAAATGGGATTTTGGGCATAAAAAACCTCACCCAGGACTGCCTTCTAGGGTGAGGTGAAGTAACTTAACTTGCTCGGAAGCAACCGTCTCTGCAGACTGTGCTTTCTTGTGATTATGCTATCATCGTGACTATTTGCAGTCAAACACCATATTGCCGGTGTTTTAATGCTTCACATGAGATAACAATTCTTCTGTTCTACTTGTTATCAACCTGTTTGCTTCTTCCATCCACACAATATAATCAAGAATTCTGCCCGGGTTTAATCTTTTGTTACCTTGAAGTTGTAGTTTTTTAAGGTCTTCACTTTCAATTATCGGCCTTATTTTAAAGCTGTCTGCATTTATATCAATCCAGTCTTTCCACTCTTTTTTTGTTTTCTTTGAACAATACAATAATTCAAGCCTGTCATTATAAACCGTCATAGGCAACCCTTTGCTTATGCCGTATTCACCATCAGGGCAAGGCATATAGTTTCCGACAGTGTGTGTGTTATATGTGAACTCGTTTACTGCTTTTTCCAATCTGGAAGCCCATTTCTCGCAATCATCCGTCGAGCACTTCTTAATAACTTCAATTACGTCTTCTTTTTTCAGAATATTGTAAATGCCATAGTTTTTATCAGGCGTCATATTTCTAATATCATCTGCTGTTTTTTCTTTTTGCAAAAACAATCTGCAAATCAATCCAAAATAAGTTTGAAACGAAAAAATACAATCGAAATACTCGTACTCTCCCCAGCCAAGTAATTCCTTGTTATTCTTAATAACCTCATCCGCATCTATATTATAAGAGTGATAAATCATCCATTTCTGAAGATTGCTATACTCACGAATATCTTTATTGAAACCTTTGTACTCAAGCTGGTCCTTGAAATCTCCTTTAAGCTTCTCCAGTATCTCGTCACTCATACTTCTTCCTCATCCTTTCCAGTTCTTCTTTGATCAAGTCTCTCACCTCGTCATCCATGACCTCGACCAGGCCGGAATACTGCATGGCCCAGTGGACGATCATTTTCGGGTCTGCTTTGACCGAGACGAAAATGTAATCCGGGTCAGCGTCTTTTGGAGGGCGGACCACTTTGAAATGCTCTCCGAACCAGTCGTGCAGGAAGGTAAAGCCCTTCTTGTCGCGGTTATCTATCCTGATCTTTATGTCGCGCGGATCGCCGTACGCCATGTAGATGTGCTCAGCCATGTAAGTCTCGGGATTCCAGAAATCGTCGACGAACTTATAGTCTTTGGCAGGAATGGTCTTTTTCCTGACGGGCTTGCCCTTCTTATCCAAAACGAGCTCAATGTCGCTCATGAGGTCAACGCGGTAGTGGTACACGTTGTCGCTGCCCTCGTGGAAGCCCAGGCAGTAGTAATTGTCGTGATAGACGACGAGATGATACGGCCTCAGGGTGTAGATCCTGTCCTCACCGTTCTTGTCTTTGTTAGGCTCCAGATCCATGTCTTTCGTGTAGTGATTGAACTTGAAGCTGATCACGTTCTTTCCCGCGATCGCCTTCTGCACGATGCTGTTGTTTTCGGCAAGGCTCCTGCCTCCGAACTTCTTGCTGAAGCGCCCGTGGACGACCTTGGGATTGAACAATATCTTCTGACCCGCCTTGTCCCAGAACGGCGACCTGTAGTACTCGCTCGCCGTCGAAAAGATCTTCTTTATGAGCGCCGCCTTCTCCTCGCCCGTAAGCATGTCGGAAAAGCACACCGCCTCGATCAGCTTGTCCATCTCGGCATATGAGAAAAGATGCACCAGGGACAGTCCCGTGAGCTTGTTTGCATCGTTTTCTTCAGACAATATCCTTGGTCCGCCCGCGCCCTCTCCGGCAGATCCGTCAGGATTCATTTCGAGCATCAGGTTCTTGAGAATCTGCGAAAACTTTCTGCGGTCGTACTGATCGGTAAATCCAAACTTCTCGTAGGCATAAGCATACTGCCAGTCCATGACGTCCTGCTGGGTCAGCGAATGCCTCTCGTCGGACCACATGCGGAGCACTTCAAGCACCTGCATTGCAAGCCTGTCAGGCTCCTTTTTGCCCAGCCTTTCACCCTGCTTCTTTTCCTCCTGAAGAAACTCGTCCGGCTTCGGCGGCTTTACGGTATCGTCAAAAGCCCTGCCGGGTTTTCCGTTCTTTTCCCAGACCTTTATAAACGACAGCTTGATGTAGGCGGATGCAAAAGTATTAAACTTCGCTCCGGCTTCATTTTCGGGGTCGTAGTTTTCCGCTGCTTGATAAAGCGCCAGCGAGCCCGCGGAATAGAGTTCGTCGTGTATGTTGCTCGGAAGCGTGTTTCCGTACAGTTTTTTAATCCAATACTCGATCAGTTTCTCGTTTTCAGCGTAAAGCGCAGCGGCCACTTCTTCTGAATTCTTCATCGCGTCATCCTCGCTTTGTAAAGATCAACAACTGCTTATGGCTTCATTTTACAACAAGTTCGTGCGGGCGGATTTGGCCTGTGCGCGTTTTGCTTTTAATATGTTATAAATTCTGTATATAATAGCGGTGCAATCGTCATTAAGGATTCGGGGTAAATGCAATGAATAACAAGTTCAGGAAAACTTCTGCAGTCATAGTCGCCATTTTCATGCTGGCTTCAATGTCGGCTTGTTCGGGCCAGTCGTCGCCGTTTGGCCTGCAGGATCAAGACGCCACGAAGAAGTCGGATTCTTCCGGAAACGGGAACTTGTTGGGCGAAGGCGGCATAGAAGACGAAAACGGCGGCATCTCGTCCATTGAGAGCAGATACAGCGAAGGCATCGAGATGCTGAAAAACGGCAAATATCTCGAGGCCCAGGCCGTTTTTGAAAAACTCGGCGACTATGAATACGCCAAGGACCTGGCCACCGTCTGCCAAGCCGAAAACGAATTCAGCAAGGGCAACTACAACGCTGCAAAATCTTATTATCAAGCAGTTTCCGACAAGGCCGAGACTCCCGGTTTTCCGATCCAGGCAAGAAAAGCCAACCTCGAAACAAGAATAACTCTTGAAAAGATGACCGGAAACTACTATCCCTCCTACAACCAGATAACCATGGACAAGTACAAAAAGAAGAAGGTTGTCGGCTGGTATCACAACATAGGCACGTGGGGCCAGCAGTTCCTCACGATCTCTTACACCGAGAACGAAGACGGAACCTTCAACGTTACCGGCGAAGTCCAGTTCATGCGTTACACCAAATACGCCAAAAAGAAGTCCGACATAAAGCAAGGCCCCTACAAGCTGCCCATCGAACTGAAGAACATTACCCAGTTTCCCGAGAAGATCCAACTTGCAAAGGGCGTGTCTTTGACTTATCAGCACAGCGTGTTCCATCTCAGCTACAGCAAGACCGACACGAACAAAAAGGCAAAGACCAAGGTCGTTTACAAGTCTCAGGTTACGTATAAGAGGTCGTAACGGCAACCTGTGACTGGCGTTCCACTGCCGTAAACTATTTCGTAAACAATTGAGGCTAAATTGTTTACGCTGAAGTTTACTTTTTGAAAAAATAAACATTGGCGTAAACATTTTTGACCAAAAAGTTTACGCTAATGTTTACGACACCGGAAGTCCCTGCTTGAAAACCTCACTTGCTGTACTTGTCCGCAATATCGGAAGCTGCGTAGCTGTCCGGCTTGATCAGGCAGACGTAGCCCTGGCTCGTGACCCAGCTGACGATCTCCTTGATGAGAACGCTCGTCTTGCCCGCGCGCCCGATGTCGCAGTGGATCTGAAATGACACGTCGAGGTCTTCCATCAGCATGTCGTTTTCCAAAAACGTCTCCTGCAGACGATCGAGCAGGTCGTTCGCGACAAGAAGGCTTCTGCTTGTTTCTTCGTTGATCTTCTGCTTCAGGTTGGTAATGCGGCGGACGAACTCAATGTTGTAAAAGTAGGTGCCACCGCGGCCCTTCCGATGCACGGCAATGACTTCGACCATTTTCGTGCGGTCAAAATTCTGGCTGTCCGTACCCACGGTTATCTCGTAACTGTTCGTCTTGTCAGACATGATGAATTCAAAGATCTTCTTCGCAATGTCAGGAACGCTCATCACTTGTCCCTGTGCCGTTTTGAACATGACGTACCATCTCCTTTCAGTAAATTTGGCGTCAACACTCGGACTCGAACCGAGACGCCGCAGATGCGGTTACTCACGGTTTAGCAAACCGCTGCCTTACCAATTAGGCTTATGTCGACATAGTGGCGCCGTGTGAGAGATTCGAACTCCCAGTGCCTTTTAAGGGCACAACAGTTTTCAAGACTGACCCTCCTCCCCACTGAGGTAACACGGCATGTAAAACTTGGCGATCACAGAGGGATTCGAACCCCCACATCCCGGTCCGTGGCCGGACGGTCTATCCGTTAGCCTATGCGATCTTGTCGCTTCCGCTGAGACTCGAACTCAGATATACGGGAATGGCCCTTACGCCGGCCGACGGCGGCGGAAGCATATTGGTTGGAAAGGAGAGACTCGAACTCTCGACTCCCGCTTTATAAGAACGGTACTCTGACCAGCTGAGTTACTTTCCAATTTGTGGTCGTAGCTGATAGAATCGAACTACCGTTAACTGCATATCAGACAGTCTTCCTACCATTGAAAGAAGCTACGAAAACGAAGTGGAGCCCAACCTCCACAGGCAGAGGGGTTCCCCTGGAGTTTCCCGACTTTACGTGTCAGGTGGTGGACCTCTTTCAAGTATTATCGTTGGTGACCTGCAGGAGGAACTTGATCCGGCCACGAGTTTTATGGACTTTTCTTTGTCCGTGGTCCCGGTCGAGGGTAACGCTCCCACTCGAGTTCCTAACAACGGATTTACAGTCCGTCCCGCCTCTTTAACGGATTACACCGGGATTTGGGTGGAACACAGAGACTTGAACTCTAACTTGCAGTGCCACAAACTGCCGTGCTGCCGTTACACTATGAACCACATTTTGGCCGCTCCCAAAAGGGTGCGGCATGGTGCCTGATCAGGGATTCGAACCCTGAAAAAACTGGTTTTGAATCAGTCACGTCTACCTGTTGCGTCAATCAGACAAATGGCACTCCTACAGCGAGTTGAACGCTGATCCACGGTTTAGAAGACCGTTGCACTATCCGTTGTGCTATAGGAGCATTTGGTGTCCGAGGCGGGAGTCGAACCCGCAAAACCTGCGTCCTTAGCGCAGTACCTGTGCCAATTCGGTTACACGGACATGTGGTCTCCCGAGCGGGAATCGAACCCGCAAGACCCGCGTTTTAAGTGCGTCTCGTATGCCAGTTCCGACACCGGGAGAATTTATGGTGTCCCTACCCGGATTCGAACCGGGAGTCCGGCGGTTCTGAGCCGCCTGCGTATGCCATTCCGCCATAGAGACATTTGGCAACCCTAAGGGGAGTTGAACCCCTGTCTCCGGTTAGACAGACCGGCATAATGGCCGTTATACGATAGGGCTGTGTGGTGGACCTGGAGGGATTTGAACCCTCAATCCCCGGATTAAAAGTCCGGTCTGTTACCGTTACAATACAGATCCATTTGGTGGGAAGATCTGGTGTCGATCCAGACTCTTCAGGGCTTCAACCTGACGCTTTCACCGGATTAGCTTTCTTCCCCTTTAAGGCAGCCGAAGGAAGTGCCTTTCCCCTCGTCCGCCCCAAGACGCTTATAAAGAGTGCCTTCTTCGCAGCGTCTTTTTGGCACCCTCGGAAGGACTCGAACCTTCAACCTCCCGGTTAACAGCCGTTTGCTCTGCCGGTTGAGCTACAAGGGTGTTTAAGAATTAAGTTGTCAAGTTGCGTGGACAATAAAAAAGGATCGTCCGTTTTCTTTTTGCGGGCGATCCTCGAGTAATCTTCAGCAGTGTTTGTGCCTAAACAATAGAAGGATTAACATCGTAATCGCCCATAAAAGTCTTTGATGCCCTCGTCATAGCGGTTATCATGCGATATCGATCTGCGGACAAAAGAGCATGCAAAGCCTAACGCTCTGCTATCGAGCGCTTTGAGGCTGTTCAGATTGTTACTCAACATACAAGTTGCCATTGTCTTTTGTCCTTTCATATTTTTAGATAAAAAAATAGAAGCCCTGCACGATCCATCTCAAAATCTAGAGTTGGATGTCGGACAGGCACTTCCTTCATCAGCGATACAATAACACATCGATTTTGGATGTGCAAGCACTTTTTTGAAAAATGTTTTCCCGTTTAAAGGCCTTATTTTGCTTTGTTTGGAGGGGTTGGCAGTTTATTATTTATTAAGGCAATAAGAAAGGACGGTGTCCCGCATGTTCCGATGCAGGTCCTGTCCTTTCATTGATATTTTACAAAGTTTACTTGTTGAATTCAACGCATTAATCCAGTCACTACATCTAAAACTTCATCAAAAGAAATCCCTATGGCATAAGGCATCTGCTTCTGATAGCCTGCCCATCTTTGATTCATCACTGAATCATTACGGATGTTATTTACTATGCCTGCAAAGTCAGTAATTTTCTCATAACTGCCTCTGTGTTTAGCTGTCGCTTCATATGCTCTTTTGAAGGTTTCCTTGCTGTAGTCCGATGCGGCTAACATGTAAATATCGTAGAAATCTCTAGGTCTTGTATTTTCAACTCCGCGACTGAGTACTGTTTCAACCTTTTCAGCTAAAACAGTTTCTATCGGATAAGACAGTAGTTTAAAGATGAGATTGGACTCGGATTCTAAAACATAAACTTCTTTTGTTACCGGATCAACCCAAAGGACAGGTCCGCCGCCCTTCGATTCACTCAGTTTCTTCGCTCTTTTAGCTGCGTGTAAGACGGATGAGATAAATAAAAACGGCTATGAGGAATTCTACTCTTCGTTATATGATGAGAAAGGTGTTTTCAGAGGACATAAAACTGATAATATCTGCATTCGTCATGGTACGGTTGCTTCCGTGAATCAGCAAGAGATAGAGTTTAGACAAGAATACATTGATCATATTATTAAACTTATAAATACTGATAATAAAGTCTTGCTCGCAATAACTTCTCTTGGTGGTGTGGGCAAAACCACAATTGCAAGGGCTATTTTTCAAAATTCGATTGTTGCAAAGTCTAGCTTTAAGCTTTGCTTCATTCTCTTCGTATTCATCAACGCTGAACCTAAAATGACGGAAAGCCTTATTCTCTTTATAGACTTTCCAACTTTTGTTTTCCATGAAAGAAGATTCTGTCCCAACCGGAATAAAACTTGTGCCGACAGGCAGATCTGAACCCGTAAACGTCAGAACGACAATAACGAAAAAACCTCTAAAAGGCCCGTTCAGCGTAAGTGCTTTGGGGTTGATATGATATTTCGCTTTCCTTCCAGGATCAATTAATTGGGCCTCTTCTTCAGAAATGACGTCTATATCGACTATCTTTATGTCTGATACATAGTTGTTTACGATCGTAGCGTTTACTTTCATGATAATCACCTAACCCTCTTATTGATACTTGATTTCTTGTAAGTATCCTAACAGGGCTGATGTACGGAAAGTGGTACATGTCGATTAATCGACGACGATCCTCGCGACCTTCCCCCAGGGCGGTTCGACCGTGTCGTTGTTTAGCAGCCACAAGACCGGAATTCCCATCGCCTCCTGCTCTTTAGGGAATGGCGCATATCCGTCGGTAAGGATGATTATGCTGACCGGCAGCCTGTCCTGCATAAATTCTTTTACGTATTTGAAAATGACCTGGAAGTCGGTCCCTCCGCCGCCTCTGGGACGGATCACCTTTAGGCTCTCCACGCTTTCGAAAGGCTTGGGTTCCACTATGCCTGCGTCAAAGAAACCGAGCCAACCCATGAGCTTGCCGTCATACTGGTCGATGGCGCCCTTTATTTCGGAAAACGCTGCGGTAACCATGTCGTCGCTCATGCTTCCCGAAGCGTCTATCATGAAGAGAACGTCCCTGACCTCTTCGTCCTTGTCATTGAAGTCTGGCAGGAAGAAGCCGCTGTCCTCAAACCTCCTGTCGGGCGGCGTGAACGAATAGTCGACGATCTCTTCCTGAATGAAGTCGTCGAGTATCGTGCGCCAGTCGGTCTGCGGATTGCGCAACTGACCGAGGAGCCTTACGGCAAACAATGGCAGCGAATCGCGCTGGTTGGACGGATCGCGGATCGAGATCGCTTCGGCAGCCCGAATCGTCCTTTGCACCCACTCGTCACTCAATCTGCCGTCTTCGTCAACCGCCTCCCATCTGGAGTGGTCGTCCCACATGGAAGAGGGCTTCGACTTTGAGTCCGGAGGATTTTTGCCGGGGACGCCGTCCAAGCCCGCCATTGCATTCTTATCGTACGGCTTTCGCGACAGCAACATCTCGTAAACCTCTTCAGCCGTGTGCTCGTAACCCTCCGAGCCGTCGGGGGCCAAATGCATCGCTTCGCCGTATTTTTCAAGCGTGATCGTCGAAAGGTCCATGCCGTTTGACTTGAGGATGTTCGAATTGACGACTATGTCGCAGGCGACGTTGAAAAGGTCGTGATCCAGGGCCGTTCCGCGGAAGCAGTGCTGAAGCGCCACGTGCAGTATCTCGTGCATCATTACGAAATCGATCTCGGGATCGCTCAGATTTTCCAGAAACTCAGGTCCGAAATATATCCTTTTCCCGCTCGTCGCGGCCGTATCGCAGCTCTCGTCGATGGAAAAGATCATGTGCATCAGAAGAAGGCCGTAGAACCCGTTGTTTACAAGGATCCTAAGGCGCGACATCATCAGCCGCTTCATGTACTTTTTCAGTTTCTCATCTGACAGAGCCATTCAAAAGACTCCCCTTGCTCTGAAGCCATTTCGCAAATTCGGGTATCTTCATCAGCGTTTGCTTGTAATTCTCTCCAATGTACATGTAGTCCTTGAGAAGAACCACGCTGAAATCAGGCGGCATCTTTTCCGCATACCTTATGGAATTGGCGATCTTCGTCAGGTCGTCCTTATGCTCTCTTGCATAGCAGACCATTGAAGCGGTAAGCGCGTACATCGCGTCGGTCCTTGTGGGAAGCGCGGGACTCTTCCCGTCGAAAACGTCCTCAACGCTGGGCAGGTCCTTGTAGACCGCAGACCAGGTGCGCATTTCCAAGGCAACGCCCGTTCCCACTATGCCCGCGACAAGCGGATACGCCTCATCGAGATCGCCCGTGACGCTGTTCAGCAGATTGCTGACCATCTCCCAGGCACGCGGCGTGGGGAACGCAAGATCGTCAGAACTTGCATCAAACTTCATGAGGTAATCCTGGCGGAAGGAAAGGAATCCGATGACCTTGTCGTTGATCCCCGTCCTGACGGCCCACTCCCTCCATGCCTTGAAGTTGCCCTCAACCTCAATGTGCAAAAGCCTGTTTGCGAGTGCTTTCGGCATCTTGTAAGAGACGGACTTGTCGGTCACCCTGTTGCCCGCGGCGATTACGATGCAGTTGTCCGGGAGCTTGTGCTCGCCAACCGTCCTGTCCAGCGTGATCTGGTATGCCGCGGCCTGGACCGACTGCGGCGCCGCGGAGATCTCGTCTAAGAACAGGATGTTGATGACGTCCTCCGAATCGTCCATCTGGAAGATCTTGGGCTTGAGCCAAACGGCCAGCGTCTTGTCCTCGTTTGCGGTCGGGATGCCGCGAAGGTCGATCGGGTTGAAGAGCAGCAAACGGACGTCGGTCACGTTGACCTTCTTGCCGGTGGCGGCTTCGATTTTCGAGGCGATCTGCCTGACGCCCTGCGATTTGCCGACGCCCGGAGGACCCCACATCATGACCGACGGCATCGT
Organism: Clostridiales bacterium; assembly: GCA_017617935.1. Classification (GTDB taxonomy): domain Bacteria; phylum Bacillota; class Clostridia; order Saccharofermentanales; family Saccharofermentanaceae; genus Saccharofermentans. Next base: position 13,304 of record JAFZVF010000083.1, on the reverse strand, counting down.
ATTTACCGGCAGTCCCTTGCTTATCACCGCGCAGTACGCGGAAGAAAGCTTTTCAACGGCTTTCCCGATGTCCATGGAAGGAATGTTGGTTACTTTCACGTCTTTCATTTTTCTTCTGCCCCCAACAATGCGTCGAGCATTTCTACCATCTTCTTGTACTTTTCGATCTGTTCCGAATAGTCCTCGGCCCTCTTGAGTTCCTTATCGATAGCGTCCTGCTTGGAAAGGAACTTGTCAAGACCGCTTTTGAGCTTTTCCAGATACTCCGGAAGCGTGTCCAAAGCGTTGTCGAGCCTTATGAGGTTTCCGATCTCGGATTCGCCGAAATCGACTTTGTACCTGCCTTCCCTCATCAGGAAAACGTATGGCTCGGTATGCAGCATATTGGCTGGCAGGACCACTTCAAAGCCCCTGTAATTCATCAGGACGCGCTCTTTGGGCTCCATCTTGTTGTCGATCAGGGCGGCGCCGATCTTCTCCCTTATGAGCTTTCTTGCTTCCGCATCGTCCTTCTTTTCCTTGGCGTTCGCCGGTTGCGGATGGGCGGCGCACCATTCCTTGTAGAAGGCGATGTCGTCTTCGCAGCGCTTTATGAGCTCCTTCTGATGCTCGATCTTGCCCGGAAGCTCCATGAACTCCTTGGTCAGGCGCATGTGGTTCTCAACGTGCTGCCTCTGAAGCATCTTGTAGCGCGACATTTCGTTCGCCGCCTCAACCCTCTCCTTGACCAGGGGATTGCCGATCGCGATGGCCTTGACCTCGGCGTAATCGAGAACAACGTCGTCGACGTCAGCATTGTCGCGGCCCGTAAGCGAGCCCGACAGAAGCGCGGAAATGAATCTCTGCTTCGTCTCAAGAAGCTGCCAGGAATAAGCGTCAAAGCTTCCCTCCGTGATGTACCTGTAGATGTAAACCTTGGGATTTGTATTGCCCTGGCGTAGGATCCTTCCCTCACGCTGCGTCATGTCCGCAGGCCTCCACGGCACGTCCAGGTGATGCATCGCGATGAGCTTGTCCTGAACGTTGACTCCCATTCCGAGCTTGAAGGTCGAACCGATCAGAACGCGGATCTCGCCTTTTCGCATCTGCTCGAAAAGCTTGGCTCTGGCGGTATCGGATTCGTAGTCGTGAACGAACGCGATCAGATCCTCAGGCATTCCGAGTTCGACAAGCCTTTTCTTGAGGTCGTAGTAGACGTTGAACTTCTTCGGATCGGGCGTTGAAATGTCGCAGAAGACGAGCTGCGTGCACTTTTGGGCATCCGTCTTCAGGTATACGTCGTAAACGTTTTCCGCGCATTTCGCGACCTTGGACTGCTTGGAAAACCCAAGCCCGTCATCAACGAGACGCATGTCCAGAGCGGCTTTGCGGCCGTCGGTTGTGACCTTGAGCATGTTGTCGGTCTTCCTGTCGACGTTGCCCTCACGGATCTTGTCCGCACGCTCGGAGATCACCTTGAGGAACGCCTCGAATTCGGGGCTCCTGGCAATCTGCGCGTCGATGTGCCCGTCGCACTCGGGGATCCCTGCGGAAGCGTCGACCGCATGGAAGTCCGCAATGTAACCAAGGAGCGAGGTCAGCTCGGGGAGGTTGTGGAATTTGGAAAACCTCGTCGCAAGCCTGTAGCTGCTCGTGTCGACGTCGATCTCAAACTCCGTGGACTTCTCCGCAAACATGCCGATCCACGCGTCAAAGCTCTGAAGGTCAAGCAGGGCGAGCTCGCCACTCTGCAGATAGAGCTGCATGACGTATGCGTCCGTCACGGAATTCGTGATTGGCGTGCCCGTCGCGAAGATGATGCCCTTGCCGCCGTTTTCCTTTTGCACGAACTGAACCTTTGCGAGCATGTCGGCGCACTTCTTCGCACCGGTCCTGTTGATGCCGAGCACATTGTCCGTCTGCGTTTCGAACGGCACGTTCTTGTAGTTGTGCGCCTCATCGACGAAAAGCCTCGTTATTCCGAGCTCGTCGAAATATACATTGCCTGAATCGTCGCCCTCTTCTTTGAGAAGCTTTTCGCGCTGTTTACCAAGGCTTTCGAGCCTCTTTTTCGCGGTGGAGGTCAGCTTATTCCTCTTCGAAGCATCGCACAGGTTATGTATCTTGTCATTGAGCTGGCTTAACAGGCACTTCTTGGAAAGCGGGATCATGTCAAAGCAGCTGTACGCGATTATTATCCCGTCGAAATCCTCGTCACGAATGCGCTCCAGCACGAACTGCCTCGTCTTGGGCTTGAAGGTGTTGGGCGTGACGCAGAGGACCCTCGCGTTCGGATACATTTCCTTGAAGATGGTCTCCCACTGGCCGACGATGTTGTTGGGCACGACGTACACGTTCTTCTTGGAAAGTCCCATTCGCCTCAACTCCTGGCCCGCGGCGATCATCTCGTAGGTCTTGCCCGCGCCCACGTCGTGTGCGAGAAGCGTGTTCGGCGAGAAGATCATCCTGCAGACGGCGTCCTTCTGGTAAGGGAAGAGCGTCACTTTGGGAGACATCGTCGGGAAGGTCAGGTAAGATCCGTCGTAGATGCGCCTTTTCACGCAGCTGAAGCGCTCCTCGTAGATTTCCTCCAGCATCTTCTTGCGGCCCGGATCCCTCCAGACCCAGCTCCGGAAATGCTCGATCAGCTTCTTCTGCTTCTCCATCGCCTCGGTCGTCTCGGCCTGGTTGATGACCCTCTTCGTGCCGGATTTGTTGATATGCGAAGCCTTCTCGTCGTATATGACAACGTTCTTCATGTTCAGGGTCTTCTCGAGAATGCCAAGCGCCGTAATGCGTCCCGTCCCGTATTCAAGGGACGCGGGCAAAAATCTGCGGTACCTGTCCTTGTACGGGATCTCCCATGTTCCCAAAAGCTCGTCGTGGATGACGGAAAACGCGCCCTTGTGGGCCCAATAGGAACCGTATTTCGTATCGTCGCCGAAAGTGCAGATAATGAAATCGTCAATGATCTCCGCGGGCACCCAGGGCGAACCGAGGGTAACGTAGATGTCCTTCGTGGCAACCGTGGGCGGCAGGACCTTCTCGATCGCGGCAACGTTGTCTTTGAAATAACCATTGTACTTCTCATCCGCCTCTTTGGCGGCCTTCCACTTGTGGGCGAGGTTGCCCGACAGATACTCGTCGGAGGTCTCCCATCCCTTGTAGAAGCACTCGTCCCAAGTCTCGGGATTCTGGTAAATTGAGCCCTTCAGCGTCCTGATTACCGTCTTGTAGTCTTCGCCGGTTACCGAAGAAATATACTCGACGTTGACCTCACCCAAGGTCGTAAGGCTCATTATCAGCGCGTCTGGAATGCTGTCGGTGTGAACGCCCCTGGTCCTCTCGTCCGTATTGAAGACGTTTTCCCAGTCCATGGGAAGATCCATGCAGGTGACTTCCTCAATATGGGATCTTTCCGCTTCTTCCTTCATGCGCTTCGCCTCTTTCCTGTCGCGCTTCTCAGCCGCGCCCCTTGCCTGAGCCAGGCCGCCATTCACTTTCTTCAATACCTCAAGCGCTTGGGCGACTTCGTTCGGAGATGCGTCGGCATACAAACCGCCACCCTGCTTCAAGAGCTGCTCTATAGACATCTGGTTGCTGTTAATCGATTTGGTATCAGACACGCATTCTGCCCTCCTGCCGCAAAGATACCCTCAAGTATGTGCCGTTTTAACACGATTGGCAGGACAGAAAACCGATTATGAGGACAACCTGAACTCCTTCATGTCATCGAGTCTCAAAAGCACCGGCTCATGCCCGAATCCCGCGCCCATGTCAATGTCGATCCATGTATCGGTCTTGATTATCTTGTCCGCGTATTCTTCACCGAAAGCAAGCGTAGGAGTATGTCCTAAGACCGTCATGACGGACTTATAGTAAACGTCGGTAAGTTCGGGCCACGCCCAGAGCAATTCGTCAGCCGCGTAATCCTCAACGCGCTTTTTTGGATCGAAATTCTCAAATCCGGAATGGACCAAAATGAAATCCCTGCCGCCTGCACTGATGGTTTCATAAAGCGGGCAGTCGCGCAGATAATCCAGAATATCCTGTTGCGTCTCCTTTGAAAGGGCCTTCATCGCCTTAAGGGTCACGTCGCCGCCGTCGAGCTGGTATCTCGTAAGCATGTCGATCTTTTCTTCAGTAAGCGCGCCTATGCTGTCATCGGTTATCTCATCGAAAACAAACGCGTTCGCAAGCAGCATCGCCTCATGGTTCCCAAGTATCAGCTGCACGTTGGTCTGGTACATGAGCCACTCAAGCGTTTCAACACCGCCGTCTCCGTTGCGGTCCACGACGTCGCCCAGGATGTAGAGGAAGTCATGCTTGCCGAAGCCAGCCTCCTTCAATAACTGAAGGAAGCGTTCGTGAGGGTATCCGTGCAAGTCAGAGATTACGTAATGCATTCAACAAATCCCCAGAATAAGGATTATCAGTCTTCCTTTTCAAGAATCGACTGAATTTGCTTTTTTAATGCAGGAAAGTCAGAAGTAGCAGAAGAAAACACGTCTTCCATTCTTAATGTTTGATATTTGTGAGCAGTAATGTCTCTCATGCCGGCTGCATCCTTCCACGGAACTTCAGGATACTTTGCCCGCAAATCATCGGAAATAAGCTTAATCATCTCACCGATGTTGATAATCGTCATGCTTACAGCTCTTTTAAGTTTCTCATCTGCAAGAAACTCTTTAAGATCAACATTTCCGATCATTTCATCGGAGATATTGATTTCCTGGACTATCTTTTCCAGAACAACACGGTCTCTATGCTGCATAAATCTCAACCGTTTCGCCAATTTCAAGAATATCGTCGGTTCTTATCGGTCCGTGAACGATATCGACGTCAAGACCCAACATATCCTGCAATTTGTTCTTGAGGGATGAAAGCTTTAGGATGGATATCGGCTCGTAGAATTCGATAATTAAATCGATATCACTGTCATCACGATTGTTTCCAGAAGCGCGAGAACCAAACAACACAACACTCTTAATCGAGTATTGCTCTGCAAGTGTTATAACAGCTTTCCTGATTGCATCAGTTGTCATTTCTCTTCTCGCTTTCCGTTACTATAGTTTTATTATAGGTTCAAGAGTCTTGTTTGCCAACATTTTTCTAAATGATATCCCCGCAAACCGCTTTAGCATCAGACATTTCCTGCGCAGAAAACGCGCAAAGCTTTACGTCGATCTCGTAATCAGGAAAATCCTCAATGAACTTCTTGTATGCCCTCAGGCACTGCTTCGTGGATTCCGCTGCAGGCTTGGGCAGATTTCCTCCGAAGATCCCTGCGCTGATCAGCGGGAACGAGATGCTGTGATATCCGTTGTCCTTCAGAACGGCAAGTGAATTGTAATAAGCCTTGTAAAGCTCCTCAAACGCATTCGGAGTGCTCCTGAAATTGGGTCCCACCGCGTGTATGATCGCCTTGGCGTTCGTCATGTTGAAAGCGGGCGTGATCACCGCGTCGCCGTCATTCAAAGGTGTCTTGTACTTTCTGCACGCGGCCGTCAGTTCATCTCTGCCCGCTTTACTGAAAATGACTCCGCAGATTCCGCCGCCTGCCCACAATCCGTCATTGGCGGCGTTTACGACTGCATCAACAACCTGGTCCGCACAGGACGCGTTCAACAATTCAAACTTGCTCATAAAAATCCTCCCTTATACAAAACATATTACTCCACCAGCGTCGTATAATCCCTGTCAAACAACTCTCTGGAGATCAACTTGTCCAGCGTTTCCTCGTCGATCTTCTCGATCAGTTTCTTCCTAAGCTGCGCCTTGCTCAGATCGTAGTACTTGAACTTCACGTGCTCACGCTTGATCGTCTCCAGTTCCCTTCTCCAGAGAAAGCTCATCTTCAGGTTCATGTCGCGCTTGGTGTTCTTTTGCGCTTCCCTGACTTCCTCAAAAACGACGTCTTCCTCGCCTTCGGTGCACGATATGATGCCCCAGTACTTTGGGACGTGCTCCTCGATGTGCTTCAGATGGCTCTTGCCGATAACCACGTAGTTGTAGTCAAAATACTTGTCGTACCACTTGACCTGGCGCTTGAGCCTCGCATATGAATCCGCGTCGCTCTTGATCTCAAGCCCGCACACCGCATCGTCCGTGACCATCATGACGTCAGCACGGGCCCGGCCGATATCCTTTTCCTCGAAAAACCTGACCTTCCCGAGCTTGATCTCCAGGTACATGAAAAGCGGTTCTCTGATGTCTTTATCCAACAGTGACATATTTTATTTTTCCCACTCGAGTAATGTTATTTGCGAGCGCTTCCGCACAAGCGCAGCGCGGAGGACTTAGCGAGCAAATGATATTACTCGATGTGTCCGTAAGAGATCTTCCTGACTTTCTTCTTGCCTTCGTCATCCATGCGGTAGTAGTGGTAATCGTCCGCATCGACTTCCATGTTCTCGAATACATTATACTTCTTCATGACTTCAGGATTTATGACCTGATCCAATGCACAGGCGCGGCTGAACTCCATTTCAAGGAAACCGCTCACTTCAGCCCAGCCGATCTTGTTGTCGATCATGTTCCGGATAAATGCCATTCTGGAGAAATTCATTTTCGAATAGTCGATAAATGAGTCTTCATCTTCTTCATCACAACGGCTGCGCACTGCCATGGCGACCAGTTTCCGGCCATGATCCTCCTTGAATATTGAAACTACGTACACCTTGCTGTGATCGTGTTCATAAGACGGCTCAGGTACGGATCCTTCATATGTCACGAACCATGAATACTCCTCGCCTCTGAGTGCATAAAGATCCCTGTACATTTCGCGCTCTTCGTTGCGGTCACAGGCTCCTGCGATAAGTCTGAACAGCTTTTTCCCGCATCTGTCCGATGGGTCTCTGCCTGTAGCGATCTCTGAGCAATATACCGTTTTATAAGAATCCCCCTTCACTTCAAAAGTCGTAAACTTGCTCAATTCATCTGCATTCCTTTCCGCGAAAGCATTCCTTTCGGAAGGAAGCCTCGTTATGGGGAGCATTGACAATTTGTTTGAATCGTCAACGTTAAACTCAATGCCCCGCTCCTTCAGACGCTTCTTGTCGATCAGTCTTGATACCGGCCTGTTTACCGTGAGGTATTTAAGCCTTGGCAGCGAATATACGGCTTCCACGTCCTCTAACGTGAATTCCTTAAGCGTCAGCGTTCTCAGATGATCAAGTCCCACAAGAAAATTCAGATCAGTTATTCCGGTCATGGACAATGCAAGTCTGCCGAGATTTGTAAGCCTTGAGATCACGCCCGGATCGCCGATCTCGTTTTGAGAGATCCTGAGGTCGTAAAGCTCATCATAATTCGCAAGGAAAGAGAAATCCGTGATCCTGTTGTGATGAAGGTCAACGCATCTGATCCCGGTCAGATCCTTGTACGAATCACGCTCGCTCAGATCGACGTCCCTGAGCCAAAGTCTGCCACAATCCTTCGCGCGCTCAAGCCTGTCCGAGTAATTAAACGCGCGAATGTCTTCCCTGTACAGGCTCCTGATGTTCCTGAGTCTTTCGAGGATCGCTTCCCTGAGATAATCCGGCTCGACGATCTCCGCGTATTCACCGTATCTCATCGCCCAGTCAATGATATCCTTCTCGCTGCTCATGAGGCAGACGGTCAGGCGGTTTGTGCTTGCTCCCTTCCTGTCGATCGTGATCTTATTGCCAAAGGAATCGATGACCTCGCCCAGGATCTGCCTGTCGATCTCCAGCGTAACCTTTACCGCCACTCCCGGATTCATATAACGGTGCCCTAAGAGGTATTCGTTTGCATGTGCCGTCGCGTTCTTGAGGGCAAGAGAAACGGGGAATCTTTCGTCCAATATGATGACGTCGGTAATCCTGTCGATCCTATAGCTCCTTATCGCGGAAGAACCCTTGAAACAGCAGAGCAGATAGTAATTGCCGTCAGTGACCGCGATCCTGTACGGGCAGACCACGAGCGGCGTTTCGCTTACGTGATGAAGCTTCTTGTCGACGTCAAACCTGTTGTCAAAGAACGAGATCATCTTCTGCTGATGGATGGCTTCATTGATGTCACCCAACGTCACGAAAAAGTCCTTCCTGACCGGATAGTCCTTCGTGTTGATCTTCGTGTGGAACTCAAAGATCCCGCTGTATTTGTTGTTGCTCAAGTCGGCGAGCTTTCCGGTAATCTCTTCGGCAAATCTCTTGTCCACGTGCTTCGAAAACTGAACGGCATCCATAAGGAACATCAGCTCTTCATCGGTGAACTGCTGGTCCTTGCAGATCTCAAGCCAGTACTGCTTATAGATGTCCGACGTGCTTCTGTACACCACTTCGTAGTGCAGTTTGACGTCTTCGTTGCACCAATTGCCTTTCTCATCGTAGCCGTATGTGGCTCTGAGTCTTTCCAATGCGCGCGAAATGGTCTTCCTGTCGCACTCGTTGTCAGGACCGCCCGCAAGTATCCTTCTCTGGATCTCGCTCTGGTCGATCGGCTTGTCCTTCGACGCGTAGCGCTTGATGATCTCGTATACAAGATTAAGTATTCTATTGTGTTCTACCATATCCATGCCCTTCCTTTTTTATTCGTTTTCTTCATTGTACAAGGGGGCATGGGATAATAATGGGACATAAAACAGCCCGGCGCGGCGGCCGGGCTGTGATGGAATGATTCTTCAAATTCTATCTACCAAGCAAAGGCTATGTCGTCTCAACATGGGTAGTTGTGACAGTAGGCCGCTGTTCCGGAGGCTTGTGTCCGCGGAATATGACCATATAAAGCCAGATGTCTATAAACAACAGAAAAGCTACCAAAACAATGCCTATCACCTTATATAGATTCATATTCTCCATCATCGCGGCAAAGGTTCCAAAGACGGCCATTACAAGTCCGATCGTCATAGAAAAACCGGCAAGTAAAAACATGATCGAGGACAGGCCGGCTAATCCTCTCGATCCCAATATGGATATGCAAAGCCACATGAGCATGCTCAATACCGTCGTAGTCAACGGTACAAGTATCAGGATCTTAACTTTCTTTTCTCCCGCGTCAGCCATAAACCTTCTTAACCTGCTTCGCCCAGTCCTTCATTTCGTCGACCATTCGCTGAGGTTCCAGTATCACCACGTCGGGTGAGAGGAACTTGGCGAAGTGGATCATGGCGAGCTCTGTTACCGTCGCGCGGACGATCACGTAATCGCCAAGGTCCTGTTCAAAGACGACGTCCTTGCCAAAGACGTCAACAATGTCCGCGATGAGGCGGCGGACGATCTTGAAACGCACGACGACGTGGCCGCTCGCGTACATGTTGATGTGTTCCTTCATGTACTTGCCGAGATCGAAATCGTAGCCACAGGCCTCCGGCAGTTCTTTGAAAGGCCTTATCCTTTCATCAAGCACCTCTGCTTCGCAGATGCGGTCGATCCTGTAATTCGAGATCTCGTCGTATCCGTCGTGGTTGCAGATCAGATAGTATTTGCCGTCCCTCGCAGCCATCTGATAAGGGCTGACTACATAGGTCTTGGGCTTGCCTTCATCGTTCAGCTTGGGATACAGCTTCTTGTCTATGTCCATGTCAAGGTACTGGAACGCGACCTTCTTTTTCTTGCTGATGGCCTCATCTAGAAAAGCGATGTTGTAGAAGATCTGCTTGTTTGATTCACCGGTATCCGGAAGCGTTGCGATGTGCTTCACATAGGACTTGAAATGCTCGCTCGTCAGGCCTTCGATCTTCTTAACGAGCTTCTGGCGACTGGCATGCGGAATGTGATTGGAAAACAGAAGGCTGTCGATCATGAGACGGAGCTCGGCATCGGAGAACTCGCTCTTGTACCAGAAGTTTGACCATATGGTGTTTCCTTCCCTCTCAGTCTCGGTGAACTGAATCGGGTATCCCATTTCGACCAGCCTTTCCATGTTGGTGCGGACTGCCTTGCGCTCGACTACAAGGCCATAGTCAATGCGGAGCCTGTCAATGACGTCCTTCTGATTGAGCGTGTGCTGCTCGTCCGTTCGCTTGCGCAGGATCTCGAGAATATACAAAGGGAGCATCGACATAACAAAATCCGCCTTTCTTTTTCCCAAAGTTTAACATTATAAGTTAAACGATGGGATAAAAAGAGTGCATATTTACCGTGAACAATCCGTTACGCGGAGAAGCCGAACTTCTTTATGGTCTTGACTTCCGTGGGCGGCACGACGTCCTCGGGGCGGATCGTTGCGATATCGTCTTTCGTGACGGCGTCGTAGTCCATCGCGACAAGCCTTGAAGCCTGCGCCATCCTTGCCTGCTCAATGAGGTTTCTGACATATCTTCCGTTGCCGAAATCCTCCTGCGTCTTGGCGACTTCGAAGATCGTCGCAAGCTTGTCGACGGTCTCGTCAGTCAGCTTGAGACCCTTGCCATCGGCGATGTGCGCCGCGATCTTGCAAAGCGAATCCGTATCGTAGTCGTTGAAAGGCACGTGGAACGCGATCCTTGAACGGAGGCCAGGATTCCTGTTGATGAACTGCTCCATCTTGTCAGGGTAGCCCGCAAAGATCACGACCATGTCTTCCCTATGGTTTTCCATCTCCTGAACGATCGTATTGATCGCCTCGTCGCCGTAAAGACCGTTCCTGCCGTCAACGAGTGAATAAGCCTCATCGATGAACAAGACGCCTCCAGCGGCTTCCTTGAACTTCTGCTGTACAAGCGGCGCGGTCCAGCCGACGTACTTGCCGACGAGATCTGATCTTCCGCACTCGATGAGATGGCCCTTGGACAGGAGGTTGTTTTCCTTCATTATCCTTGCAAAAAGCCTCGCAACAGTTGTCTTGGCCGTTCCCGGATTGCCCTTGAAGACCATGTGCATTGCAGGGTGGTCAGAGGGCATTCCCTTGTCGGCAAAGAGCTTCTGCGCCTTGTAGTAATCGAGCGCTTTCTGAATAACCGATTTTGCCTCGGGAAGTCCTATCAGCCCCTGAAGCTCGTCAAATGCGCTCCCGCGGGGCTTCGCGTCCTTCAAAGCGCTCTTGACCGTCGCAACCTCCTTATACTGAGGATAAACGCTGGTCTTCATCTTTGTGGTGTACCAATCGGCAAAGATCTTGCGCAGATCAGCGGCCAGATATCCTTCTTTTTCCTTAAGGCCGGCATAGAGCTTCTTGTCAGGACGGATTCCGGAATTCTTCGCAAGACCGTCAAGAAATTCCCTAGCCCTTTCATCATAAGCGTGTCCTTCCTTAATCTCTATAATGCTCGCCATTCCAAGGTTCGCATAGAACATGTCCTTAGCCTTGGTACATTCACGGGGCAGGCAAAAGATCATCTGAACGCTTCCGAGAAAATGGTTGACGATCTCGCAGACGTCCTCGATGATCTGAAGGTCTCCTCTCTCAATGTCGCTTTCGTCATTATCGGGAGAGCTGAACTTAATGACGACCGTTCCGCCTTCGCAGCTCTTGAAAAGACTCTTCAGTATTGCCATATTGCTGCGGGTGTGCGGCCAGAACACTACCCTGCTGATCCTCTGGCTGCTGATCCTTTCATTGACGTACAAAGACCGGATCAGAGCTTTGATGGTCTCATTGCGCTCCTCAGCATCATCCGTTATCACCATATACTGGACCGGAATGCCGGTCACCTTTTTGTTCTTCTTGGGTGTATAGATCCTGTCGAGCTCTTCAATAAGCGCCTCTGAACTCAGGAGCTTTGCCGCATCCTTATAGATCTCTTCCTTGGAATGTTCCCTGATGGTGCCTTCAACCAGGTCAAAGCCGCCCCTGTGGATGCTGAGCATATCGTAGATGCCGAAGCCTTCAAGGACTCTTTCACGGTCTTCAATGTAATCGGTCCTGTCAGCATTGGTCAGCATACGCTCAAAAGCGAAATAGGTGGTCTCCGTAAGAGTGCCTCCCTTATGATCGATCTCTATGGCCTTCATAAAATCTTTGACAGTCTTCAAAATGTTGATCTTGTCCTTGACCAAAACGCCGACGGTACAGGAGCCCGTCCTCATCTGCGAGACGAAACAATACGCCTTGCGCTTTATGGTCTCGTTGAAGTTTTCCGTCTTTTCACAAACGGCCATGTTAAATTCCCTGTCGCTGAAAGGACTCGGTATGTCATTTCTCAACGGGGTGCATTCATACTTAAAATACTGCATAATAACCTCCAAAAAACTCTGCCGTCTAATCCTTACGCCTTGAGTATAGGACCAGCGATGGGTGGAAAATGGTACATCTGGACGTCACACGATCATGAGCCCGAAAGAGAGCTCAAAGACTTCCATGAACTCGTCGACGCGGAGCGTCTTTCTTGAAGCTTCCGCGGCGGCGGAACAGGTGACCGTATGAAGGTGGCCGTATTCCTTGTTTTCAAACCTGATCTCTACCGGGAACCTCGAAGCGATCGTGCTCTCCCTGGTGGTAATCTCGTCTTCGTCGCACTTGAAGCCGTTGCGCTCGAGGAATCCGACCAGGTCCGCCCTCTCCTTGCCCTTCGCCTTCACGTAGAAGACTCCGCGGGGCTTGTAATCCACAGACTCCCAGACGCGTCTTGCAAAATCAGGGGCTCCCTTGGGAGGGATGGAGCCGTACTCTTCCGGCTTGACTATCTTCGGAAAGCCCATGAGTCCCAGTTTCCTTATGGTCAGTTCCCCGTAGTAGATCTCGTTGCCGTCCTCGTCGTAGCAGGTGCCAAAGGTCGGGTAGTTCGGTCCGCGCCCCTTGTTCTTGGTAAAGGAGCCTTCAAACCTCAGGTTTCCGTTCATATAGTATTCTCTGCCGTGTACCAGGCCCTTCTCGTCAAAGACGCCCTCCTGGCACTTGTTGCCGTTCTCGTAATATGACGTGCCAGTTCCGAAAGGCATTCCGTCAACAACAAAGCCTTCATACATCAGCTTCTTGTCCTTAGACAGGATCTTCTTCCATTTTTCCTTCATCACTCATCCCTCCTTATCCATATTTGCCGTGAGGTTAAGAAAGCCCGTCGCGAACGACAGGCTTGATCTTAAAAACTGGTCCCATCGTTCAAGCTTTAGCACCTTGCTCCTGCAGGTTGCTGTGCGGTCACAGGGCTTGTCCCTCGCGCACTCTCTATGGTTATTCTGTTGTTGAAAACTTCTCGGCTTCCCTGCATTTATCATAGCAGGGTAATTATCGATTATGAGGACAGATTGGACGGCCTCCTTCGTATAGTCCTCAGATCCCTTAATTCAGTGGCTTTTCTCTACCTGGCCCGATTATAGCAGACAGTCTATGCCATTAATGGGCTATTTCGCAGAAAGTGACTGATAAGTCCCAATAATGTCAGCATGGGTTTTCTATACTGATGGTGAAAATAGTAAATCACCAGTATTGGAGGCTCAAAAATG
>JAFZVF010000082.1 GCA_017617935.1 Clostridiales bacterium | reverse complement strand
TTAACCTCCTTGTTTGATTTTTGGTGCAACAAAATTATACAAGGTTAAGCCACTTGGCTCTTTTATTTTGAATTTACACAATTATATGGACACGGCTCTGATTTGCCTAAAAACGTGCTCAAAACCATCGGTTTTTGAGCACGTTTTTGGTAATTGCGGTTTTAGGGTTGGGTTCGATTGCCGGAATCTTACGCCTTCTCCAGTTCAGGCTCGGCCTCGTCCTTTACGCCCTGTGTGATCTCACGGGTCTGGTGGATCAGCTTTGAAACAGGTTTATAGATGAAGAACGTGAATACTGAAACGACGATGCCCTTGAAAAGATTGAAGGGAACGAAGGCGAACAGGAGCAGTGTCAACTTGTCTTTGATGAGGGGATTGACTGCAGAGCTCATGCCTACGATTGCTTCAGTGGAGAAATTCATGACTGAACCGTAGAGCGGCAGGGTGATGAAAGCGTTGATCGGGACTGCGATGACCGCGAGAGCGAGTGTGCCGATCGCCATTGAGACAGCGGCGCCCTTGCGGGTGTGGAGCTTGAGATAAACAAGGCCCGAAAAGCCGACGAAAAGGGAACCCGTGACGAAGTTGGAAAGTTCGCCGATGCCTGCCGTTGCAGTGAACGGAAGGTGGATGAGATTCTTGAAAAGCTCGATGACGATGCCCCAGACCGGACCCAATGCAAATGCGCCGACGAGAACGGGAATCTCGGAGAAATCAAATTTCAGGAACGGGGGCATGAACGGGAGCGGCACTTCGAGATACATGAGCACGAATGCCATAGCGGTAAGGATGGCCGTAACGGTGATACGGCGGATCATGGCCTTACGGCGTGCTTTAGAATCGGCAATGCCGACAGTTGCGGGGGTTGATAATGACATGTAAACACTTCCTCTCTTCCGGACTTTACCGTCGGCCGCAGAGTCTCACTGCGTCAATCCTGCATGTGAAAATTTGACAGGACTTGCGGACTTCCCTACCCAAGGGTCACCGCCGGTCGGAGAATCACACTCCGCCTTGGACGGCTTAATTATACGCTGCGGGAGACTTTTGTAAAGAGAGAAACTCAGCCTTCGGGGTACTCGTCCTTGGGCTTGTTGTAAAAGACTTTGTTGACGAACGCAAAGCAGACGAGCAGACCGTGGCTGTAGAACTTGAAGCACTTGAATCCGAGAGATCTTCCGATAACGGAATCCTTTCCGCCGTCGGGATTTTCGATGACGAGCCTGTCGAAATTCGTGCACTTCATGTCGCTGCCCAGGATACTGCCGAGCGTATCGTGGTCCTCGCTTTCAAGTATCGTGAACTCAAGCTTGCTGACGAGACCGACGAACTCGCTCCAGGGCTGCGTGGAGAAAGACAGGTGAACGTCGTTTCCTGAGATCGCGGGTTCCCTTGTTATCGTGAACTTGACGCGGCCGTTACCGAGCTTCTTGAGCTTGAGGTTATATACGCTGTCAGAATGGTTGGAAACGAATGCTTCGATCGGGTCGGTCGCGCATTCGGAGAAGACGTCTCTCCAGCGGTCGAAGGGATGAGGATATTCTTTGTCGAGAAGGAGGTCGGCGCGTGCCTTTGCGAGTTCTTCGCGGATGTTGGCCTGGACCTTCTGGTCACCGTATTCGTATGCTTTTTCGATCCTTTTCCTGATCGCGTAATCGGCCTCGAGCATGACGCCGTAACGCCTCAGACGCTGGGAAGGGAGCTCCGCTAAAGCCTTGCCGAGCCTTAATGCGCAGTCGGCAAAATCACAGCCGAAGTCACCGTTCTCGAAATAGAACTTGGTCTCGTCGTAGAGCTTGATATAAGTCTGGAACGCGAGCGGCGGGTTGGGGTTTACGTACTGCCCCTTCATGAACATGTCTGCGATCTTGTATTTGGCCTCAACGATATTGAAGTTAGAGGCGACCGAGAAATAGAAGAATGCCTTCTCGTAATCTGGCTTTCCGTCAATCCTTCCATAATAGTAGATGTAGCCCAAAGTGTTTGCGGCATAGCCGAAACTGAACTTGCGCCACATTATCTCGAGGAGCTTTGCGGATAACGCGAAGTCGCATTTGAAGACCGCGTTGCCGCCGTAACAGCCGTAAGCCTTGGCCTTGAGTGCCTCAAAGACTTCCTTTTCACAGAGTTCGTCGGTGAACATCCTGAAGAGTTCCTTGATGTCGGCTGGAGCGTCATTGAGCAGGATGTTGTTGTCCCAGTGATTGATGAAAGCAGTTTTCTGGGGAACTGTATATCTTCTTTCGGTCAGCGGCAGATCCTTGTCCTCAAGGAATAGGTCGATCATGCTGATCATGGATTCAAGATCG
>JAFZVF010000081.1 GCA_017617935.1 Clostridiales bacterium | reverse complement strand
TTAGCGTTCGCTGCGCTCCCGCGACGCTTGTTCGCTATCGGCGCTCTGGTATCAATTCCAGAACCCTCTCAACGCTTGTTCGCTATCGGCGCTCTGGGAATTGCTTCTCGGACCGACGCTTCGCGTCTCCCTCCCATGCTGCGCATGGGCCCCTCCCGCTATCAAGCGCGGGTGCTTAGGGTCCTCGAAGCAATATCCCATCCGCGCCTCAGCGAACAAGCCCGAAGCGCGCCTTTCGAAGCAAGCTCGGACACGGGCAAACAAGCCCGCTTCAGCGGGCCGTGTAATCGGTAACTTTGTTTCCCCGAATTTTCGCAAAGTTAATTCCCCGGTTTAGAGGGGAGAAAAAAGCATTCATATCTTTGTAAATGACGAAAACTACAAAGGAATATGAATGCCTACGAACTCGAGAGTCCGGAAAGGAAACTCGTGATGTGGTACAAATGTAAAGAAAAATTTGATTTAGGGCTATCGAAAGCCCAGATTGCAAGAGAACTCGGGCTAGATGTCAAGACGGTCCGGCGTTATCTGAAGATGAGTTATGACGAGTTTAAGTCGAGCGAGTCATACAAGCGGATGTACATGAAAGTCCTTGACCCTTACGAGAGTAAGGTATATGGGTGGTTGGATGAGCATCCGGATCTGTCTGCCAGTCAGGTACACGACTGGCTTCGCGAGCGATATGATGATCTTCCGGAGGTGAACAGCAAGACGGTGTTCAACTTCGTGAAGTACATACGGGCGAAGTATAACATAGACAAGCCGCGTGCATCATCCCAGCGCCAGTACATGAAAGTAGAGGAGACTCCGTTCGGGGAGTTTGCCCAGGCGGACTTTGGCGAGATGTGGATGGAGTCCGCAGACGGACGAGACATGAAGGTGTACTTCTTCGTGATGGTGCTGTGCAGGAGCCGCAAGAAGTATGTGTTCTTCAGCCGGAGTCCCTTCACGGCGGAGATGGCCGTATATGCTCACGAGAAGGCGTTCGAGTATTATGGCGGCAAGCCGAGGAAGATCATATATGACCAGGATGCAGTCCTCATCCATGACGAGAATCTCGGCGACTGCATATTGACGAAGACGTTCAACGCGTTCGTAAACCAGGAACACTTTGAATGTATCTTCTGCCACAAGTCCGACCCCGAGTCAAAGGGGAAGGTTGAGAATGCTGTCAAGTACGTCAAGTACAACTTCCTGAGAGGCCGTACGTTCGTGACCATCGAGCAGCTGAACGAAGAGGTAGTCCGTTGGCTGTCGCGGACAGCCAACGGACTACCTCACTGCGGCACCCACCTGGTTCCGGATGAAGTCTTTGTTGAAGAGAAGGCCTGCCTGATCCCTTACTATGGCCGGCCGATGATGCCTGAAAGGCCGATGAGGGAACAATCGGTACACAAGTCGAACCATATCCATTACAAGGGCAATGACTACAGCTTGCCATCCGGGACATACCAAGGCCCCAGGACGATGGTCTGGGTAAACGACATCGGCGGCAAGATAGAGATCTACAGCAAGGAAACCGGCAAGCTCATTTACATCCATAATCTGAGTGAGGGCAAGGGCAATTACATTATGGCCCCGGCGCATAGACGGACGATGTCAGTAGCATGCGAGGCTCACGAAAGGGAAGTAATGGAATACTGCAACTATGACGAACTGGCGATGCTATGGATGGCGAACCTGAAGAAAGACAAGCCAAGGTACTACACGCAGAACCTGTGTGTTCTGGTCAGGGGCATGAGGCACTTTGCGCCCGCTACTCTTCACGGAGCCTTTGAAAAGTGCCTTGACCGGGGCATGTATAACGCAAAGGACTACCTGAGCCTATGCGACAGGATCGGAAAAAGGATACCTGTTCGTGAGCATACCTCCAATCACCGCAAGAGCCTTCCTGAAGCCGTCAAGGAAACTCCTGAAAAGACCAACATCAACCGATACAATCAATACTTCTCATGACACAGTCAGATAACATAAAAGAATACTGCGGAAGGCTCAACCTGTCATATATCCACCTGAAGTTGAATAGTCTAATCCTCAAAGCCCAGGAAGAACAGCCGACCTACATCGACTTCCTTGCCGACACCTTGAGGATGGAGGCCGAGATGCGCGAGATCCATACCCGTGAGGTCCGGGTGAAGACATCACGCATACCTCCGAAGCACGACTTGGATGAATATGACTTCAACTTCGTATCCGGGATATCCCAGCGTGAGATGAACGAACTGCGCCAGCTGACATGGCTCAACCAAGCCTACAACGTCGTACTTATGGGTCCTTCTGGGACAGGCAAGACTTACATCGCCGCCGGACTTATCTATGATGCCATCAAGACGGGAAAGAAAGGCTATCTCTTCACGATGGAGGAACTCATTACGTGCCTGAGGACCAAGGATATATCAGCTGCGGCCATGCAGACGTACAGCAGAATACTCCACGCCGACATCATCGCAATCGATGACATAATGTTGTTCCCGATAAAGAAGGAGGACTCCTCCGCGTTCTTCAACTTGATAAATACTCTGCACGAAAAAGTGTCAATCATAATAACAACCAACAAATCACCGACAGAATGGGCTGAAACACTTGATGACGAGGTACTGGCGAGCGCACTCCTCGACAGGCTTCTTTACAAATGCGAAGTCATCAAACTCTCCGGAGCCAGCTACCGGATGGAAAACAGGCAAACAATACTCAAAAAAGAAACAAAAAAAGGACGTCCGAGAAAGAATCCCGTTAATCAGTAAACCAGGGAATCAACTTTGCGAAAAAACAGGGACGAGCATATTGCATATTACACAGGGCTATGACGAACGGAAAGGTACGGTCACATTTACTTGTGAAGAGAAGATGGTTTCCGTTTCCGTGTCGCAGTCCAATGCTTCGGGCTTGTTCGTCACGACCGACACTTACGAACTATCGAATGAAAAGCACACGCTTACGGTTGAAGTCAAGGCAAATGTCGAATACGAAGTTACCTCGGAAGTAGACTGGATC
>JAFZVF010000080.1 GCA_017617935.1 Clostridiales bacterium | reverse complement strand
GGTCGTCCTTGGACCATTTCTTTTTAAATGCGTCAAATAAGTGCTTAAATCCCCTTTTAAATCTTTGTAGAGCTCATCAAATGCTTTTTTGATAATTGCCCTTTTCTGACTTTCTGATGCCATGTCTGCTATTTATTTGTTATTATTTTTTATATACCTCCAAGTGCGATAACGTTACCCCTTAGAAGGTGAGTTCCAGGAGAATTTCGCGGCAGTCGGCTTCGGTCAGCGCGTCGACGTCCAGCTGGAAGGCGGGCAGCGGCGGGATCTTGGGACCGGCGGTGAGCATCTGCATCGTTACCGGCACGGAGGTTTCCCGCCGGAAACGCTCCTGCGAAAAGCCGGCCTGGCTCAAGAGGGCTATCAGCTCCTTTTTGATCTCGCAGATCTTTTTCTTCGCGTAGTTCTCGCTGAGATGGAACTTCTCGCAGGCCATTTTGGCGAATGGATCCCGGACGTGTTTCTGCTGATAGATTTTGCCCAATAAACGATAATCCTCGTCGGTGAAATCAATCTGGTATTTCAGCTTGAACAGACGCTGCTCGGTGGGGGACAGCTTGCTGACCGCTTCGAGAATCTTTTCAACATATTGCATCCTGGCCTCGTGGCTTTCCTCCAGGGCGATCATCTTTTCCTCGCTGCAGGAACTGACGGGCTCGTCTTCGTCGGCCTTTACAGGAGAATACTTTCCCAGTTTTTCCAGCTTTTCGTAAAAAGCTTTCCGGATTTGCGTGTAATAGAAGTTTTTGAAAGAGTTCTTGTTCTTATTGCGGAAGAGTCCCTTGCTGTACTCCGCCTTTGTGAGCTCGATGGCATAAAGGCATGACTCCATGATCAGGTCGTCCAGCGACAACTTGGTCTGGTCCGGATTCCAGCTGAAATTTTCTTTCCCGATGAAACCGCGAATCACGTTCAGGGCATACATATAGAATTCCGGCCCGAGGGGATCCTGTAAGAAAGCGGCTTCCGTGATGGGTTGAAAGGCTGGTTTTGCGGCCGATGGGGTGGTTATCATAGGCATTGGTTATTGACCAAATATACCATTTTTTCGCGTGATTCGCAAAAAAGGTAACGATATCTGCGTTTTCGGTATTATGATAACAGAATATGCGAAAAGAACCGTTTATGATGAATGAGATGAACAACAATGAGCACAGCCTCGTGGTCGACACGAAGTACAACATCGGCGACAAAGTCTGGTTTATCGACGACAACCAGGTCATGCAACTGGATATTACCGGATTCTCTGTCCAGGTCAAAGAAGCGGAAACCGTCGTCACGTACACGCTGCATTATGGTATGACCAGGCCCGAGGAGAATCTGTTCCCAACCAAAGAAGAATTATTGAATTCGTTGTAATATGAAAGTCGTATTTACCTATAAGCCGGGTGACAGTGTCTGGCTCATGCATAAAAACAAGGCCGTGTGCGGGACTGTTACGTCCACATGGTTCGGCCGGTTCATCAGCTGCGTGGATTATGAGACCATTTCAGAGAATGAATCGTACTATGTCTCCATTGAGGGCAAGCGGGCTGACAGCTTCGAACGGAAAAAGCTCTTCACCAGCAAGGAAGAGCTCTTGAAGTCCCTGTAAAGACCGTTATTCCAGCATCAGGGCGCGGAAGTCGTCGATGTCTTTCTGGGTGATGCCGATGGAGAGGAGGTAGGCCTCCGTGCGCTGTTTGAAGCTGACGGAAGTGTCGTCATCCGCTACGCCGAGGGCCTTGCCGCCCAGTCCCCAGATGGTGTCGCAGGTGTAGCGATGGGCCCATTGTTTCGTGCGGTTGTAGTCGAATTCCGTCTTGCCGCCGTTGAGGCTCCAGTCCCTCGGCGAGAAGAACAGCAGCTCGTATTCCTTGGACATGTCGCTTTCCGACACGCCCAGGACGCCGTAGACGACGGCGGCGATGGTGCCGGTCCTGTCGCGGCCCAGCGAGCAGTGGAAGTAGAGCGTCTTCTCCTCGCGGACGCACTTGACGATGAACTCGAAACTCTTCTTGACCTTCTCCGGATAGTCACGGATCATCGTTCCGTACGCCTTCTTGATGCTGGGGTTATAGAAGGTGATGTCATCGCCGAGATAGGATGAGGTCGAGGCATCGTCCCCGGCCTCCCGGAGGTCCAGTTCGGCCTTGATGCCCTCGGCC
>JAFZVF010000079.1 GCA_017617935.1 Clostridiales bacterium | reverse complement strand
TGCGGTAGGGAGGCTCTCAAAGCCTGCGAGAGGGATGGCATTAGCAACACGCTCGTCGTGAGCGTCGAAAGTGATGATGTTGGCAACACCGAGCTCATAGAGCTCTTCAAGTGCGAAAGCGCAGTCAAGGGATTCTCTTGCGTTTCTCTTGTGCTGACGGCCCTCATAAAGGTAAGGCATGATGACGTTGATCCTTCTGGACTTGCCGGAGCAGGCGAGGATGACTCTCTTGAGGTCCTGATAGTGGTCATCAGGGCTCATCCTGTTGTCCTGGCCGAACATCTTGTAGGTGCAGGAGCAGTTCATGACGTCGCTGATGAGGTAAAGGTCATGACCTCTGACGGTGTTCTTAACTACGGCCTTGCCTTCGCCGGAAGAGAATCTCGCGTTTTCGAGCGGGATCGTGTAGTCTTCACGGAAGAATCCGGGATAAGTATTGACGAATTGCTCCTTCTGATACTCCGAACGTCTCTTGTGCAGATAGAAGTTGACCTTTTCGGTGAACTCTTCGCTGCCTCTGAGCGCTAAGAGACCGATAGGACCAACCGGTGCCATCGGGTTGTCACCGTACTGGTCGTAACGTGAATAAGCTCTTTCATCAGATGCTGAGGTCATAATGTAAGCCTGCCTTTCTTATATTGCTGTTGCCTTTATTCGTCTTCCAATTCCAAGAACTCGCCGATCCTCATCTGGCTTGCGAGATCGGTGAGTCTTGATGTTGAGTTGATGAGATCGTAAATCGATTCATCGAGGTTTAATGCGTCGATGATCCTTGCCACATAAGGGATCATGTTTGCGTCAACGTACCATTCGCGGTCAAGGAGCTCAGGGGACCTGTAGATCAGGTTGGTGCAGCATACGGCTGAGATAATGCCTTCCTTGTATGCTTCGTCAAACACTTCAAGTCCGTTTGTAAACAATCCGTACGGAGCAAGACAGTAAATGTGTGAGGCACCATTGAGCCAAAGTGTTTTCGCCGTTCTGAGCATGGTGTTGCCGGAATTGATCATGTCGTCGATAAGAAGGATGTCTTTGCCCTTAACGCTGTCGCCAAGGTAAGTGAAAGACTTTATCGGATGCTCGCCGTTGATCTTCTTGGTGTAATCCCTGTCACGGTAGAAGATGCCCAAGGGCAGGTTCAGGTGTGAAGAGTAAAAAATCGCCCTCGAGACACCTGTCTCGTCAGGGCTTACAACGATAGTATGATCTTTATCAAGCTTGATAGAGTCAAAGCGGTTGAGAAGAGAGGATGTGAGCTTAAATTGACATCTCGGATACTCAATGCTCATCATGGGGACCGCATTCTCGATCCTTCCGTCGTGGGGATCAAATACGATGAGGTTTGCGATTCCGAGCTCAAAGAGCTTCTGGAGCATTTCAGCGCAGTCCCAGGATTCGCGGTGGGAATCGAGCTTTTCACGTCTTCCTTCGTAAACGAAAGGCATGATGACGTTGATACGCTTGGCTTTGCCCTTAAGGACGGTGATCATCCTGATAAGGTCCCTGTAATGGTCATCAGGGCTGATGACGTGGTCGCCTTCAACAAGCTCATAACTGTAGCTGTGGGAAAGAACGTCGGTGATGATGTACATGTCATGACCGCGGACGCTCTCAAGAAGGGAGAAGGTGCCTTCTCCGTTGTCGTATCTGTTGAGGGTTGAATCGATTATATAGTCGGATCTGCAGTATCCGGGGCTGTTTATGTAGGGATTGCTCTTTTTTTCAACACGGGCGGACCTTTTCTCGAAAATGACGTCGGAAACGCGCTTGACGAAGTCCTTGTTGGCGGTGTGTGTGATAATGCCGATAGGCCCGAAAGGAGGCATAGAAGCCTGATCAAAACCCGAACTGACATACAGATCGCTCATCGCAGACCAACACCCTCCTTGTTCATACTTAAATATTATAGAATAGTTTCGTTATTTCAAATTACATTATTCTATTTTTTTGCACGAAAAGAAAAAGAAAAGTAGCGGTGATTTTGTGACGGCTTGAACATTGCATGCTCAGATGCGGCTCAAGATGTCTGAAATAGTTGATTTTAAGTCGTTTATTCCTTTTTTGTCCTTCGATGAAACGGCGTAAACGTCTGCATCTTCGGCAAAATCAAAGAAGCCTGACAAAGAATGAAGCTGTTTTTTCAATTCCGCGTTTGAAAGCTTGTCGCATTTCGTGAAGACGATGAGGTAGGGAATGCCAGCTTTGTTAAGAAATTCAAGCATTCCGACGTCTTCTTCGGAAGGAGTCCTCCGGACGTCCATGAGGAAGAGGACTAGGGATATCTTTCTGCCGCATCTGAAATAGTTGTCGCAGAGGTCTGAAAACTTTGCCGTGACTTCCTTTGAAGCGGCGGAATAGCCGTATCCTGGGAGGTCGGCGATCAATGCCTTGCCGTCCAAGTCAAAATATATGATCTCCCTTGTCTTTCCGGGCTTTCCGGACACTCTGGCGAGCTTGTTCATGTTCGCGAGGGCATTGATGAGGGAAGACTTTCCCGCGTTTGACCTTCCTGATATGACGATCTCGGGAACCGTTGTATCTGGCAGGTTTTTGACGTCTGCGCAGGTCATCTTGTATTTCATGTTGTTAAAGTTAACGTTCATAGGGTTCATAAGCGTGTTCAACTTGTCGGATTTTGTCGGTTTTTGTAGTATTTTTGACGCTGATTTTGAGATTTGCGCCGTATAAAATCGAATCATGAAAGATTTTAACAGAATAATGCCCAATATTCCAAAAGACGCTTTTGAACTCAAAACGGAAGACGCCCTGGAACGCTTTGAGAAAAGGCCTTTGCTGATGCCTGCGGCCATCCTTTTCGTGGCTTGCTGTCTGACTTTCATGACGGGATCGCTCGTTCCCTTGCTCGTGATCTTGGCTGTTCTTTTGGCCGTGGGGATCCATTTCGTCAGGAAACGCAATTATTCAAGCTTTTTGGGGCTTGTTCTGTGTTCGTGTCTTGTCGTTTTCTGCAGCTTGAGGATTGAGACCGCGCTGAAAGCTGAAATGCCTGCTGAAACCGATGGAATCTATATGGGAACCATATTGTCGTGCGAAAGAAAGCTTTCTGGAACGGAAAGGATTACCGCCAGGATCAACGGAGTCAACATGGAACTGCGTTTCAGCAAGGATCTTGATGCTCCTCATACGGTTGTCGGTGCTGAATTCAAGGCGGCTGGAACGGTCAGGGAACCGGATTCCGCAGGCAATCCAGGAGAGTTCGATTATAAGGCTTATCTGAAGGGCAAGGGGATCTTGTATCAGTTTCGAGCCGATTCCTTTTCGTATACAAGGATGCCGTCAGGATTGTCTAAGGTTTTGCCGCCTTTTTCGGAACTGTGTTTTCGTATCCGTAAAGGAATGTTTGAAAGGTTCACTTATGGAAGAAGCGCGGATGAAAAGGCCTTGTTTGCCGCGGTCTGCTTGGGTGATTCGTCTCTTGCTGATGATGACGTCGTCAGGGATTTCAGACTGTCGGGCTGTTCTCATCTCTTGGCCGTCTCTGGAACCCATTTTGCCGGCTTTTTGGCGGTCCTTCCGTATCTTCTGGCGATTGTGTGTCCCGAGCGGAAGAAGGGTTCGCAGGCGTATGCGTTTTTCGCCTTCCTGATAGCCTGCATAACGGGCTGGAGCGAATCCGTCACAAGGGCAGCGGTCATGTCGTCCTGTGCGTTTACGGAAAGGGATTCGGTTTCAGCGATGTCAGCCGCAGCCATGATAATGCTTGTCGCCGATCCGTTCTGTTCATGCAGGACGGGCTTTTTGCTGAGCTTTTCTGCCTGCATCGCGATAAGGCTCCTTGCAGGAAGGATAAAGGGTCTAATGCCTTTCAAGAATGCTAATGCAGGATTTTCCAAGGCCGTTTCCGTTCAGTTCGCTGCAATGCTTGGAATTATGCCGTTTTCGGGACTGATCCAGAGCAGATTTGGCATTGCGCAATTCGTATCGCAGTTTCTCGGGAGCTTTCTTGCCAAAGGCGCCTGCATCCTGTTCGTTCCCGGAGTGATTTTGTCATGTTTGCTGCCTCAGGATGCCGGATATGTTGTATCCTCGCCGTCATCATTCTTTCTTGAGTGTCTTGGCAAGACCGTTGGAGCGGGAGGTAAAGCATCATTGGAAATGGCGGCGGGACGGCCCGTGGAACCGTTGTGTTTGTTTTGCTTTTGGCTTTTCGTCTTCCTTTTGCTGATGCCGAGGTTTTCGATCAGAACTCTTCTGTTAAAGATAAGCTGCGTGTTGCTTGCCACCTGCGGAGGTCTTTTATTTGCGGGCATTGTCAGACCCGTCAACGCAGAAGTCGTGTTTGCCGACGTGGGGCAGGGGGACTGTTGCCTGATTATGGCGGGAGGCAGGGCCTGTCTGATAGACGGAGGGACTTATGAGGAAGGTTCCTCGGCGGTCTCGGATCTTCTCGACTATTACGGTATAGCGGAGGCTGACGTTGCCTTCATGACGCATTGGGATCAGGACCACGCGGGAGGTCTTGCCGCGCTTCACAAGAAAGGGAGGATCAGGCGGATTTACACAAGCTATACGGGTGATGACGGTGATACGGAAGCGTTTGAAAAGTCAGTAAGTCTGCGTGGCTGTGATCCCGTATCGTTCAGAAAGGTCATTGAAAAGACGGAGGCCGGAGAAGTTTTCGAACTGACTGATAACGTGCGGCTTGAGGTGCTTTATCCTTCGGGATGCACTACGGGCGGAAATGCCGGAAGCCTTGTCATACTTATGGACTGCTGCGGCAAAAGGTTCCTGTTTACAGGCGACATAGGCCTTGAGGAAGAAAAACTGTTGGTTTCCGAAAACGTCGTGCCGGACGTGGACGTTCTTAAAGTCTCTCATCACGGCTCTAGATACGCGAGCGGCAGCGATTTTCTTGAGAAGGCAAAGCCTGAACTTTCCGTGATCTCTGCGGGAAAATACAATCTTTACGGGCATCCTTCGCCCAAGACGCTTGAAAGGCTGGAAAAGGCGGGAAGCAAAGTCCTTAGGATAGATAAGGATGGGGCCGTGATATTCAGTTTCTGATCATCTGGACAGGTAAAGCCTCATCATGAAATAGAAGGCGAATACGAGCATGAATACCGCGGAAGGATAGGCCATGGTTGCAAATGCCTTCATGCCGCCGGTCTTGCCTTTGGCGGCTTTTCTTAAAAGTGTGCGCATGCCTTTTCCCAAACAAAGGGCAATAAGCGGGAGGACGGGGAGGAAATAGTGTCCCTGTATTCCCAGGATGACGTCGGAACCTTCCGGCGTCCAGCTAAGCAGCATGGCGGGCGTTGAAAGAAGCGCAATGAGGATGACGATCAAGGCGATTGCTACGTCTTTTGGCTTGATTGAGTCTATTGAATCGTCATTTGCGGCCACGATCAAAAGTATGACGAACATTGCGATGCTGAATGCAAACGGTATGGTGTTTTCACCCCAGCAGAGTTTGGAACCGAAAAGGTCCGCGGTCATGTCACCGATGAACCTGCCGTAGGTCAGAATGGTCATCTTCAAATAAGCGAATGGGTTCTCCAGAGCAAAAGAGGCCGTCATGAAGCCGTTACCCTTGCTTCCAAACTGGAACAGCTCCTGACTGGGAAGGAGCATGTCGAACGTAATGACCGATACGATCCCGCATACCAGGGGAACGATCTTGTTTAAGAACTTGAGTCCTTTCCTTTGGGACGGAATGACGAACAGCAATGGCAACAGGATAAGATATCCGCCGCCCTTTACGGCTCCGAGGATGAAAGCCCAGACGGAAGCAAAGGCGAGAGCCTTTTTGTCGTCAGGGTTCGCCCTTAACAAAAGGACTGACGAAATGAAGTTGAGCGAAGTGATTGTCACCATCGGATCGTAGGAAAAGGCGTTGCTCATCATGAGGGACGAGGGCAGGATCGCGCAAAGGGCGATTATCCACTTTCCGCAAGGCGCTTTCTTTATGGCGCGGTAGCAAAGGAGGACGTAAAAAACTGCAGTTAGGAACTTGGCAAGATAGCAGTTTGCGACGGTTCCCAAACCGATTAGACGGCCGATCACCAGGCCTGCGGTCTGAGGAATGTAGCAGAAGACGGAATAGTAATTCATCTTCTCGGAAGTCGAAGTCATCTGAATGAGGGACTTGTCAGTGGCAAAGGGCTGAAAATTGCTCTTAAGGATCTCCAATCCGCCAGTCGAAGGGGGAGTCGCATTCCACCATATATCCCTGAAGAATGTGACGTCGTCGGTCCTTCCGAGCCATTCGCCGGAACTTCCCTGACCGAGGAATATGTTTGACAGCCTGTAGCATGCGAGGAAATGGGCCTCGCTGTCTCCCGTGCTCCATGGCGGTATCAGCAGTATTGCGGCCAGACAGAGCGGGATTGCGGCAACGACAAAGAATCTTTCCGCGGTGAACGGAGTCTTTGCATCGTTTTTAAGGAACATATAAAGGCACGAGCCCGCAAAAAGGATCAAAAGGCAGCAGACGGCCCATGCGGAGGTCTGGCCCATGGACGTGTTTACGAGGAGCCTTACGTTGAGGAAACCGTCGTTTTTGGTTACGTTTATTGAGACGGGAGCGTCTGAATCATTGGAGATCCTTGCAATGTAGCGCCCTGCGGCGATCCTCGCGTCGGAAGGCGCTGAAAGCCTGATGGACATGGCTTTTCCCTCAGGAGAGCACATCCCAACGGTTATACGGACAGTTTTCAATATTTCATTGCCCGTAGCGGGGTCCGTGAGGCAAAATGAAAGGGCGGTCGGATCGCCGTCCATGACGAAGAAGACCAGGTGGTCGAAGCCTGACCTGGTGCAGGAAAACTCAAATTCCGAGGCGCTTTTGGGTGCAATCTCTTTGGAAGTGTAATCTGAAATGCCTTTGATTACCGCTTCCTTGCGGATCCTGGGCAGAAGGTCGAGCGAGAGCGCCGCGGCAAATGCAACGGTGAGCACGGCTGCCAAAATAAGGGTTATATACTTTGTCTTGGTCGTTAATGGGAAATTCATTTCTCGCTCCTTGAATAAAGTATACAACTTAAGTGCTACACTGTTTCCGCATTATTACTGAACTTTAATATAGTTAACTTTGATATAATTAGTCAATAATCAGAACCATGGGGTTGGAATTAATGAAACCAAG
Organism: Clostridiales bacterium; assembly: GCA_017617935.1. Taxonomy (GTDB): domain Bacteria; phylum Bacillota; class Clostridia; order Saccharofermentanales; family Saccharofermentanaceae; genus Saccharofermentans. The sequence goes on along the minus strand of JAFZVF010000079.1, from coordinate 4,013 downwards.
CATATTTCTAAAGGCAGTTTCACTGTCCCTTTGCCTTGCGGCGGTCGTCGTTTCGCAGGGATGCATGATAAAGGGAAATGAAACAAACTTGCAGGCAACGGACTCGTCTTCAAATACTGACGTGGTCACGCCGCCTGATTCGGGCACGAGCGGCGATCCTCAAACGGATACGGATCCTACTGATTCTTCTTCAGATGCGGTTCCGTCATCCATGCATATGGAGCCGCCAACGGTAGACACGACCGCTCCGGTGTTTATCAGCTATCCGCGTACGATAAAGCTCCTCAAGGGCACGGAATTCGTGCCGGACGATTACGTCGGATATATTGACGACGTTGACAAAGACGTTGAATTGAAGGTCACGGGCGACGTTGATATAAACACCGTCGGAGACTATCCGATCAAGCTGACCATCACCGATGACGCGGGCAACAGCAAGACCATTGACGTCACGGTCAACGTCTATACAAAGAAGCAGGCAACGAAAAAGCCTACTTCTACGGCTTCCTCATCCAAGGCTAGCAGCACCACGACGAAGTCCAAAAAGCCCAGCTTTGCGGATCTCAAGAAGAAGTACGAGACCGGCAATGCCTACATCGGCATCGACGTGTCCAAGTATCAGGGAAACATCAATTTCCAAAAGGTCAGGGATGCCGGCTGCCATTTCGTCATTTTGCGCGCCGCCATATACAACAACGGCAAGTTCGGCATCGACAGCAAGTTTGAGCAGTACTACAAGGACGCGAAGGCCGCCGGACTCATGATCGGCGTCTATTACTACAGCGTAGACAACACGACCGAGCTTATGAAGCAGCACTGCGCAGAACTCGCAGCCGCGCTCAAGGGCAAGGACATCGATTTCCCTGTCGCATACGATTTCGAGAAGTGGAAGGGCTTCCAGAAGCTCAAGATGAACTCGTCAGACCTGAACAACATGTTCTATCTGTTCTGTTCTGAGATGGAAAGCTACGGCTATGAGGCCATGATCTACGCAAATCCTTACTTTTTGAGAAACTGGTTCAAGCCGGGCAACTACAAGATCTGGCTCGCCGATTGGAAGACGCAGCCGTCTTGGGCCGGAACCATCCATTTCTGGCAGTTTTCCGCTACTGGAAGGATCGACGGCATTTCGTGCGACGTTGACGTTGACGTTTACTATCCTGATGGCAGGGTAGTTGAAGCCAAGAAAGAGGGTTGATCCGATGGCAAAGGAAAAGTCGCTTCCGAAAGACGTCATAGAATACAAGGAGTTTTTCAACAAGCTTATAAATGAGCCCGATTCGCTTGGGCTTGTTCTCCTGTATGGCGAAGAGCAGTATCTGATCGACGGCGCCATAAAGACCGCGAAAAAGAAATACATATCGGAAGGCGGGGACATCGATTTCGGCCTTATCGATACCAGGACCGGTGACGAATTCAGCTTCAGCAAGCTTGAGGAAATGACTTCCATGCCTCCGTGGATGTCTCCAAGACGCCTTGTGATAGTCAAGCAGTCGGGAATCTTGGGAAAAGAGCTTGACGACAAGGAGCTCGATGTGCTCAAGAACATTCCCTCGTCGGCCGTGGTGATCTTCATCGAGGACTCTGCCGATTCAAGGAAGAAGGTTTTTAAGACTTTCGCCCAATACGGGACTGCGGTTCAGATGACCGCCATGGAACAAGACGATATTGAGGCGAGGGTGACGAAAGCGTTCGGGAAAAACGAGCTGTCGGTCGACCACAATGCGACGCTTTCCCTTATCTCAAGGTGTGGCGGGCAGATGCTCGCGATAACGAACGAGATCACGAAGATTGTTCTCTACTGTAAGAATTCAGGCTTTACCAGGGTAACGGAAGACGTTGTCGAAGAGTGCTGTCCGCCCGACATAAGCGGCAGGATCTTTGACATTATGGACGCCTGCGGCAGCAAAAATCCCGCAAAGGCCCTCGGGACGCTCAACAACCTGATCCTTGCAAGGGAAGAGCCCGTGATTGTGATCAGGGTCGCGGTGATAAACCATCTCAAGCGCCTGATAATCGCAAAAGAGATCAACGATGCCAAGCGGCTCGCAAAAGAACTCAAGGCTCACGAGTTTTATAGCGGAAAGCTCGTAAAACAAGCGGGAAGCTTTTCGATGAGCCGCCTGATATCAACTTATCTGGCGGCCTGCCAGTCGGATTCCGACGTCAAGCACGGCCTGATCGACGAGAGGCACGCCTTGGAGATAATCCTCGTCAGAGCCGCTACCGCTGAAAGGTGACAATTGACGCAATAAGGGTAAAGACTTAAAATCGCATATTGGATTTTTATGAATTTAAGGAGAGATATATGAGCAAGATCGAGATGAAGACCCCAATCGTCGAGATGGACGGCGATGAGATGACCAGGATAATCTGGAAAGAGATCAAGGACATCGTCATTCTGCCTTTCGTTGACCTCAAGACCGAGTACTTTGACTTAGGCCTTCCCAACAGGGACAAGACCGGAGATCAGGTAACCATTGACGCTTCCAACAGGACCAAGGAACTTGGAGTCGCGGTCAAGTGCGCCACCATTACGCCCAACGCGCAGAGGATGACCGAATACAACCTCCACCAGATGTGGAAGAGCCCTAACGGCACCATCAGGGCGATCCTTGACGGCACGGTCTTCAGAAGCCCGATCCTCGTAAACGGCATCAAGCCCTTCGTTTCATGCTGGGAAAAGCCCATAACCATTGCCCGTCACGCATATGGCGACGTTTACAGGAATACCGAGTTTTTGGTTGACGGACCCGCGAGGGCTGACCTCGTCGTAACTTATCCCGACGGAAGACAGGAAAAGCAGACCGTATTCGAATATACCGGCGGCGGAGTCCTCCAGGGACAGTACAACACCGACAAGTCGATCACGGCTTTTGCAAAGGCTTGCTTCCAGTATTCGCTCGACACGAAGCAGGATCTTTGGTTCGCAACTAAGGACACCATCTCCAAGGTCTATGACAGACGCTTCAAGGATATTTTCGAGAAGGTCTACAAGGAAGAGTATGAAGCCAAGTTCGCAGAGGCCGGCATCACTTACTTCTACACGCTTATCGATGACGCGGTCGCAAGGGTAATGCGTTCAAAGGGCGGCTTCGTATGGGCATGCAAGAACTACGACGGCGACGTCATGAGCGACATGCTCGCTTCCGCTTGCGGATCGCTTGCCATGATGACTTCGGTCCTCGTTTCGCCTGACGGCGTTTACGAGTTCGAAGCAGCTCACGGTACAGTTACAAGACACTATTACAGATATCTCAAGGGAGAGACAACGTCCACGAACCCGATGGCTACGCTCTTCGCATGGTCCGGAGCTCTTAGGAAGCGCGCTCAGATGGACGGGCTTTCCGACTTGGAGAATTTTGCGGCAAGACTTGAAAAGGCAGCCGTTTCAACAATAGAATCAGGTATAATTACAGGTGATCTCGACAGCCTTCTCAACGTTCCCAAGAAGAAGGTTGTCAATACGACTGAATTCCTGAAGGCAGTCGCTTCGAAATTGTAATTCATTAGGAGGATGTATAAATGAGTTATTACACGACATGGATCGAGAAGTCCGAGAACAATTCAAACGAGCAGGAATACATTGAATACGTAAACCGCTACTATCAGCTTGAGAAGGGCGTTTACGAGAAGATCCTCGAAGCTTATCCTGACAACGCCGAGTTGCTGAACGGCCAGCTTCTCGCCCTTTCCAGAAAGTTCGGCTTCAACGCTTCAAACATGGAGATATTCGTAGGCTTCCTTGATGGAATCAAGTCCAGCCTTAAGAATGGCGACGCTTTGGATCTCGAGTCCCTTACCGACGAGTCCGAGATCAGCCTCGACATCGACTATGAAAAGCTCTACTACAACATGCACGATGCAAAGGCCGACTGGCTTTACAACATCCCCGCATGGAAGAACGTGCTTACTGAAGAGAGAATGAAGGAGATCACTCACGATTACCGTGTAGCGAACATTGCGCATTCCGATAAGATCGGAAGGAACGATCCTTGTCCGTGCGGTTCAGG
>JAFZVF010000078.1 GCA_017617935.1 Clostridiales bacterium | reverse complement strand
GACGGTTCTGTTGGTAACGCATTTCGTTACCAACAGAACCGTCCCCATGGCTTAGTCTTATTTATTTTCCCGGCCGGAAATTACTTATTGATAATCTTGGTGATGTGGGGATTTACTCCGTTGTACCAATAGAGGAAGCCTTCAGCATCGATCTTGTCGCCGACCTTGAGGCCTTCGACTGCCTTGTAAACTTCGGTGTCGTTGCCGCACAGATATGACTCAACGGTGAAGGTGTAGGTATTGCCGCCTACCGATACGCTGAAGTAAAGGTCGCTGTTGGAATCGTGTGAGCCCGAGCCGTCCCAGTTGTAAAGGAATGCGCTGCCGTCAGCCTGTGCCTCAACGGTGAGATCCTTGAATACAACCAGTTGGTTCTGCTTCTCGATCAGAGTGTCGGTACCGAGCTCTGCGGTCACATCAACGGGAGTTGCGATGAAGCTGCCCTCTTCGATCTCGAAGGTAGCGTCTGTGATCTCAATTTCGCCGGACCACTGTGACTTGTAGCCTGTAACCTTGATCTTGGTTCCGGGTACGAGCTTGTCAAAATCTTCCTGTGAGCAGGCCATGCTGTAAAGGAAGTAAGCGCCGTCCTCGTCCTGAGTATAAACGGTAGCCTTGTTGTCCCACCAGCTCTGCTTAGCCTGAACGTAGGTCTCTACGACAACGGGTGTGTCAAAATCCGCTGCGGCGTACTCCGCGTAAGTCATAACGCCTTCGCTCTTGCCTGTGGAAGCAGCTGCGGAATCATCATGACCGGTAACGGTGATCTTGGTGATGTGAGGGTTAACTCCGTTGTACCAGTAGAGGAAGCCTTCCGCGTCAATGATGTCGCCGACCTTGAGATTCTCAACGGCCTTGTAAACATCTGTGGTATTGTCGCAGAGATAGGACTCTACAGTGAAGGAATATGTGTTTCCGCCGACCGAAACCTTGAAGTAAAGGTCGCTGTTGGAATCGTGTGAACCCGAGCCGTCCCATGAGTAAAGGAACGCGCTGCCGTTGTCCTGAGCCTCGATCTTGAGGTTCTTGAAGGAAACAAGTTTGTTCTGGCTGTCGATGAGAGCATCGGTGCCGAGAGCGGAAGTAACGTCAACGGGAGTTGCGATGAAGCTGCCCTCTTCGATCTCGAAGGTAGCGTCTGTGATCTCAACCTCGCCCGACCACTCGGACTTGTAGCCTGTAACCTTGATCTTGGTGCCGGGAACGAGCTTGTCGAAATCTTCCTGTGAGCAGGCCATGCTGTAAAGGAAGTAAGCGCCGTCAGCATCCTGGGTGTAAACGGTAGCCTTGTTGTCCCACCAGCTCTGCTTAGCCTGAACATAAGTCTCTACAACAACCTGAGTGTCGAAAGCAGCTGCTGCGTACTCAGCGTAGGTCATAACGCCCTCGCTCTTCTTTGAAGGGTCATCCGCAGCGGTTGCGTCGGGCTGTGTGGGCTCGGCTGCCGTTGTGGGTGCAGGTGTGTTTGTGGTTGTCGAACCTGCTTCTGTGGGGGTCGTATTGTTATCTCCTCCCGAAGGCTGCTCCTTCTTGCATGCCGCAAGGCTTAATACCATGGCAAGGGCAAGGAGCATTACAATGATCTTTTTCATATACATCTCTCCTTTTCATATACGCGGTCCGCAAAAGGCGGGCCGAACTACGGAGATTATTATAGCCTAAAAAGTCAAATAATCAATCTTTTTTATTTTTCAGCCTGCTGAGGACGGTGTAAATGCCGTATCCCGCCAGCAAGATCCATACCGCGCAGAGCGTGATGAGGAGTGCTTTTGAAGCTGCGGGAAGCTCACCCGGAGTACCGGTCTCGTCCCCTTCACCTTCGGAAGAAGGGCCGAGGCGGTCAAGCCTGTAGAGAGAGCTGATATCCTTTTCGAGCTTTTCCATGTATGCCGCGTCGACGGTTTCCTTTCTGCGGACAGACTTCGCAACGTTCTCGATCATCTGTCCCGCCGCGTCGCGGACGGAAGCGGATCCGTTGAACACCGGTGTTACGAAGGTGTTCGGGATATTGTCCAGAAGCAGCTGTGTGGCAAGGAGTTTTATGTCATAATGGACCTTATTGTCTTCGCCCGCACGGGAAAGATAGTCGATATATTCGGGACTTTCCTGTGCCTTTGTGGTAACGGGGACATAGCCTTCGGTCTCGGCATAGGCGGTCTGCACTTCATTGGTCAGCATATACTGGGTAAAGAGCCAGGACGCAAGGACCTCCTGGGTGTCCTCTTTATTGAAAATGCAGATGGAAGGGCCCTGCGAGATCATCTTCGGGTTTGAAGGGTCGCACTGCGGAATGGTGCGCACGACCGTTTCGAAATCGACGAACATATCCTCGGCAATGTCCGACAGCGGAGCCTTTGAACCCATCCAGGTGGAGCCCGCCGTGGAGTCGATCGCGAAAATGCACTGGCCCGCGTTCAGGAAATTGGCGGGATAACTGGAGATCTTGAAGGTCGAGAACGCACCCTTTTCAACATGGCTCTTGATCTCGTAAAGGAAATCGAAGGCGGTATCGTTGAATATCAGGATTTTGCCGTCCGCGGTCGTGTAGCCCGCGTCTTTTTGGGCCAGATACTGGATCATCATATTATCTGTTGACTTATAGATGAAGGGTATCATGACGTTCTGACCGTTGACTTTGAAGGTTCCGTCTGCGTTTTTCGCAGTCGCCGCGTCAGAAACTTCCCAGACAAAGTCCCAGGTAAGCTCATCGGGAACGGTATAGCCGAGCGCCTCGACATAGGTCTTGTTGATATAGCAGGCTTCGGTGGAGCGCATGTACGGAAGCGCGTAGTAATGGTCTCCGATCTTGCACTCGTCGAGGAACTTTCCGACTATCTCCTTTCGCTTCGGCGCGTCGAAATTCACCTCGCTGCCGCCGAGACCGTATTTTTTATCATCCATGACCGCGTCGAGCGGAACAACGGTATTCTCACCGGTCAGATAGGTCGCGATGTGGTCGGGGTAGGTGATGCACACATTGGGCGTGGTATTCGTGGAAATATTGGTGATGACATCGTTGTAGATCCTGCCGTAATCGGTGTAGAGGCGGATCGTTACGTGGATATTCGGATAAAGCGCCTCAAAATCCTCGATCGCCTTCGCGTAGATGTCGGTCTGGGTCTTGTTCGTATCGTTCTTTGCCCAGAAGGTGATCTCATAGTCGCGCGAGGTATCGAATTCGTCAGGAAGCGTGAATTCATTGCGTTCCCGCGTTCCGTGACAGCCTGCGAGGATAACTGAACACAGGAGCAGAACGGCAGTCAGCAAGAAGCGGGCCGTTGTCCGAAAACGGAGTCTGAGTGAGGGTTTGCGATTCATCCCTTTGTACCTCCTCTCGAAACGCCCGCCATGATCTTCTTGCGGAAGAT
>JAFZVF010000077.1 GCA_017617935.1 Clostridiales bacterium | reverse complement strand
GCAGCCTTCTTTGCAGGAGCAGCAGCTTTCTTTGCAGCGGGCTTCTTAGCAGCAGCCTTCTTTGCAGGAGCAGCAGCCTTCTTTGCAGCGGGCTTCTTAGCAGCAGCCTTCTTTGCAGGAGCAGCAACTGCAGGTGCCTTAGCGGGCTCTGCCTTTACCTCAACCTTAATGTCTTTCTTTTCAATATCCATACTTAGAACCTCCGTGTAAATTTCTGTGTTGGATATCTTTAATCTACATTTTTACTGAAATTATGTCAACGATTTTTAAAAAAAATCTATTTAGAAAAACAACGGCTGCGAGCCTTTTATTTGTTCACTTTACACACATTCGGACACGTTACTTTTTGTGATGAAACGTTACTCAAAAACCTTAAAAACACACTTGTTACCAAAGTGGTGCGCGCGCCATCTCATGCGGTGCTTTCAATTTTTATGCAGATTAATGTAAAATCAGCTCATGGAAAAAACATATGCAATCTTTCGTTGGGAATTGAAAAAAATATTCTCAAATTGGCATAAGACCGTCACGTTGTTTCTGCTTCCCGCAGTGCTTATGATGCTTGCCCTGAACATCTTTCCGCTTCTCATCAATTACATGTCGACGGGATCTTTTTCAAAGAAGCCGATCATACTTGTCGGTGCTCCAAAAACGTTTCACGACTACGTGAGTGAGAACGCTGATGCGAATGTTTATTCATATACGGATATATCTTATAAAGAACTTTCAGAAATATTCAGTGAAGAAGGAAAACTAAAATCACTTCTCAAAGGCGGAACGGTAATCTGTTATTTCGGTTCAGACAATGGCGACGCGGATTTTGACAAGATCATTTCCGAATACTATCAGGAACTCGTCAAAGGAAACAGCCAGGCGCAAAGCCACGCAGTTATCTATCTTGGTTTGGACGGCAATTCATTGACCGGTCAGCTTCGAGCCGAACAATTCAAACAAGGCGTATTGAACAGTTACAAGTCAAGTCTCATCGACAGGCTCGGCGGTGATTACGCAAACATAGGAAGCAATCTTTTTTCAACCGATTCGTTTAATCCCGTCACCAAACTCATGGACAACAGATCTCCCGCCGACAGGGCCGCTTCCCGCATAGTTCCCGGAATGCTTCTGATAATGATGTACTATTGCGTTTATTCACTTGCAAGCGACATGTTCGCATCTGAAAGGAGCGCGGCTTTTGGGCAAAACTCATAATGACTCCGGTTTCTTCAGTTCAGATTTTCGCGGGAAAGATTCTTGCGATCCTGGTCATCGTTTCAGGCGCGACTTACTTGACCGCACTTCTGTTGTTCTTCTCATCGTGGCTCAACACGAGCAATGACGCGATGTCCCTTCTTCCCTTCGGCATGATGCTTACGCCTTCCGAATTGCTTATCGTGATCGTAACGATACCGTTCACGGTCTTCGTCATGACCGCGGTGTGCATTTCAACGATATTCTCATTGAAAAAGATGCAGGACATCACTGTCAATCTGCAACTTCCCTTAGTCTTCTTCCTCGGCGACTTCTTCTGTCAGATGTTCAGGGGCACAAGGCCCATGACGCTTGAATACTTCATTCCGATGCACAACAGTCTGGCTCTTATGAGCGAATCCTACATGGCGCAGGAAAAACTATGGCACGTGTTCGCGGTTTTGATCGTTAACACTCTGGTCGCCCTCATCGCATTAAGAGTCACTTACAAAAAGGAGGGCTTGTATGATAAGGGTAAATGACGTTCATAAAAGCTATACCAAAGAAACCGAAACGATAAAAGGCGTTTCATTCGAGATCGGAAAGGGAACGATATTCGGTCTTTTGGGACCCAACGGCGCGGGCAAGACCACGCTGATGCAGATCATCGCCACTTTGATGAAGCCGACGAGCGGAACGGTTGAGATCGGCGGCATGACGCCTGAAAAAGACCTTCTTAAGATCCACAGGCTCATTGGTTTCCTTACTACCGAAATAAAGCTCGATCCGGTTTCCACTCCGAACGATCTTTTTGACTTCTTCGCGGATCTCTACGACATCCCGAAGGAAGAGATAAAGCAGCGCAAGGAAAAGGCTTTCGAAAGGTTCGGCATTACGCCTTTCGCAAAGAGAAGGATATCCGAGCTTTCTACGGGAATGAAGCAGAAGATATCGATCGCAATAAGCCTTCTTCACGAACCGCCGATAATAATCTTCGACGAGCCTACCAACGGCCTCGACATCTTAACTTCAAGACAGGTAACGGATTATCTTAAGGAACTTCGAAGCGAAGGAAGATGCATTCTTCTTTCAACACACATTTTCTCCGTTGCGGAAGAACTCTGTGACGAAGTAGCGATCCTTGTGGACGGAAAGATCGTCGCGCAGGGAACCGTAGAAGAATTGATAAAGCTTTCGGGCGAAAAGAGTTTTGAAGACGCATTCTTCAAGATCTACGTGGAAAACCACAAGGAAGAAAAATGAGTAACGGGAACAGAAAGATCTGGTTCAGAGGAGCAAGAGCTATAGCCGCGAGCTTTTTCAAAAAGCACGGCCAGATGGGTGCGCAAGCGCCAGGTTCGACCTTCCTCATTTCGATAGGATTCGTAGCGGTCCTGTCTCTCATGGTGCTCTCATGGTTCTGGTGGTGGTTCCCATATCACCTCTTCAGCGACGAGGTCTATGACGTAGTCGTCGTAAACGCTCCACAGTCATTCATAGATTACAATCAATATATGCAAAAGTACCGTGACATGAAGGCCAGGGATTACGGTTCTCGCACGGATTGGCTCTCAAACTGGGGCCACATGTCATTCTTCAAATACAATTACGACGGTTACGGATGGACCAAGTTCATCTACAAGGAAAACTCCGCCCTCTACGACTTCGTCACCTTCGGAAAATGGATGCGTGAAAACGACGCGTACCTTACGGTCGTATTCCCAGAAGGATTTGACGAATCGGTAAGCGCAAGGACCAAGGACCACACTCTTCCCAAGCCCGACATCCTTACCTATTACCGTACGAACTCCATAGAATACACTTCGATGAAAAACGACTTCATCGATGAATACCTGCACGGATATCAGGATTACATGCGCGAACAAAATGGTTGGGCTTATTCCAACGTGGTTGATTCAAGGATAATCGATGATCCGATGGACTTTTCAAATACCGAAGAAGGCCACAGCGCGATAGGCGACACTTTGGGAAGGACTTTTGCCCCGCTCCTCCTTTTCATCGTCGTGCTTTACGCCTCAATGAGTGCGGGAACGAACGTCATAGCGGGACAAAAGGAACTCGGAACGTTCACGGGCATCCTTATGACTCCCGTTCCGAGGAGCGCGATAATCGCGGGAAACCTTTTGGGCGTAACCCTTAAGACGCTGATTCCTTCATTCTTGTTCGCAATACCTTTCATAATCGTTCCGTATTACTGGAAACATGGCGCGTTGATCTATCTGATCGTTCACATCATAATCCTGGCAATATTCATATCCGCGATGACGATCTTCATTTCGGTAATCAACGATACGGTGGTTTCCGCGCAGACGGCCTTCCTTCCCGTGTTCCTCATCCTCATTTCCGTTTGCGTAACCTGCATCCAGAACGCGACTGAGCGCGAACCGTTTTACCTTTACCTCCCCGTTTACGGACAGTTTTACGGCATAGGAGACGCGCTCGCGGGACATGCTGAGATTCCAGGCCTCATAGCGTGTTCGTTTGCAACGCTGGCACTCGCCTTCGTGGTAGTCCTCATTTCAGAGAAGCTCCTTCACAATGAACGCTACACGGTATCCATCGATCCGGTCACGGCAAAGGAGATAAAGAACGCAAGAACCGGAAAGAATACCGTGATGGACGTCGCCGACAAGATTACCGACACTTTCGTCTTCACGGTCAGGGAAACGATCTACCCGCTCATGATCCTCGGCTTCTGCCAGATGATCGCCATCGTTCCCATGGTCATCAACTATATGGGCCGCGCGGAATATTCGCAGTTCATAGCAGACCTCAAGAGCGTGACGACGGTTACCGACATAATGAAGAAGACTTTTGAAGTAATCGGAATCTTCATGGGCAATCCCATATTCCTGGCGCTCATGACGGTCGCGTACGTTCTCATGATAACCGCATGCGTCATCCGCACGAAGGTCGTATTCCACAAGAAGGATTACAAGGAAGCTTTCGCTACCGCGGGCCTTCCCCTCTCAAAGCCCGGCAAGGTCATAAGGGATTATCTAATTGGCCTCGTCTTCGGGTTCCTCATGATGTCTTCAGTCTGCCTCATACTCAAACTGACGGGGCAGATCGAGTTCACGGGTTTGGGGTTTTCAAAAGACCTTATCCCCGTCTTCCTCATCAACATGCTCATGTGGTTCCCTCAGGGCGCAAGTGAAGAAGTGCTTTTCAGGGGTTACATGATCCCCCGCCTTGAAACAAGGTACAAGAGGGCGTTTGCGGTATTCTTCTCGTCACTTCTCTTCTCAGTGTTCCATTCGCTGAACGCGGGATACACGCCTCTTGCTTCCGTAAACCTGCTGCTCATCGCGGTGCTGTTCGCACTGATCTACCTGAAGACCGGAAACATCTGGATGACCTGCGCGATGCATACCGCATGGAACCTGTCACAGGGCAACGTTTACGGACTCGACGTATCAGGAAACGTCGCTCACGCGGCACTCATAAACACAAGCCATTCTGCAGGCGCAAAGGATGTCGTTACCGGTGGAGCTTTCGGTCCAGAAGGCGGACTTGCGGTAACAGCCGTTACTTTAGTCTGTATGGTGATAGTGATCGTCTTACTCGTCAGATCCCGCAATCTCGCGCGCAACAAAGACGCCTGATGCGGAAGCGTGAGACAGCGAGTGCGTAACGCCGCTGCCGTCGCCTATCACGTAAAGACCGGGATATCTCGTCTCAAGACGGTCGTTGATCGCAACTTCCATGTTGTAGAACTTGACTTCCACGCCATAAAGGAGCGTATCGTCATTTGCGGTACCGGGAGCGATCTTGTCCAATGCATAGATCATCTCGATGATGCCGTCCAAGATCCTCTTCGGAAGCACGAGCGAAAGGTCACCCGGAGTCGCGTTAAGAGTAGGTCTTACGGTGGATTCCGCAATCCTTGATTCGTTCGTCCTTCTTCCCCTAATGAGGTCTCCAAAACGCTGTACGATGACTCCGCCTCCAAGCATGTTTGAAAGCTTCGCGATGGATTCGCCGTATCCGTTTGAATCCTTGAAGGGCTCTGAAAAATGCTTGGCGACGAGAAGCGCAAAGTTCGTGTTCTCAGATTGAAGTTCAGGCGCGTCAAAGCTGTGTCCGTTGACCGTTACGATGCCGTTCGTATTTTCGTTAACGACGTATCCGTTCGGGTTCATGCAGAAAGTGCGGACCTTGTCCTCAAACTTCTCCGTACGGTATACGATCTTGCTCTCATAAAGAGCGGAAGTAAGATCAGAGAAAACGACTGCAGGAAGCTCAACTCTTACGCCGATGTCGACTCTGTTGGAATAAGTCTCTATATTAAGTTCAGAGCAGACTTTTTCTATCCATTTACTGCCGGAACGGCCAACTGAAACGATGCACTTTTTGCATGCAAAATGCTCGCCTCCGCACTCGACGTCGTATGTTCCGTCCTCATTTACCGCAAGGTCACCGACAGGTGAATTGAAATGGAATTCTATCTTGTCCTTGAGGTACTCATAGATGTTTCCAAGAACCTGATAGTTCTTGTCGGTTCCGAGGTGTCTTACGGATGCGTCAAGAAGATGGAGCTTGTTCTCAAGGCAGAGCTTTTTGAATCTCGTGCCCGCGGTCGAATAGAGCTTCGTGCCTTCGCCGCCATTCTCCATGTTGATGCCGTCAACGTACTTCATGAGCTCGAGGGCCTTTTCCTTGCCGATGTGCTCGTAAAGCGTTCCGCCGAAATCGTTGGTGATGTTGTACTTGCCGTCGGAGAAGGCGCCCGCGCCGCCGAAACCGCGCATAATCGCGCAAGTCTTGCAGCCAATGCAGCTCTTGACCTTCTTTCCGTCTATGGGGCACTTGCGGTCCTCAAGCGGGCCGCCAGCCTCAAATACGGCAACCTTGAGTTCGGGAGCCCTTTTCGCGAGTTCGTATGCGGAAAAGATTCCGCCGGGGCCTGCTCCGATTATTATGACGTCATAAATGTCAGCCATTCTTTTTTACCACGGTATAAACCGATTTCCTGAAGTTGCCTTCCTTCTTGTCTATGGTCGTATTGTACTGTAAATACCTGTAGAGTTTAATAGCCCTCTGGTCCTTCGGATCATTCACTTCATCCACCTGGAAGAACTTCTTCTGGGAATTTGAGTAGTATCCTGCGGTATTGATCTGGGGCACTTCGCTCCTGATGTTGTCGATGACCTGGAAGTAGCCCGGATACTTGATTCCGGCAGCCTTCATGACGTCCAACGCAAGATAGTTGATGCTGGTGATGCCGACGTCGTCATTCTCATACTTCTTTACGAGTTCAGGATCCATGTCATAGTTTGTCCAGATGATGTAAGGCGTTACCCAGCTCGTGTTCTTTCCGATGCCGAAGTTATTGGGGAAAGAAGAAATGTTGGGCTGGTGATCGCCGAAGATCATGAGAGTGTACTTCTCGTCCTTCGTCTTGAGATATGCAATGAGTTCTTCAAGAGCCTTGTCACTCTGATTGAGGCACGTCAGGAAGGTATTGACCTGCGTATCCATGCCCGTTACGAGATTCTTGACGTACGGCTTGGGCGTGAAGTTCGTGAAGTTCTCCGTGTAACCGCCGTGGTTCTGAACGGTAACGAGGAAGGTAAACGTCTTCTGTCCCTTAGGCTTTGCGTCAAGCTGCATCATCAGGTTCTTATATGCCTGTGAATCAGTCATGTAGTTGTCGCGCTGGATGTCTTCCTGCGTGTACGTGAAATCATCCATTGCCATGAATCTGTCGAAACCGAGCTTGGGATATACCTTGGGCCTGTTCCAACCATTTGCATAGTAAGGGTGCATCGCAAGAGTGGAATAACCCATGTTCTTGAGCGCCCAAGGAAGCGAATAGGTCTCCTTGTCAACATACTGCAGATAAGGAACCGCACCCATCGGAAGATAGCCCATCGTAATGCCTGTGAGGAACTCGTATTCGGAGTTCGGAGTGTTCCCTCCATAAACGGAAGTCGTAACCTTGCCGTGGAGCGTGTTCTCCTTGAGGGAACGCCAGTAAGGAGTAGGGTCCTCCTTGCCACCGATCATGGCCATGTAAGACTTAACGTCAGTATAGGACTCGTTCATGATGACGATGATGTTCGATGAATCGTCTGTAGCCTCACCGGGATAGGCAATGTCGATGCCCGTATCCTTTACCATTGCGTCAAGAGCTTCAACGGAATATCCGTCAGGAGTCTCCGCAAAGGAAGTAACGACGGTGATGGCGAAGTTCATGAGATAACCGTTGAACCTTGATCCCTTGTCTGACCAGTCCTGCGCCCTGTTTACCTTGCTCCAAGCCTTGATCATGAAGACGAAGCTTCCGAGGAACACTGCGGAAAGAACCGCAAACACGACGATCCTGATCACGATATTCTTGACGGCCGGCTTGTCTTCCTTGATGCGCAGGCAGCAAAGGATGAAGAGAACGTAAGGAACAAGAACGTACATAACGGGCTCAAGGATCGGGAAGGTATAGCTTCCAACAACGTTTGCAGCCGTCTGCCAGCTGAAGATGTCGTTATAGATCAGCTCGTGTCCCCTGAAGGTGTATACGAAGAAATTGGCGGTTCCCAGAATGAGGAACGGAGCCGGAGTGATCGCCGCAGCTATCCTTCTGGGTGCCTGAAGCATCCTTAAGAAGAAATAGACGGCAAAGACTATCAGCGACTCGTTCACCCATCTGAAGAACTCGCTGTGATACATCTGGTTGTAAAGCCACTTCTCACCCATTAACGTGTCGTGATGGGCAAGGTTGATCATCTGCATGAAGTAAACGCTGAAAAATGATGCGAACAAAGGAAGGACGAAGTCGTAAATGACCCTGACCACCTTCTTCTTTCCTACCGCCTCACCGTCGATCGTTACGGTAATGAACGTCAGCGCGAAAAGCAGTACGAACCATATGATCGCGTCGTAGAATGCGGATACGGAAAAACCGATTCCCAAACCTGCCAGTATCAGAGCAACTATGAGCCTGGGCAGATCCTTTTTCGTTATCTTAAAGCTTATTTTCATATATGCCTCGTAGTCAGTTTAAAATACGTGCATATTATAATACACGCGCATTAAAACGCAAAATAAGGCAATATGGGCAATATTAAGGCATCATGCCTTTAGATTCTTCAGCAGATAAGTAACCGGAACGGCAATGATCAAAGCCGCGGCAGCCTGGATGAGATTGAACGGTATCGAAGCCGAAGCTGCAGCCACGTCATACAGGAAGATCTCAACCACAAAGTAACCGAAGACCATGATGAGCTCCGCAGCAACGCCTGCAAGAAGCCTCTTAACGAGGTGCGGACGGTGCTCGGGATGCTTCATTATCAGTCCTGCGACCAAGCCCATCAGTCCCTTGATCACAAAAGTGGGAAGGATGTACATGGGATATCCCGCGATAAGATCGGCTATTGCGGACCCGATCGCAGCCGGGAAGAATGCCGCCGGGCCAATAACGTAGGACGCTATCAAGATGACCGCGTCGCCCAAGTTGATGTATCCGATCGCCGTAGGGATTCTAAGCTGCGTTCCAAGGAAGACGAACGCTGCGGTAATTCCGCAAAACGCGATCAGGCGAAGTGTTTTCTTTCTATCTTTTGCAGTTTTATTTTCACTCATTGCAGTAACCTCCAAATATCTGCGGGATCCGAGCATATCGTTCCCGCACCGTGTTCTTTTAAGTATTCGCGTGACCTGTAACCCCAGTCGCAGCTGATAAGGTCAAGGCCGCTGTTCTCTGCGGTCTTGACGTCGACTTCGGAATCACCGATGTACACGCATTCTTCAGGTTTGACGTCAAGCGAGTCCAAACATCGCGTGACCACCTCGGGATCAGGTTTGCGGCACATTCGGGGCTGTGATCCGCGGACGTAATCAAAAGTATCCGGGAAAAAGTGATCGATGAGGATCTGCGTCGGGATCTCATCCTTGTTGGTTACGACTGCCAGCTTCATGCCTGAAGACTTTAGCTTTGAAAGCATCTCAGTGATGCCGTCATAGGGCTTCGTCTTGAACTTGCAGTTGGCGGCATAGTAAGAAAGCCTGTCATTCATGAGCTTTTCCTTGAGGGCTTCGTCCCATGTTCCGGGATCGTTGTCGAGAGATCTCTCGATCATCTTCTCCACCCCGTTTCCGATGAAACCCTTTATCTGCTCTTCCGTTTGGGGATTAAGGCCGTTCATCCTTCTGGCGGCGTTGAGCGCGTTTGCGAGTCCCGCAAGCGTATCCAAAAGCGTTCCGTCAAGATCGAAACAAGCAAGCTTGTACCGCATTTCGCGCCACTCCTCCCTATACAGGTTTCTTTCGCATAATTAAAACACTACCAAACTCGTAGGTTAATAGGACAATATCACCTAATTTATAGAAAAGTATATCTCCAAGTGCTAACATTATTCCAAAAGTTTTTCAGGAGTAAAAGATGAGCATAATCTTATTCAAAGACATGGAAATGAACGGCGTTTACGACACGAAGGTCATCGTAAACACCATCGCTGAGAAGAACACCGCGAACGGCAAGCCGATGCTTCGCATCATGATATCCGACGGCACGGAGAGCGTTTCCGCCGTCATGTTCGACACTACTAAGAAGAACCTCACCGATTCGGGCATCCTGGACGGCAACCCCGCAGAGGCCAAGATCCACATTGATCCGTTCGGCGGCAGGAGCTATCAGATCCAGTATCTGAGGCCCACGACGCTCACCGACGACGAGAAGTCCGCGCTCGTAAGAAAGCCCCCGGTAGATCCGAAGCAGCTTTTCGTCAACGTGATAAGAAAGATCAAGGCCTCTTCAGGAAGGGATTACGACCTAAACAACGCTGAGATACCCGCTGACGACTACAGTCTCACGGCTCTCGCGGTAAGGCTCCTCATGAAGGACTACGAGGCGTTCTACTCCTCTTCCGCAGCCAAATCGATGCACCACAACCTTTACGGAGGCCTCGTGTACCACACATCGCGCATGGTTGATGCCGCATTCGCAATCTGCGAAGTCTATAAGATGCTCGACAGGGAGCTCCTGGTCTGCGGTACCGCGATCCACGACATCGGCAAGCTCAAGGAGCTCAAGACCGCTGACACCGGAGCCGCTTCATACACTACCGAAGGAAGCCTTTTGGGCCATGCGCTGCTCGGCATTGAAATGATCGACGAGGAAGTCGCAAAGCAGGATGCCGCTGCAGGCAGACAGACTTATGACCGCGAAGACGTCATGTGCATCAAGCACCTTATAGCGTCACATCACGGCAAACTCGAATGGGAAGCGATAAAGCTCCCTGCGATGCCAGAGGCAATGATCCTCCATGAGCTCGACATGATCGATTCAAGGGTCTACATATACGAGGAGGCTTTGTCCAAGACGGAGCCCGGCACGCTGAGCGAGCCCGTTTTCGGCGTCGCGGCAGACAAGACAAGCACGCCGCTTTACCGTAGAAAGAAATATTCCGGACAATGATTTTCCAACAGTAATATTGCTATGCGAGCGATTTCCGCACAAGCGAAGCGCGGAGGACTTTAGCGAGCATAACGATATTACTGATTCTTTTTAAGAACAAATTCAAAGGTCTCGCAGTACTTTACGCCCTTCTTGATGGGCTGCATGGACACGTTGTCCGCAGTCCTCTCAATCTCCTTCATTCCGAAATCGCAGAAGAACTCGCAGTAATCGTTGTTCATGAGCTGCTCTTCATGCAGGTATTCGTTCATCTGTTCAGGCGTGTACGGAAGCACGGTGAAATCGAATTTAGGCGTGCTTGAAACCCTCGTGATGGTTATCGTGTCACCCATCTCGTTGGTGAGCCTTACGACGCGCGTGTCCGTGTGTGAGGAGTTTTCCGCAGGCCTTGCATAAGGATGGTAGATCTTGTCGGTATCAGCCGAGAATACGCCTATCCTGGTCGCATTCTTTCTGTCCGCATAAGACTCGCCGGGACCTCTGCCGTACCAGGAGCACTTTGTTCCTTCAGCAACTATCGGGAAACGGATTCCGTAGCGGACCATGTCGTATTTGGGCGTGAACTGCAAGGTAACCCTGAGCTTGTCCGGAGAAGGAACCTCATAGAACATGAGCACTTCGCCGTTCATAGCGAAGGACTTGAACCTTGAGACCATCGAGAACACGCCGTCCTTCTTGCCGTATTCCGTGCCGACGTAGCGGATGGACTCCTGGATGTGCTCATAGTCGCTCTCCTTGGAGAAGACCGTTTTAGCGAGGATGAAGCTCCTGTCAGTCCTGTCGATGTTGGAAGGACATCTGTAGAAGCTCGGGCGCATAGTGCCCTTGAGGAAGTTGAATCCGCCTATCGAGAGTACTGAGCATCCTGCAGGATCCTTTGAGAAGCCAATGCGGATATCGTCGCCGTTAACGTACAAGCACTTGGGATTCGAGCTTATCGTCGTGCCCGCGGAAAGCTTTTCGGGGAGCTTTTCCTCTTCGGGTATGGCCATCTCCGTGCTTTCCTCGGCAGGAGCGGCAATGCGCTCCACAAGGCCGTCCTCGTCTTCCGGATTGTCGCCGGAAGGCGCCTGAAGCAGGTTTTCAGCGGCCGTTTCGTCCTTTTGCGAAGGGAGCGCGGCCAAGTCTTCGTTTGCCTTCACTGAAGAGCTTGCAGCAGGGCTTACGACCCTGTCCACGATGACGTCCTGATAGAAGGCGACTTCATATCCCGCCTTGGCGTAATAGGTATCGCTCCTAAGCTGCATCGTTATGTCGAAAACGAGCTCCTTCGTAAGGGCTTTCTCATAAATATCTACGAGGTCTGACCTACCCTGACCCCAACCGGAATTGGTGAACATTTCCTTGGTAAACGGGAACTTCAAGGTCCTCGATCCGTAAGGCTCTATCTCGCCGATGCTGCCCCTTCCCGAAGCGATGGGCTTTCCGCCCAGGAGGAGCTGCCATATGAGCTCCAATTCCTCGGTATAGGCAAAAGGACTCATGTTGCGCATGGTAAGGGTTGCCGGATCGCTTACGGAAGAGAATACCGCTATATTCTGGCACTGTTTCTTGATGTCGAGATAGATTGGATGCGGACTTCTTTCCGCATCGACTATTCCCTGTCCGATGCAGGAATTCTCCTTCAGCTTGCCTCCCACAAGGTCAGCGTGATGGATCCACTTGTACATCGTGTCGTCGTCGGTGAAACGCGTTCTGCCCGGTATCGTCTCGAAAAGATTGACTCCGGACTTGTTAAGCGTGAATATCTTCTTCCTGTCAAGGCAAAGGTCGACCCAAGGGCCGAAAATGCATCCTGCGTCATTTGGGAACGGCAAAAGCTCTGAAACCGTCTCCTGATCCTTTTCCTTGCCCTTTTTGCGCGTTTTCTCAGCCGAGCAGTACCACGGACGCGTGTCGTCGATCAAGAGGCACTCATGCTTTACCCTGACGGCCTTCTCGGAATTGAAATTGTATTCCTGGAATCCCCACATCACAACGGAAGGGTGATTCATGCACGCTTCAACGTAGTCCCTCATCTGGAAGTCGGCAGCCGTGGCAATGACGTAGATGCCGTATTGGTCGCAGAGGTTGAGGAACTCGTCAGAGAGCGGGAATCCGTCGGCAATGACGCCGTTTATGCCCGCGCGCTTCATCAGTATGATGTCCTGGCGCATGCGGTCCTGGGGCACGGCAATGCCGCCCTTGGGATCGAATTCATAGTATTTTACGAGTTGCAGATTGATTCGTCTGTCATTGACGTTGAGCTTACCCTGGATTATCTGGACGGTCCTGAAACCGAAACGCTTCTTTTTCGCACAGACGACCCTGCCTTCCGAATCAAGGACTTCAAGAATGAGGTCATATTGGACCGGAGTGCAGTCAGACCATTCGGCAACGCCGAGCGCGACGAAATCGGTCTGCGCCCTCGTCTCCTTACCGGAGTCCACAACGCCCGTCAGAGCCTGGCTCTGGTTCTTGAGGCTCACGTAAGGGAGTTTGTACGGATCGTACTCTGCGCGCGCCTCCAAGAGCGAAATACGGACGGAATAAGGGATCATGAAGTTCGTGTGATTCCTCATGGAGAAATCGACCTTGATCAGGAAGTCGCCGTGAGGGACCCTCGAAGCCTTGCCCCTTTCGGAAAGGCTGCTTATCTTTGCGACTTCGGTAAGGTACGCTTCAGGAACGTATTCCATCTGAATGTGCAGGTTGGAAAGCTCCAAAAGCGAATCCTCGACAAGCATTATCGGTCTGAAAAGACCCGCAAAGCCGTAGTTCATTATGTCCAGGATAATGTGGCCGTTGTCGTCCCTGTCATACCTGTTTACGATGATCACCATCTGGTTGATGCCCGCGATGGCCGCATCCGAGATCAAAAGCCTCTTTCTGGTCATTATGCTGTGCGACTCGCAGAGGAGCTTGTCGTTGACGTAGACCTTGAAGCTTCCGCAGATGCCTGAAGTCTCAAGATAGATCGCCCTTTCGAGTTCTTCAGGCGAAAGGACGAAAGTCGTCCTGTAAATGCCCGTCTCATCCTCTTCGGAATTCGTCGAGTTCTTGATGTATTTGTCGCTGATCGTCTCTTCGTGACGTGCAGTGTTGTCGTGAAGCCTTTCGGGATAGTCGTAGAGCAGGTTCTGAGGCAGGCCGTAGCCGTCCGTCTGCCAAGTTGAAGGACAGTTTACGATGTCCCATTCGGTATCGTCAAAGGAGCGGAGCTCAACGCCGAAAGGGATCTCGGTAGCCACGTGGGCAAGATAGAATTTCCATGTCGTAAGAGGCCTCATGTAAGGCGAAACGACTTTGCCGAATTCCGGCATAACGCGGTCGTTGTAGATATAGTCAAAAGATTCATAAGGCAGAAAACCGTCGTTCGAATATGTGAATTCCAAAGCCAAATGCCTCCTTTTCCCAAATTATCCTCAATAATTATTATAATTTTAGCATTAAAGGAATTTTGCGGAATTTCATACGCATTACAAATAAACGCGCATCAATACTTAATCCCCGCAACCTTCCATTCTCCGTTGATGCGGCAAAGGTAAAGACGGGCCGTGGTCTTTACGACCTCCCTCTCCTTTGATCCAAAGTACATCTCCATGTGCTGCTCAAGGTAAGTCTCCACGTAAACGATGTCCTTGGTGTAGCAGATGAATTCCTTGATCTGTTCGTTCTTTACGTCGACCTTGCCGTGCTTCGTGTACCAGTCGCGCGAAGAGTTCCTCTTGATGTCCTTAAGCGTCTGCGAATTCTTCGGGAAATACTTGTCCAGAGCGTTCTTTCCCGCATCCTGCGAAATGAAGTTCGCAAAATCGGTCGTGAATTGTATCGCAAATTTCTCAACGGCTTCCTTCTCGGCGAAATCAGAACCGAAAACAACCTTGTAAGCTCCCGTATCCTTGTCTTTAATGGCCTTGGCCTGATTGCCCTCAGCATCGGTCACCTTGATTACGGGTTCTTCGTAAAGGCCCTTGACCTCATAGACGCACTGTTTGGGAAGTTCCGCGTGAGGCTTCAGGTACTTGTTTTCCTCAAGCTCTATTCCCTCCTGAGTCTTATAGCTTGCGGGAACCTCCTTGCCGTTCAGGGACAGCGTGTAAGTCTCGGGAACCGTTATCTTGAATTCATTGTCAGCCGCGGTGTAGAACTCGACGCTACCGATCTTCCAGGCCTTGAATCCGTACTTGGGCTTCTGGGTCTCGTCTTCGGCGAGCTTTAACTTTGCAATTATGTATTCGGTCGTGCAGATGTAGTATTCAGGATCGTTTTCGGAATAATCCTCAGTCTGCTTGTACGTGAGTTCCTTGCCCTTCACTAAGTCTTCAACGTACTTTTTGACGTATGAATCGTTCTCAAATTCAGTAACTTTGGGCTTCTCGGTCATCATGTTCCAGACCGTGTCAACATCCTGACTTCCCAGAAGTTCCACTACCTTCTCAGCCTGATGGTAAGGCAGGCTTGCCTGATAGAGTTCTTCATATTTCGCGGTAAATCCGTTGAACCAGACGAGCCCGACGCAGATCGCAACGGTAAGCAAGGCGAGCCATATCAAAAGGCCTTTCGTGAACTTGGAGATCTTTTTGGGACCGCCCTTGTTTTCTGCCGTTGCAGGCTTTTCCGTCTTGTTGGATTTGACGGGAGCCGTTTGTCTTTGGACCTTCTTTGGTTCTGCAGGTCTAGCAGGCTTATGGTTTCCTGGCATTGCGGGATTGACGGGCTTTTTGTTCTGTTCGGTCATGTATCAGGATTCCTCTGCAGACGTCTGACCGTCATTTTCCGCCGTCTTGGGCATTACCACGAACGCCGTCGGCATCTTTCTTGCGGTCCTGATGGAAGAGCTGGAAACAAGTTCCTCTCCGTTGTACCACATTGCAGAAGACATGCCGCCGTCAAGGTTTGCGGCGTTTACAGCGCCGTATTCCTGCATTATCTCGATAAGGTCGGCCATCGTCGCACCCATCGAAGAAGTCTTTCTTCCTTCAATGACGAGCAGCAGGACCGCGCCGTCCTCACGCTGGCCAATCGCGGTTCTGGGGTTGAGGCCGCCTGAAGATCCGCTGTACTTGGCCGCTTTACCGTTTACGATAAGCGTGGGACCGAATGACACGGCATCTCTGATTCCGGCGCTCTTGGCATACTCGGGCGTCATCCTTCCGACCACGAGGACGTTATTCTTGTTAAATCCGTAGACGTCGACCATCTCACCGGGCTCTCCGGCCAAGACCTTGCCGTTTGAAACGACTATGCCCTCAGGCCATCCGCCGACGCCCATGCCGGCCTTGTCCTCGTATTTTCCGCCGTTGATTCCGGCAACCGCGCCGGACTTTTCGATGTGCTGCTTCAAAGTGTATCCCGCGCCATAGTGGTTGAACTGCTCAAGCGAGGAAACCTTAACGCGCGAAGGATCGTAAACGACCATCATGACGCCGCGGTACATTGCACCGCTGACTTCATGCACCTCAATGCCGTCGCCGTCGGGATCGTTGGAAGCCGCCGTTGCAGTTGCCGCTGCAGCTGCCGCAGCCGCGCCATCCTTCGTCTTGTCGGCGATCTTAACGAGCGAGGCATCGGTGATCGTATCGAATTCCTGAGTCTTGTTCCTGTTCAGGATCGCCTGTATCTCATCTTCAGAAAGAACCAGCTGAGCCATGACGCCGCCAACGGAAGACTCCATTACGGAGGTGACGAACTGGTCCCTGAGGTGCGGCGAACCGCCCTTCATCACAATGTTCAAGAACGCATAGAAACCGCAGAGCAGGACGGCCAGCGAGCATGCAGCCACTATTGAAGCCCTTGCTGCCGTGAGCAGGGCGATCCTGCCGACCTTATGCATCGTCTCGACGCGTTTTGCCTTAAGTTCTGCTTCGGTCAGGACGGCGGGCTGCTTTGCGGGCATCCTTCGGGCTGCAGGGACCGCACGTTTTGCAACGGGCCTTGCAGCAGGCGAGGCCATGGCCTTGCGCGGCATGGGAGGCATCGAAGAAGGCCTTCTGACGGCTACGACGCCCGTACCGGCGTTGTTGGGATTGACTGACTTTATCGGACGGTTGTGGCGGAGTGAAGCCGTCTGCCTGTTTGCAGGACGGTTCTCGCCAACGAGCATGGTCTTCCTTTCGGAGAACCTGTCATCACTCTTCTCATAAGTGCGCCCGTAGTTGTTCGGCGGCAGGATTATGCCTGCCGGAACGGGCTGCTCAATGGTCATCTTCCTGGTCTCGTAGGCCGCGATGACCTTGTCGATCATCTCGTTGCGGGCGTCTCCGTCAAGACTCTTCATCTTCTTGTAGAGAGCCTGCTTCTTCGCGGGATCGAGATCCGCCAATATATTCTGAAATTTAGTCAACTTAACGTCTGCCATGCATATACCCCTTTATTGTCGTCAGTCTTTTAAATAAGACCTGACATTAGGGATTATACAAAACCAGGCTTGCCGGACGGCCGTTGTAAGCGAATTGTAAAGATAAAGAAAGGGAAAAGAAAAAGGACTGCAAGTTGCAGTCCTTCTTTGGTGCCCAGAACCGGAATCGAACCAGTGACACG
>JAFZVF010000006.1 GCA_017617935.1 Clostridiales bacterium | reverse complement strand
TTTTAACTCGACAAATGAGTTAAAATATGATATAATGAGTTAACCGATTGAATTGAGGTGAGAATTATGAGGACAATTCCGCAAAAAGAAAGCCTTGAAGTTGAATTCAAGAGCGATATTAAGGACTATTCGGACCGTGACCTTATCGAAGCTATAGTCGGCATGACCAACACGGTCGGCGGCGTGCTTTATCTTGGCGTAGAGGACGACGGCGAGATCACGGGTGTTCATAAGAATCATAAAGACCCCATCGGTGTTGCCGCTCTTATAGCAAACAATGTTGTTCCGCCAATTACTGTAAGGGCAGAAATAATCATAGAAGAAGATCAAGAGGTATTAAGAATAGAAGTTCCGCGTAGCAGGGTGGTTGCATCCACGGCTTCCGGCAAGCTTCTACGCAGAAGACTGAAACCCGATGGTTCTCCAGAAGTTGTTCCAATGTTCTCTTATGAGATACCTTCCAGGATGGCTGAGCTTGGGCTGCTGGATTTTTCTGCGCAGCCTTTGCCCGGAGCGACCATAGAAGACCTGGATCCGAATCAGCGCGTCAGATTAAGGAAGATCATCCAAACGCGGCCGGGTGGGGAGAAGAATCTGCTTTCGCTTGCGGATGATGAACTTGATATCGCGCTTCGCCTTGTTGTTTCTTCAGGAGACCACTACGTTCCGACAGTAGCAGGAATGCTGCTCCTCGGAAGAGAGGAGCGGATCGCGGAGTTAATGCCGACAGCTAAAGCCGCTTTCCAAGTCCTCGAGGGCACTGCCGTGCGCATGAACGAAGAAAGCAGCAAGCCTCTATTGGAGCTGTTTGAAGATTTCGAAACATATTTGAAGGCGTGGAACCCCGAGAGGGAAATGGAATACGGATTCCTCAGGCTTCCGATCCCGGAATTCGATTGGTCCGCATTCCGCGAAGGTCTCGTAAATGCGTTCTGTCACAGAGACTATACCATGTTGGGAAGCGTTCGCGTTTTAGTGGACGACGAAGGTCTTTCGATAAGCAATCCGGGAGGCTTTATCGATGGCGTCACGCTTCAAAACCTGTTGACCGTTGAACCGCACGGCAGGAATCCCGCTCTTGCGGACGCTATGAAAAGGATAGGTCTGGCAGAGAAAACCGGCAGGGGCATAGATCGTATCTTTGAAGGATCGATAATGTTTGGAAGGCCGTGGCCTGATTACTCTGAATCCACGAGCCGCGTTATAAAACTGTTCATTCAAAGGGCAAAAGCCGATCTTCCATTCATAAAGCTGATTACCGATGAGCAGAACCGGCAAGGGAAGCCGCTGTCGATTTATACGCTGATGATACTCTCTCTTCTGAAAACGGAGAGAAGGATCAGCATAGAGCGGATCGTTACCGCGACCAATTTGAGCGAAAACAAAGTTCGTTCCGCAATTGAAAACATGATAGAGCAGGGCTTGATCGAATCCTCCGGAAAGGGAAAGGACCGCACGTTTATCTTCAGCGAGCGGGTCTATCGTGAAAACAAAAAGGGGATCCAGTATGTGCGTCAAACGGATATAGACA
>JAFZVF010000076.1 GCA_017617935.1 Clostridiales bacterium | reverse complement strand
GGACTCGAACCTCCGGCCCACAGCTTAGAAGGCTGTTGCTCTATCCAGCTGAGCTAATGACCCTGGAGCGAGTGATGGGAATCGAACCCACGTGGTCAGCTTGGAAGGCTGAAGTTCTACCATTGAACTACACTCGCGTATATCGCCGAAACATTTTCGGCGAAGTAGATATTACACTAACATCCTGAATTGGTCAACAGGAAATATCAAGCCGTCGGGGGTTTCTTGGAAAGATAAGTCTCCGAAGCGTAGAAGCCGTCGATCGTCTTATACCATCCGTTGCTCGTTCTGGCTACAACGACTATCGTCTGGCCTCTCGTAAGCGTACCGACCTTCGTGTACTCCGTTCCGGGTCCCTTTCTAATGTTAAGGAACTCGCCCTTGGTAACCTTTGCATAGTAAGTAACCTGCTGGTCAAGAGTGGTTTCCTTCCATGTAACAGGCTGATCGTTGGTCAGCGGGCCCGAATAAGTAGTAAGTTTAGTCGTAGGCGCAGTAGTCGTAGTAGTAGTGATCTGCTCTGAAGTGGTAGTAGATGCTATGGTCGGTTTGGTCTTCTTACCGCAAGCGGCAAAGCTTAAAACCATAACACCAACAAGCATGCCGGCAGTAATTCTTGCGGCCGCCAATTTGCTGTTCACGTTAATCACCTCCACAGATTAATATCCTTTTTACATATTATTGCATATTATACCGAAAAAAATGTATTAATTTTATTACAAACTAAAACAATAGCCGTTTTCAGGCTTTTTTGCGGTAATCAGGCTCCAAAAGACAGAACGCTTCGTGGTCCCTGTACTGCCCGTTTATGTGCATGTAAGAGATCCTTTCCCCTTCTTCCGCAAAGCCAGCGCGCCTTATCAGCTTTATCGAAGGCTCGTTCTCCGGAAGTATGAAAGCCTCGATCCTGTGCATTCTGTACTCCCTGAACATGAAGCTGCAGGCTGCCTGCAGGGCCTCAGTCATGTACCCGTTTCCGACATGGTCCTTGTCGAGATGGTAACCTACGGCGCAGTTCATCATGCCACCGTATGCAAGATTGAAAAAGGAGACCCTGCCGATTATCTCGGTGCCGTCCTTCAAGGTTATCCATAGCGGGACGAGGCTACCGGAGAGAAAGGAATCACAATCATAGGCGAGGAATTTGCGCTGTTCACTTACCGTGAAATACGAATCCTGATGGGTCTGAGCAAAGCGCTTGTGAAAGTCACGGTTCCTTATCAGATATTCGGCCACGCGCGGAGCTTCGCTCTTCTTGAGAACGGCAAGCCTCAGCCTGTCAGTCTCGATGGCAAGCATCTCATACCTGCCGCGTCTGGTGGCTATCTGATAATCCATGGATCAAGGTTCCGGCTGGTCTTCGTTATCAGGGAGGTCGCCTTCGTCAGGAAGGTCACCGTTGTCCTCGGGAGTATAGACGGTATCAGGTTTCTTCGTTCCCTTTGCTGCAAGAAGCCTGTCCCTGACAATGATGCCCGATTCAGAGATGAGTCCGTCAGGCCAGTGTCCTGCGAAGATGTCCTCGATCGAATATCTCTCGCTTCCGAAAAGAAGCGCGTTTGCGTTTGAATTGTTGTTTCCGCCGATGAAGCCATTGCACCAGCTGATCTTGTTCTCTTCAAGGAAATCGAGCCACTTTGCAGTGCTTTCGGAATTGGCCGCGCTGACGCCGGAAGAATCCGTAGTCTTCCATTCGGTAGCGACCACGCAGACGCCCGCCTTCTTTGCATTAAAGATCTTCGTCTGGAGATCCTCTCCGTCAGTTCCTGCACTGAAATGTACGGCATATGCGATGTTGCCGCCCTTGATCGGGTTTGCCGCGATCGATTCGATGTCACGGCAGTAATCCGCGGTACCGACGATGATGACGTTGTCCTTGTCGATCGCCCTTATTGCCTTGATGACTTCCTCCGCATAAGGCTTTATGGTGTTCTTCCAGTCAACGTTGCGCTTCTTCTTGTCGCCTGACCTGACTCCGCTTCCCTCGTTGCAGATCTCATACATTACGTTCGGGCTGTCGGCATAAACGCCCGCGACCCTGGTAAAGAATTCAATAGCCTTCTTCTTGTTGGCGTTGGGGTCTCCGTCATTGTCGTTATGCCAGTTTACGATGACGTAGAGGCCCTGGCTCACGCAAAGGTCAATGATGTCGCAAGTCTGCTTGAAATACTTTTCCGCAGAAGAAATGTAAGTGTCCTCACCCTTGTCGGCAGGAACCGCGATCCTTATAACGTCAGCGCCCCAGTCCTCCGCGATCGTCTTTACCGTCTCAGCTCCAAAGAAGCCGGAGCACTGGTTGAGCGCGTCTGAACTTACGCCCCTCAAAACGACGGGAGCCTTATTCTTTGTCGTGAGATTGCCACCGGAAACGATAAGCTGACCATATGACTTGACCGGCATCTTGGTAACGAGCGGGATGCTGGTCGGCTCCGGAGGGAGCGGTTCAGTGTCAGTAGGTTCAGTGCTCTTCGTAGATTCGGTGGGAGCCGTAGTGGGTTCGGTCGACTCGGTAACGGTCGTGGAAGGCAATGTTTCGGGGCCCAGATTCTTCGAGCACGAAGACAACGGGAGCAGCATTACCATCACCATTATCATTGCCAATATTCTTGATCTCATTTAGATAAACACCTCAAAAAAATGAACTTTATAATATCAAATTCTATTTCATATTTCCAAAAATGAATGTATAATCAAACTGTATTATAAAGCAACTTGTATAAAAACAAGCATATTTTTGCTACAACTGGCAATTAACATAATTGAAACAGTTTATTTATAATAAAAGTTGTTTGAATACACTATAATATAAGTAGCCATAATTATTCAGGAGTAGTTTATGGGTAGATCAGACGCTTTAAGAGACAAGATACAAAAACTTGGTTCCAAGCAGAAGCTCGGTGCGCTTATTAAGTATGCTGACAACCCGGACGACGACGTTAGAATGGCTGTAGCGATCGCAATGGGTCTCATCCCTACTTACGATTCCGGCATGGCTCTCATTCCCCTTCTCCGTGACGCTTCTCCTCAAGTGCGCGCTGCCGCCGCAACCGCTGCCGCAGACATTCACGCAAAGCACTGCGAAGAGTACGTGAAGAAGCTCGCTTTCGCCGATTCCGATCCAAACGTCAGACAGGTCGCAAAGCTCGCTTTCGACAAGCTCAAGGACACGGTAGTTTGATCAAGACTGAATAAAAAACCAAGGACCGTACGACGTACGGTCCTTTTTGTTTGTAGAGTTTTAATCGATATCAGCCTTCGGAAATGCCAGCGATCTCTCCCGCCTTCTTGTAGATGGAGTTCTCAGGAATGACGCCTCTTACCATGGAGAGCGGATAAACTCTGGAACCTCTTCCTACGACCGTTCCAGGATTAAGAACGCTTCCGCAGCCGACTTCAACGTTGTCGCCTACGATCGCGGCGAACTTCTTGAGACCGGTCTCGATGTCGCCTTCAGCTGAATGAACCTTTACGAGTTTCTTGTCGGACTTGACGTTTGAAGTGATGGATCCTGCACCGAGGTGAGCCTTGTAACCCAATACGGAGTCACCAACGTAGTTATAGTGAGGAACCTGAACGTTGTCGCAGAGGATGACGTTCTTGAGCTCGGTTGAGTTGCCGACCACGCAATGCGTTCCAACGATCGCATTGCCCCTGATGAATGCGCAGTGCCTTACTTCAGTCTCAGGTCCGATGATCGCGGGGCCCTTGATGTAAGCGGAATCGAATATAACGGCGCTCTTGGCTACCCATACGTCCTCTCCCCTCTTCTCATAAACCTCGGGATCAAGGGTCGGGCCGATCTTAAGGATGAAGTCCTTGATGAGGGGAAGCACTTCCCAGGGATACTGCTTTCCTTCAAAGAGCGGAGCCGCAATGGTATGGCTCAGATCGATCAGATTCTGTGTTTCAAACATGTTTTTGTCCTCCGTATAAAAATGCGGCGAGTAGCCGCATTGGTTTACTAAGTCTGCGTTTTGAACTTCAAAACCCTGAGCGTAGGCGGATTCTGGCGTTCCACACGGAAATACACGTTGGAATCCTTGCTCTTTACTACGACGTCAACTTCAAAGATGCCTTCCTGGTTTTCCTTGATCGAATCGTAATTGACCGTCGCGGTAATGTCCTTGGCTGAAAGCGAATTGATCGTGTTCTTTCGTCCGACGATCCTGAGCTCGACCTCGTCAAGCGGGTATGAAACAGAGATGTCCTTCCTGTCTTCCGGATAAGAGATCGGAACCGTAATGTTCCTGCTGA
Organism: Clostridiales bacterium; assembly: GCA_017617935.1. Classification (GTDB taxonomy): domain Bacteria; phylum Bacillota; class Clostridia; order Saccharofermentanales; family Saccharofermentanaceae; genus Saccharofermentans. The sequence continues at coordinate 16,546 of JAFZVF010000076.1, read as the reverse complement.
CGACAGGATTGTTGTCGATCTGGATGTAGAGCCAGAGGAACAATGAAAGGAACAGCGAAATTATGAGAAACATCACTCTGGTCGCCACGCTGACGCGCTTTGCATTGCTCGTCTGGTCAGCTTCCTTCGTCTTGATGACGAGAGGCGAAGCCGCGGTATTCTCATTATTGACTTCAGAACCCTTATCAGCTTCTTCGGTGGATGAAGGCGTCTTGTTGGCAGCCTCGGCAGTAGCCGGGCGCTTCCTGAATTTGCCGAAGATCTTTGAGATGCCCGTCTTTCCCGTCTCGTATGAAGTAAGTCCAAGGAGATAAGAAAGGTTTGCCTCGAGTTCTTTTGAATCGTGCATCTCGAAAAGCCTTCCGTTTACTGCGATCGAAGTCTTTCCCCTCTCTTCGGAAACGACTACTACGACCGTGTCGCCCATCTCGCTCGCGCCGATAGCGGCCCTGTGCCTTGTGCCCGTTCTTTCAAGAGCGTGCATGGTAACGGAAAGCGGGACGTGGCAACGGGCGGCGATTATCCTTCCGTCCCTGATGAGAAGTCCGCCGTCGTGCATCGGAGAGCCCTTGTAGAAAATGCTCTGAAGGACTGAACTCGTGACTGATGAATCAAACTGAACGACGTTCTCCTGCGAAAGGAGCTCGTCGAGCTTTGTCTTTCGCTCGATAAGGATGAGGGCGCCCGTATAGGATCTTCCCATCTCCTTGCATGCGATGCAGATCTCGTTGATGAAGGCGGAAAGCTCAGTGCTGTTGAGCTTTTCCTGATGTTTGAACGGATCGGTAAATCTTGAAGACGTACGAAGGCCAACGGTCTCCAAAGCCCTTCTCAATTCAGGCTGGAACAAGACTACGAACAGTATCGCAACGACATATAGCATCCTGTTGAAGATGAAGCCTACCATGTCGAGGCCTATTACGCCGCAGAACATTACGAAGATAAGGATGAGAACGATACCCTTGATGAGCTGCCAAGCCCTCGTCTGCCTGATGAAGAGAAGTATCGTGTAGAAAAGGAACGTTACAAGCAGGATGTCCGCAGCGTAACGGATAAAGTCCCAAAAGCTTCCAAAGAACAGAGTACCGCTGTCGAGTGACTTTATAAGCTCGTTTATGAACTCATATATCTGACTGATAAAAGCGGTATTTGACATCAATCAGGCTCCTTCGGAAGTACTTATAACTAAATAATTATAACATAATGTAAGGAGTTACAAGCCTTCCGCGGGAAATAACGCACATTAACCTCAAATGCTTGTCCACAAAGTTAATCTCGTATTTTCCGTCAGCCGAAACGAAGCCGTTTTCAAAGCCAAGCCGGTCTTTGGGAGTTTGAGTCAGCGCCCTGACAATGGACTTTTCAGGTATGCCGTATGAGAAAAGCCTCTCAGATTCTTCAGAAAGATTCGTAACGGAGCCCGCGAGATTTCCGGAAGGCCCGAAATAAGTCCTTCCGCCCCTTGATTCAACTTCCGTACCTCCGAGGCCGTAAGTCCCGTCAGGCATTCCCGCCGCCCTCATCGCATCAGAGATGACCGCGATCCTTCCATCGAAAAGATTGAAAAGCATCCGAAGAACGGTCTGATCTATATGATAACCGTCACAGATGACCTCTATGTATGAATCCTTGTGATCAAAAGCGGCTCCCAAAGGGCCGGGGTCACGCTTAAGGCAGGGCCTCATGGCATTTAGCGCATGTGTAAGGCACTTCCCTCCCGCCCTGAAGAATTCCGTTGCCTTGTCGTAACCGCAGTCGGAGTGGGCGAGCGAGAAAACGTATCCGTCTTTGTATTCTTTTACGAGATCGATCGCGCCGTCGATCTCGGGTGCAACGTCGATCATCCTGACAAGTCCCGGAAAACCCGATTCCAGCTTTGTGATGATCTCTGAAAGCTTTTCGGCACCGACAAGGCTTTCCGGATTTTGAACGCCCGCCTTAAAAGGGCTGAGGCACGGCCCTTCCAGCCTTAATCCTGCGATGGTTGCGTAAGAACCGTCAAAAGTTTTGAGTCTTTCAGCAGCCTCCGAAACGGCTTGTGCCGCCTTAAGGATCTTCTCCTCATCAAGAGTCATCAATGTGGGAAGAAATACGGAAACGCCGAAGGATGGCAGCTTTTGAGCAAGACTGAATACGTCATCAGTTACACCGTTAGACACGTCAAAGCCAAATGAACCGTGTATGTGAGAATCGAAATAACCAGGAATCGCCAGCAGTTCCGACACGTCCCGTTCTTCCAGCGTTCCCCTGCCGTCATCAACTTCGACGTCGGGCATCAGGGAACCGTCAAAGGCTCTGATGTTCTTAAGACGGATCATGAGTATTAAGTCTTTTTCTTAGCCTTGGAGGTTGGTTTCTTTGTAGGCTTCTTGGTCGGCTTCTTAGTAGGCTTCTTTGTGGGAGCCTTGGTGGTTGTAGCGGCGGTGGATTCCGTTGTGGTCTCCTCCGAGCTCTCGGAAGTTTCAGCCGTGGTCTTTCTCGTCGAAGGCAAGGTAGCCTGCGTCGTTTCAGAGTTAACGGAAGCCAGCGCCTCCTCCTTGGCCTTTTGGGCAAGATACTCATCGTACTGAGCCTTGGTCAAGCCGTAATCGGAACCCTTGAGAAGTGATTCGACGATGATGAACGCTATCGCGTTAATCCTTATCTGCAAACGGTCTCCGCTGCAGTCGATCTCGCCGTCTCCGTTTCTGTCATAGTCAGGCTCGACAAGCATGGAATCGAGGAACAACGCGGAGTCATCGTTCGTCCTTCTGATGATCCCGCCGTAATTCTGTAGGTTCAGGTTCTTCGTCTCCTTCATGTCTTCCATCTTCGTGAAGTTGTACTCATAACTGTCGAAGAAGACGATCGGGATGCCCGCTTCGTCAAAGACTATATAGTCTGACTTGTTGGCGGAAACCTCGTTATAGATGTCTTCCGTGCCGTCACCGTTAAGATCGGTCTTAACGCCGGATTCGTTATAGTAAAGATCAAATCCGTAGTTGGTGTACAAGGTGTTCGCAAAGCACACGTCGTAAGCCTGATAGAGTTTTCTTCTCATCTTGTACCTGGTCTCTGAATTGAGGGACTTGAAGCCTGACGAAGCATACACCTTGTCGCCCGCATAAAGGCTTTCCGCGCAATACATGACGTCGATCTTGAGTTTTTCTTCTGAAGTCAGCGAATTGTAGAATTCCCTTGCGCCTGCGTAATCGTCGTTTCCAGCTCCGAAAGCCACGAAGTAAACGTCATAAGAGAATGCAGGATACTCTGAAAAAGCCTTCATGGCCGTAAGAAGGCATGCCGTACCGGACGCGTTGTCATTGATGCCGTCGTAGGAGTATTCGATCTCCGTCGTCTCTGCAGTTCCGTCAGCTTTAGAATTAGTCTTGGCGTTCGCCTTGCCGGTCTTTTTGTCTGCCGGCGGAAGATTGTCGTAGTGTGCACCGATAACGGCTATCCTGTGCTTCATCTTGACCTCGCCGCCGTCATTCAAGTCATAGAACCCCGTTCCCGGAATCTTTACGACGTAGTTTGCGGAAGTGCCGTTCTTGGTCGTGAAGGTCTGGACTTCAGGCTCGTACTTAAGCTTGACCATCTCCTGCCTGATAACTTCGCCCGCAGCCTTCTCGCCTTCCGAATAAGGCTTTCTGTCAGGGAAATCCTTTGCAAGCTGCCTTGCGAAATCAGAACCGTAGCTGCCGTAATCAGCAGGCTTTACCTTCTTGTCATCCTTATTCTTGCAGGAAGTGACGAACATTGAGAGCCCAAGCGAAAAGGCTAGGGCCAATGCAGTTATGCTTCTGCCGTTAATCTTCTTTATAAAACCGTTCAATACAACAACCTCTGTCTTAACCGTCCGAAGGACTGATCACGGCCAGCCTCTTTTCGAACAGCTTCATCGCCTCAGACTTGTCGATCTCGCGGATCACCCACTCCATCTTTCCGTCGGCGTTTCTGTCATAGTCTACCACTTTTACCGTTTTATCCTTATTCCTGTTTAAGGCATCTTCCAATGATTTTCTGATCATGGATCCTGAAACGCCCTCAAGCCTGTAGGACAATCCGAGTTTGGAATACAACGGCTCAAGCACCTTGCGTATCTTTTCGGGAAGCGAAGAGTAAAGACTGATCGCGAGAGCCTCGCCTTCGGAATAGTTCATGAACCTGAAATAGCCTTCAATTGCAGAAGCTATCTCATTTCCGAAAGTCAGAAGCTCGGGATTCTTGCGCTCCAAGGCTGCCCTTGCCGCATAAGCCCTGTTGAGGAAAAGCCTTATGTCAGATGGAGCCGAATCCGAGATCGTCGAAAGGTCCGAAAGCAGCGCGGGATCGGCCAAAACGCCGTATCTGATTATCTGCGCATAACCGTTGGAGCGGTACTTGACCGGCACCGTGGGAAGGAACGTCGGATCAATGAATACCGCGTTCTGGCAGTTCGAAGTGCTCGCGCTGTCCTTATGCTTGCCTGAATTGACGAATGACTTGAGGGAAACCGCAGAATCGATCATGGCGCCAAGAGTCGTGGGAATCACGATGAAGCCGCAGCCGCCGGTATAGAGCGAAACCGCAAAAGACGCGCAGTCAATGACTCCGCCGCCTCCAAATGCGATGACGCAGTCGCTCTGGCCGAAATCAAACTCGGTCAGGTCCGCGATTATCGTAGCCACGGCCTTGAGGTCCTTATTGTTGTCCTGGGCGTCGATTGTGATCAGATAAGGCTTGATGTCCCTTAGGACGAACTGGTTCTCGATCTTGTTGTAGTAATATCCGCTAACCTGACGGTCAGATATTATCGCGACCTTGATCCCGCCCTTCCTCTCCTCTTTCTGGAGGACTTCGAGCATGTATCCGGCCGCGAATTCGGAAGCGATGCCCGCTCCCGCAAAGCAGTCGAAATTCCTGTTGCAGTCAAGTCTGTCCAAAACATGCCTCCGGCTCCTAAAAGATAATTTGTATATTACCACAAAAGTGTTAGAATATACGCTCAAGCAATTTATTAATAGAGGTTATGTATGAAAATAAGAACGAGATTCGCACCCAGTCCCACGGGATTTATGCACGTCGGAAACCTTCGAACGGCCCTTTATGAATACCTTACGGCAAAGCATGAAGGCGGCACCTTCGTATTGAGGATCGAAGACACCGACCGTGAACGCTACGTTGAGGGCGCAACTCAGGTCATATATGACACGATGAAGCTTGCAGGCCTTAAGCATGACGAAGGTCCTGACATCGGCGGCGAATTCGGTCCCTACGTGCAGAGCGAGAGGCTTTCAATGTACAAGCCTTACGCGGAGAAACTCGTCGAGGAAGGCAAGGCTTACAGGTGCTTCTGCACCAAGGAACGCCTTGAAGCCCTCAAGGAGAACGCTCCCGAAGGCACCGGCTACGACCGTCACTGCAGGGATCTTTCAGCCGAAGAGATCCAGAAGAACCTTGACGCAGGCATGCCTTACGTCATCAGACAGAAGATGCCTCTTACGGGATCCACTTCTTACCATGACCTCGTATACGGCGACATCACGTTCCCCAACGAGGATCTTGACGATCAGGTTCTCATCAAGACTGACGGCTTCCCCACATACAACTTTGCAAACGTCATCGATGACCACACAATGGGCATCACGCACGTCGTCAGAGGCAGCGAATATCTTTCTTCAACGCCGAAATACAACCTTCTTTACGAGGCTTTCGGCTGGGAGATCCCCACATACATCCACCTGCCTCTCATCATGGGCAAGTCGGTCGACGAGGAAGGCAAAGAGGTCATCTCCAAGCTTTCAAAGCGCCACGGCTCAACGGGCTTCATGGATCTCGTAAACGAAGGATATCTGCCCGAGGCCATCATCAACTACATCGCCCTTCTCGGATGGGCTCCCAAGGACACGAGAGAGATCTTCTCCCTTAAAGAGCTCATTGAAGCATTTGACATCAACGGCATCTCCAAGTCACCCGCCGTCTTCGACTACGACAAGCTTTCATGGGTCAATGCGGAGCACATCAAGGCAATGACGGACGAAGAGTTCCTTGCGCACGCAAAGCCTTACTACGACGAGGCAGGCGTGGATCCTTCATGCTACTCCCTTCTCGCAGAGCTCTTAAAGCCCAGAATCGTTAAGTTCACGGAGATCACCGAAAAGCTCTCTTTCATCAAGAACTACGGTGATTTCGAACTTGAACTCTTTGAACACAAGAAGAGCAAGTCGACCATTGAATCTTCAAAGGAAATGCTCGAAAAGGCCATCCCCGTTCTCGAAAACCTCGAATGGGACAGGGATGCGATCACCGAAGCGATGAAGACGCTTGCAGAGAGCCTTGAGGTCAAGAACTCCGTAGTCATGTGGCCCGTAAGGATCGCGGCTGCGGGAGTCGCCGTAACCCCGGGCGGATGCTCAGAGGTTATGCTCCTTCTCGGCAAGGAAGAATCACTTAAGAGAATTAAACACGCATATTCAAGACTTTGATCAGGAGTGTCAGGTATGGCAGAAAGCAAGAATTTCATTGAGCAGATAATCGACGAAGAGCTTAAGGAAGGCGGAAGGGTCTACGGCAAAAAGGTCCACACGAGATTCCCGCCCGAACCCAACGGCTATCTTCACATCGGCCACGCAAAGGCTTTGGAGATCGACTTCGGAATGGCCGAGAAATACGGCGGCCTTTGCAACCTCAGAATGGATGACACAAACCCCACAAAAGAGGATGAGGAATTCGTTGAGGCTATCAAGGAAGACATCCACTGGTTGGGCCATGACTGGGACGACAGATTTTACTATGCTTCCGAGTATTTCGAACAGATGTACGGATTCGCGGTCGAGCTGATCAACAAGGGCCTCGCATACGTTTGCGAGCTCACTCCCGAGCAGATGAAGGACATGAGGGGCGATACGCAGACTCCCGCACAGAGCCCTTACCGTGACAGGCCCATCGAAGAGAGCCTCGATCTGTTCAAGAGAATGAGAGCCGGCGAGTTTGAGGACGGCAAGATGACGCTCCGCGCCAAGATCGACCTCGCTTCAGGCAACTTCAACATGAGAGACCCCGTCATCTACAGGATCAACCACATGCCGCATCACAGAACGGGAAACGAATGGTGCATCTACCCGATGTACGACTTCGCTCATCCGATCGAGGACGCGCTCGAAGGCATCACCCACTCCCTCTGCTCTCTTGAGTTTGAGGCTCACAGGCCGCTTTACAACTGGGTCGTTGAAAACATTTCCGTTGAATGCAAACCCCGTCAGATCGAGTTTGCAAGGCTCGGCATCACGCACACCGTTCTTTCCAAGAGAAAGCTCCGTGCCATGATCGAAGCAGGCATCGTTGACGGCTGGGATGACCCCAGAATGCCCACTCTCTGTGGTTTGAGACGCAGAGGCTATACGCCTGCCTCCATCCACAACTTCTCCGCAAGAAACGGCGTTGCAAAGGTCAACAGCGTTGTTGATTTCGCATTCCTCGAATACTGCCTGAGAGAAGACCTTAACGAGCACGCAAAGCGCGTCATGGCGGTAATCAATCCCGTCAAGCTCGTCATCGACAACTATCCCGAGGGACAGACCGAAGAAGTTGTCGTGGAGAACAACCCCAAGGACGAAACTGCGGGCACGCGTAACGTTACCTTCTCCAGAGAGCTCTACATCGAGCAGGAAGACTTCATGGAAGTCCCCGCCCCGAAGTATTTCAGGCTCTTCCCCGGCAACGAGGTCCGTCTCAAGGGTGCTTACGTCGTTAAGTGCGTATCCTGCGAAAAGGACGCTGACGGCAATATAACCGTTATTCACTGCACGTACGATCCCGAATCCAGGGGCGGAGATCCCGCTGACGGAAGAAAGATCAAGTCCACCATCCATTGGGTCGACGCCAACAACGCCGTTGACGGCGAGATCAGACTTTACAACAGGCTCTTCACCACGGAGCAGCCCGATCTTGCAGACTGCAATTACCTTGACTTCATCAACCCTGATTCGCTCAAGATCATCAAGGGCGCCAAGCTTGAAAAGTCACTCGAAAACACGCAGCCTCAGGACAGGTTCCAGTTCCTCAGAACGGGTTACTTCTGTGCCGATTCCAAGGACTCAAAACCAGGTCACCTGGTATTCAACATGGCGGTATCCCTCAAGGACAGCTACAAGCCTGAGAATTAAGTTTAGCTAACACAAGACCTGCCGGAATTACCGGCAGGTTTTTTGTTGCTCTTAAATAGGTATTGTTTCTAATTAACCGCAATTTCCTGCAGGAATTTTCGAAAAAAGTTTGAGAAATTTGTCACAAGATCAAATTCCGTTTTGTTATATGAGGTGAAGGGCCACGTAAAGGATCCTGAAAGCTTTAAGCTAAACGGCCCGAAGTAAACGACAAGGAGACAAGTAAATGGCATTGCCTGTTAACAGAATTTCATTCATTGAAAGCTGTTATGAGTTATACGAACAGAAGATGTTCCGTGTGGCATTATCCGTATTGCACGACGAGTCGCTTGCTGAAGACGCCGTTCAGGATGCTTTCCTGCAGCTGATAAAGCATAAGGTGTTCTTCCCCAAAGCAGATTCAGACGATTGCAAAAGGTTCATCATAACAGTGATCAAAAACGCTTCGATCAACATTTATAACAAGAGAAAAAACGAAAACAAGATCGTAAGCTTTACGGAAAACCTTGAAGAAGTCGTAAGCAGCGAAGCCGTTGAACCGGACGTCGAATCTGAAGATGGGGCCGTATGCACTCCCCTTATCAACTCTCTTCCTGAGAAATATCATGACGTCGTCGAATGCCTTGTCGTAAGAGATTATTCGGTCAAGGAAACCGCAGACAAACTGGGCATCTCAGAGGCAAATGTAAGAAAACGGTTTGAAAGGGCCAAAAAGATGATGCGTCAGGACTATAAGGAAGCCTGAAGACCGGTAACCTCACAGCAGAGGTAATCCAATAAAGGAGATTACTATGGACAATTTCTACAATGACGATTTATTCGAAAAAGATATCAGTATTGAAGAATTCGATCACATCACCGACGGCGTGGAAGATCATGTTTTCTCGGACCGGTATCTCGCGGGAAAGGAAAAAATGATGAAGACATATACACAGAATAAAAAGGCTAAGACGACGGGCATGTTCCCGAAGATCGCCGCAGCAGCTTTAGCGATCGTAGTTGCATCACCTTTTGTAGTTAATGCCGCAATGGGCGGAGAGCTCTTTAACAGGATCTGGGGAAACGAAGGAAAAACCAACGTCACAAGCCACCAGGTAAAGGTAGTGGAAAGCGGCAAGATCGACGATAAAGGCAATCCGGTAACCAACGACGTCACGATGCCCAAGATCGAATACGTATCCCAGGATCCAGAAGTCGCAGCACGCCTTTTGGCAGGAAAGTACACGACCAACCCCGTGTCAACCACCATCGGTGACACCACCATCACCGTAGAGACGGTCGTGCGTGACGGCATGGGAATCGTTGTGGCTTACACGGTTGAAAGACCCGGCGGAGTCAACTGTTTTAACTACAGCCAGTTTGACAACGAGGCTAAAGGCGCATGGTTCAATGAAGACCAGAACATAATGTTCGGCTTCGACGAAGGCGTCGGAAAGATCTGGGTAGACCTTGCACGTTCAACGGATACGAAGCTCTATTGCTACGAGTACCTGTGTGACGGCTATGCACTTTTCGGACCTGAAACGCATTCTCCCATAACTGATCACATCACCTTCAGCTGCCAGGAATACACGGATACAAGAGCCAATATCGAGAAGGCCAATAACCCCAAGGGCGATACAAGCTACATCAAGGACTCAAAGTCCGTAAAGATCCCCGTAGCGGACAAGCTTGATTCTAAGGTGTTTAAGTCAGCTGATAACGGCACGATCAAGATCTCCCCTATCGCCATGCAGTGGGATTCCACAGGCGGAACGGCTTCCAAGGGCGAAGCGCTTGATTCGGTTAAGAGCCTCAAGATCACTAATAAGGATGGTTCTGAATACGTCGTATACAACGATAACACTGCAAGCTATGGTTATCTCTGCGGAAACGACACTGGTTTCATCGTTTTGTTCAACCGTCTCGTTGATACCGACAACATCGCTAAGATCAAGATTAACGACACTGATTACACTCTTAAGTAATTAGAAAGCAACTCAAAAACAAGGCCGTCCATTTGGGCGGCCTTTATTGATTTATCAATAACCTGCGAGGAACTTCTTGGTCCTCTCCTCTTTCGGATTTGTGACCAATTCATATGCAGGTCCCTCCTCCACGATGACTCCGCCGTCCATGAAAACTATACGGTCAGCAACGTCTCTGGCGAAGGACATTTCATGGGTTACGATTACCATCGTCATCTTCTCTGCCGCCAGATCACGGATGACCTTGAGAACGCCCTTGGTAAGCTCCGGATCGAGAGCGGACGTGGGCTCGTCAAAGAATATGATCTCAGGATTGGTGGCCAAAGCCCTCGCGATAGAGACCCTCTGCTGCTGGCCGCCTGAAAGGTTGCACGGATATTCGTCTGCCTTTGCGGTAAGATCCATTTTTGCAAGCAGGCCGTCGCAGATCTTGTCCGCTTCCGCCTTGGTCTTATTATGCACGTGGATCAACGCTTCAGTGACGTTTCTCCTTACGGAGAAATGTGGGAAAAGATTGAAGTTTTGGAACACGAGTCCAAACTTGGATCTGATCTCAGCGAGCATCTTCTTGTCGCAGTAATGGATCTTCCCGTTGTCGGAATCGCAGAGCACGTCACCGCCTATTACGATCTTTCCCGAATCGATCCTCTCGAGCGTCGTCGCACAGCGCAGGAGCGTAGACTTTCCGCCGCCTGACGGACCTATTACGGCAACGACCTCGCCCTGGGAGACCGTGAGGTTTATACCCTTGAGGACGGCAAGGTCATTGAAGGATTTACGTATGTCATGCATCTCAAGAATGTTCATTTCAGTTCCTCACGAGTAATAGTTCATCTTCTTCTCGAGGAGCCCTAAGAGAGTCTCGATGATGACGTTCATAAGGTAATAGAAAAGTCCCGCAACGATGAAAGGCATTACGGATACCTGTGCAGATGCAAGCGCTGACGCCTGCGTGAACATTTCAGTAACCGCCAATACCTGCGCAAGAGAAGTGTCCTTTACAAGCGTGATGACTTCGTTTCCGACTGACGGAAGGACCCTCTTCACCACCTGCGGCAGAATTATCTTGAAGTAGGTCTGCATCTTGGAAAAGCCCAATACCTGCGCGGCTTCATACTGGCCCTTGGACATTGACTGGATCCCGCCTCTGAAGATCTCAGCGAAATACGCTGCGTAGTTCAATGAGAAGCCGATGATGGATGCGATGAACCTGTAGTTGAACGGGCCGATCTCGATGTTGCCCGTTGTAACTCCGAACAGATAATATGGTCCGAAATAAACAAGCAGGAGCTGCAGCATCAAAGGCGTGCCACGTAGGACTGAGACGTATACCGTAAAGAACGCGGATATCGTCTTGATCTTCGACATCTTCCCTGCCGCGACGATAAGGCCCAAAGGCAGTGAGAATATTATCGTAAAGAAGAAGATTCCGAACGAGAAGCCAAAGCCCTGGCCCAACAGCTTGATCGTCGAAATGAACTTTTCCTGGTCGCTCGTGACAAGACTTATCAGCTTAATGACTATCTCGATCAGAAGCGGAATGGCGAAAAAGGCTGCCGCAATCTGAAAGATCAGGACCGACGCCGGTTTCTTTATCTTCGCGCCCTCAGGATAGTGCTTCTTCAGGGAATTCATCCAAACTTCTGACACGATGAGGCTGACGACCGCCATTAAGATGCAGCAGCCGGTCAGAGTGGAAAGTATACCGTTATCCAATGAAATTCCCGAAAAACTCATACAAAGGATTATAGCACACTAAAGCCCCGCTCGAAATCACGAACGGGGCTTTAAAATGCATAAGTTCAATGCTGATTACTTGCCGATTGTGGTAACGTCGGAACCGAACCACTTCTGGGAGATCTTTGCAAGGGTTCCGTCCTTGGCCATCTCTTCAAGAGCCTTCTGGACCTTGTCCCTGAGCTGCGTGTTGCCCTTAAGGAAACCTACGCCGTACTCTTCAGCGGAGATCGACTCGTCAAGAACCTTGAAAGGCTTGCCTGAAGTCTGAATCTCGTAGCGTGCGACGATCTCGTCCATGACGATGGCGTCAACGCTGCCGGACTCAAGCTCCATCATGGCATTGAGATAAGAATCGACCTGAACGAGTTCCTTGAAAGAAGCCTTAAGCTCAGGCTTTCCTTCAACAGCCTCAAGACCGGAAGAATCCTTCTGAACGCAGACCTTGAGACCTGCGAGATCAGCGAGGCCCTTGACGGAAGAATCGTTCTTAACGACTACGACCTGCTGGTTCTTCATGTAAGCGTAAGTCCATTCATACTGGGACTTTCTCTCTTCCGTGATCGTGAAGCCGTTCCAGATGCAGCTGATGTTGCCACTCTTGAGCTCGTTGTCCTTGGAATCCCAAGCGATAGGCTGGGCTACAAACTCCATGCCCATTCTCTTTGCGCACTCTTTTGCGAGATCAAGGTCGAATCCTGCATAGGAACCGTCCTTGTCAACGAAACCCATCGGCGGGAACTCTGAATCGAATCCGACGACGAACTTCTTCTGTGCAGACTTGCCGCATGAAGTGAGCGGCATTACGAGCATGACCGCTGTAAGGCATGCTGCGACGAATTTAGATAACTTCATATAAAACCTCCAAAACTTCTTGCCATCAAAATGGCAGGAGCATTATACCACTTATTCTTATTTCGTACCGAAAATCCTGTCTCCGGCATCTCCAAGGCCGGGAAGGATGTACGCGTGATCGTTCAGTTCCCTGTCAACGTTTCCTACGTAGATCTCGATGTCGGGATGAGCTTTTGCAAGCCTCTCGATTCCAACGGGAGCCGCGATGATGCACATGAACTTGATGTGCTTTCCGCCGTGCTTCTTGATGGAATTGACTGCGTCAACCGCGGAACCGCCGGTTGCGAGCATCGGGTCAACTACGAGGATTAAACGCTGATCGATGGGATCAGGAAGTTTGCAGTAGTAATCGTGCGGCTCATGGGTCTCAGGGTCCCTGTAAAGACCGATGTGGCCGACCTTTGCAAGAGGCGCCAGAGCCTGTACGCCGGGTACCATTCCAAGGCCCGCTCTAAGGATCGGAACGATTGCAAACTTCTTACCGTCGATCATGGGCGTCATTGTAGTCTCAAGAGGAGTCTGGACCTCGACTTCCTTAAGCGGAAGGTCCCTCAAAGCCTCATAAGCCTCAAGCGTGGCAACTTCCTCAACGAGCTTTCTGAATTCATAGTTGCCCGTGTAAACGCTTCTCATAAGCGAGATCTTATGCTTGATGAGCGGGTGTTCCATGATCTGAACGTTCTTAAAATCCTTGTACTGCATGTTCCGTCTCCTTTTTCTGATAGAAAAATAGGGTAAAAGCAACCTCTTGAATATTTTAGTAGAATCATTTTTTAAGTCAACAAAACAAACAAATCTATCCTCAAAAATATTACAGTCTCACGTCAGATTCGTTGCTTGAATTTTACGCAAGAGTGCTATCATAAATTAAATTCCACAACATAACGGAGGGCTAGTTATGAGTAAATCCAGTCTTCAGGATGGAGCTGTCTACGACGCGAAATCACTGGGTGCCGGCCGTGTTATCGTGCTCGGATTCCAGCACATGTTCGCCATGTTCGGATCGACCGTCCTCGTCCCTGCTCTCACCGGTCTGTCGGTGTCAGCCACGCTTCTTTTCGCAGGTTTGGGAACAATCCTTTTCCACCTTCTCTCAAAGAGAAAGGTTCCTGCATTCTTAGGTTCATCCTTCGCTTTCCTTGCGGGATATTTCGCAATTGCTCCCAACGGTGAGAAGGAGCTCCTGCCTTACGCATGCTTCGGCGTTGCCCTTGCAGGTCTCGTCTACCTCATCCTCGCAGGACTAATCAAGATCTTCGGCGTTAACCGCGTTATGAAGTTCTTCCCGCCCATCGTTACGGGCCCGATCATCATCGCGATCGGCCTCTGCCTTTCCGCTACGGCAATCAACAGCTGCTCCACGAACTGGATCGTAGCCATCGTAGCGATCCTCATCATCGTCATCTGCAACATCTGGGGCAAGGGCATGATCAAGATCATTCCGATCCTCCTCGGCGTCATCGGCGCATGCATCCTCTGCATCGTCCTCACCGTAGGTGCAGGCCAGCTCATCAACCTCGGAACGGATGAAGCTCCCAACCTTTGCTACTGCCTCGGAGGCAACGCAAACTTCCAGCTGTTCACTCAGGCCAGCATAAACAACATCAAGAATGCAGCTTGGATCGGTCTCCCCTTCCAGTACAACGATACCGTCTTCAGCATCTTCACCGGCGGAAAGCTTGATTCAGGCCTTCTCATCACAGCCATCGTTACGATCGTTCCGATCTCCCTTGCAACCATCGTTGAGCACATCGGCGACATCTCAGCCATCTCCTCAACAGTCGGCAAGAACTACATCGAAGATCCCGGCCTCCACAGAACGCTCATGGGCGACGGTCTTGCAACGACTCTCGCTTCACTCTTCGGTGCTCCCGCAAACACGACGTACGGTGAGAATACGGGCGTCCTTACACTCTCCAAGGTCTATGATCCTTTCGTCGTAAGGCTCGCAGCCATCTTCGCGATCTGCTTCTCAATTTCGCCTAAGCTCGCTGCCTGCATCGCCGCCATCCCCACACCCGTTGTAGGAGGCATCTCACTCGTTCTCTACGGTATGATCTCCGCAGTCGGCGTCAGAAACGTCGTTGAGAACAAGATCGACTTCAGCAAGGCAAGAAACGTCATAATCGCCGCCCTCATCCTCGTTCTTTCGATCGGTGTAACCTATAGTGCGGCAGGCGCCATCGTCATTCTTTGCGGCAAGGTCGTCATCTCCCTTTCAGGTCTGGCAATCGGTTCCATCATCGGAATCCTCCTCAATGCGATCCTCCCCGGCAAAGACTACGTCTTCGAGGACAAGGCGGACGCATCCCATTCAAAGGATTCGATCATAATGTCCGAACCCGTCAAGAAGGAAAAGAAAGACTGATCCTTTCGGCAATCCAAAACATTAAAGGGCTGCATCTGCAGCCCTTTTCTTTGCGCTAAGATCAATTTGGTTCACTTAAGCAACAAAACCAGTCCGAGAAATTCAATCATTATCAGCGCGAACAGCGCTATCAGCGAAATAGTAAGCTTCGTTGCATCAGTGAAAAACGATGGGTTGCCCGCATCGTAAGCTGATTTCGCGTGAACGGGCTCAGCGCCGCCCGCCATAAGGTCTGAATTTACCATGAACTTATGGCCGTCCCTTGTAAAAACGGAAGGATCGTCTTCCTCCTCTTCGTCATCGAAGTCCTCTTCCGCCTCAAAGATCTTGGACTCATAGGTTTCAACGCCGGAAAACTTTCCGGTGTTCTTCGGCTTTACCTCTCCTGAAAGGAGCGCCTCATCCTCAAAAGGATCGAGGGCGTTCAGCGAATGAACGGTAAACTCGGGAGTAACGCCTTTTACGGGATCCGGGATCTCCTCTTCGTCATCGTAGTGAACGTTGATCTTGAGGTCCTCATTGGGCGTTTTCCCGGGAACGGGAACGCCGCGCCCAGGCGAAAGCCTGCCGGGGCGTTCATATAAAGGCTTGAGACTGGTCTTCTTGGATTTCATAGGTGGAATTATAACAAAACCCGGCAGAAAAATCTCTGCCGGGTCTTGAATTATTCAAGTCTTTACGGAAATCAGATCTTGTTGTCGGATCCGAGAACTTCCTTGATCTTGTGAGCAACGATAGCCTTAACGTTAGCACGGCCATCACCGAGGTACTGACGGGGATCGAAGTGATCAGGGTGCTCTGTGAAGTGCTTACGGATGCCTGCTGTCATGCCCAGACGGAGGTCAGAGTCGATGTTGATCTTGCAGACAGCGAGCTTAGCTGCCTTACGGAGCTGCTCTTCAGGGATTCCGATTGCGTCAGGCATCTTGCCGCCGAACTCGTTGATGATGGAAACGTATTCCTGAGGAACTGAAGAAGAACCGTGGAGAACGATAGGGAATCCAGGGATTCTCTTCATGCACTCTTCGAGAACGTCGAATCTGAGCGGCGGAGGTACGAGGATGCCCTGCTCGTTTCTTGTGCACTGAGCGGGTGTGAACTTGTATGCGCCATGGGATGTGCCGATAGCGATTGCGAGAGAGTCAACGCCTGTTCTGGAAACGAATTCCTCAACCTCTTCAGGTCTTGTGTAGGACTCGTTGCCTGCCTCAACCTTAACGTCATCCTCGATGCCTGCGAGTGTACCAAGCTCAGCCTCAACGACTACGCCGTGATCGTGAGCATACTCAGCAACCTTCTTGGACTCAGCAATGTTCTCTTCGAAGCTGTGGCTTGAATAGTCGATCATGACTGATGTGAAGCCGGAATCGATGCAGGACTTACATGTCTCGAAATCTGCGCCGTGGTCAAGGTGAAGAACCATAGGAACCTCAGGGTGAAGCTCAACTGCAGCCTTTACGAGGTGTACGAGATAGTCGTTGTTAGCGTACTTT
>JAFZVF010000075.1 GCA_017617935.1 Clostridiales bacterium | reverse complement strand
GGAAGCGCTGCGGCCCATAACCTTGATGAAGTGCCAATACTTCTTTGCGGAGTTAGCGTCTCTCTCGATGTTTCCGATGAGCTCGGAATATGTCTTTGTAGCTGTATCGAAACCGAAAGAAGCCTCGATGTCCTCGTTCTTGAGGTCGCCGTCGATCGTCTTGGGGCAGCCGATGACCTGGATGCCTGTGTTATGAGCAGCCATATACTCAGCGAGCGTGGCAGCGTTTGTGTTGGAGTCGTCACCACCGATGATGACGATAGCGGTAAGGCCGTTCTCCTTGGCATACTCAGCAACGGTGTTGAACTGCTCTTCCGTCTCGAGTTTTGTTCTGCCGGAACCGATGATGTCGAAACCGCCGGTATTTCTGTATGCGTCGATGAACTTGTCGTCAAATACGACGTAGTCGTTCTTGAGAAGTCCGTCAGGTCCCTTCTTGAAGCCAAGGAGCTGGTTCTCAGGGTTTGTAGCCTTAAGAGCGTCATAGAGGCCGGAGATGACGTTGTGTCCGCCCGGAGCCTGTCCGCCTGAAAGGATGACGCCTACGACCTGCTTCTTGGCAGCAGAAGTGTTGGCACCCTTAACGAAAGTGATCTCAGGCTTACCGTACGTGTTGGGGAAAAGCTCCTTGATCTTGTCCTGATCAGCAACGCTCTGCGTAGCCGCGCCTTCCTGAACGCCGATCTCGGAAATGCCGTTCCTGAGCATTCCGGGGAGCTTGGGCTGATACTCATATCTTGCCTTCTGAAGTGGTGAAATATCCATAATTAGCACTCCTTTAATAAAGATTTAAACAAACATTAGAATAATAGATAATTTGACCCGAAAAGTAAATAATATTTCGGGTCATAATGAGTCAATCTTATTTGCGAAAACGAGGGTCAGTCCTGTTTAGCCCACCACCAGCAGTATGCCTGCGTTCTTGCGGCAAAAGAACTGCCCTTGAGGAGCTCTCTTATCTGCTCCTTGTCATACCAGGCGGCCTCTATCTCCTCTTCGTCAGAGGTGCTCGGAGCAAACTCGCCTGAAGCCGTTCCAATTACGCAGCGGCTCTTCTCGTTCGTGATGCCGACCGCCGAAAAGCTTACGGGCAGGACTTCTTCTATCTTTTCGAGCTTGAGGCCGGTCTCTTCCCAGAGCTCCCTCCTCGCTGCCTCTTCAAGGCTTTCGCCCGGATCGATCAATCCTGCGGGGAAATTGTAAGCAAAATCGCCTACCGCCATGCGGAACTCCTTGTTCAAAAGGATCTTTTTGCCGTCGACCGAAGTGATGATCAGTATGACCGCATCGCACTTGTCGTTCTTTATTCCGTTTTCAAGGCCCTGGATGTTTCCGTCTCTTGAAACCATCTCGTAGATCTTCTGATTGCCCTTTTCGGTCTCATACTCGGCTTTGTAAAAATGTATGAACCTGCCTGCAAAAGTCTTGGTTATGCCTTTGAACTTCATTATCTGCCCATCCTCTTCTTCAATATTTCTTCAGAAGCAACGGAATATCCGAAGAATCCGAGCTTCTCGCCCAACAGGAAGTACTCCCCGTGGTTGTATGCAACGAGATTCGCGTTGTCCAGGCAGAGCCTGCCCTTGTCGTCCAGGAGATACGAATCAGCCGTAACGGCAACGATCTCGCCTATGAACATGTCGTGGGAGCCCAATTCGGTAACGCTCTTCACCTTGCATGAAATCGATACGGGTGATTCCTTGATCGCATAAGCGTATTCGAGGCCCTCCGCCCTTACGGGAGTCAGCCCGCATTTCGCGTACTTGTCCTCGTCCGCTCCGGACCTGACGCCGCAATAGTCACACGGCTTGCACAAAGACTTGGAAACGAGGTTTACAACGAATTCTCCAGTTTCAGAAATGAGCTTGTGAGAATACCTGGATTTTCTTATGCTTACCGATAACATCGGCGGTTCCGAATTGACCGTTCCCGCCCAGGCGGCCGTCATTACATTCGGTCTTGCGTCAGGCTCTTTTCCAGCGCATGAAACCATTACGACCGGAACGGGATTCAATATCGTTGAGATCCCAACCGGAGTCTTGTCGTGTTTTGCCATTTTATGCCTCCGTAGTGCCAAGCGGCGTAATCGCGGTAAAGCTTTCGTGGAGCAGCAGATAGTCCTTTACGTCCAAGCCCGCCGAATAGCCGACGATGCTTCCGTCCTTGCCGATGACGCGGTGGCATGGCACGATGATGGATATCGGATTGTCGCCGCAGGCTGAACCTACCGCCCTGGTGATCTTTCTCGCCTTCGCCTTGTCGCCTCCGGTGACCTTCATGGCGACGTCCTCATAGCTTACGGTCGCGCCGTAAGGAATTCCGCAAAGCGCGTTCCACACTTCACGCTGGAAGTCCGTCCCCTGGGCAAACCTGGTATTGACTTCAAACACGGACCTGTTGCTCGAAAAGTACTCGTTCAGCTGCAGGCTTGCGATCGCCACCTCTTCGGGCAGATATCCATACTGCTCTTCTTCGATCGCGTATCTGCCATCGTTTTTTGCGAGCTCGCCGGTCTCTTCGAGCAGACCGAGTCCGCCCGCCACGTTGTTCGCAAAAGCGTCATTTTCTATCTTCTGGCCGTAGTGGAAGATCCTGACCTTGTCTATATAGTCTTTTCCGCCGCCGACCATCGCTACTCCGAGTTCGAACGGAACGAAGCAGACGTTGTATGCGGGATATTCATAAGAGAGCATTGAGAACAATCCGGAATCCGAGAAACCCGCCTTGTTCCTGACCTCATCCCTCAAAACGGCCTCCTGAACGAACCCGGCTCCCAGGAGTATCCTCTCAAGGCCCTCGTTTCCGCTGTCGCAGATCACGGTTACCTTGTGATAGAACTCCTCCATGAAGCAGTATTCGAGCATGCGGTCCAATATCGCGCTCTGGGTGTCCGCATTGGCGTCTTTGGTAAATACGAATTCGAGGTGTGCCCTGCACTTTCTTCTGTCAGGCCTGAAAAGCTTGACCATCGCATATATCTCTTCATTTTTCTGGGCGATCATGGCCTCTCCGGAGCTCCCCTGGCCGAATGACCTGATGTCATCTTCGATAAGTGACAAGGTGCCCTCCATGAGACCGCGGGAACGAAGCAACGCGCTGTCCCTGATATGGATCCTGCGAAGCTCAATCGAGTAAGCCATAGCACGCCTCCGCATTGAATCTGTCGTTGTTGCCCGTAAAATATGACGCCGTGTATTCATTGGTCTTGCGGTAGAGCGGATTGTCAAAGCTTCCGGGACAATAGACCGCATTGTCCATCGTCTGGCGGAAATCGGTCACCATGCTTCCGAAAGCGCCCTCGTTGGCCGCCATGTTCCAAACCTTGCTGGAACGGACGAGCGGTATTAGGCCTTCCATGTTTTCCATCCTGTAAATCAGCATTTGGGCGTCTTCATCGTACGAGATGAAGGTTGCGAAATCAGCTGCAAACTTCTTGTCCGCACAGTCCTTGGAAACGCAGAGCGAATATGCCCTCAAATAAGGGATTCCGGGATTCGAGGTGCTCTCGCAGGGCAGATGCAGATAGTAAAGCTTGTCGGGATAGTATTCTCCCCACTTCCTGCAGTTGACCGAGGATCCGACCCAAAGCGCGGCGTTCCTTGAGAAAACGGGATCCGCGCCTTCCTTGTCGTTGTTTGAGGAGAGCTTGGATTCATAAAGCTTCTTAATGAAGCCGGAAGCAGAGGCGATAACCGTCTCCGCAGACTCCTTGTCCGTCCTGTATTCATCGAACATCATGTACGAGACGCTCTTGTCGCCCGAAAAGCACGAACCTAGATAAGGCATGAGTTCATAGGCGGAAGCGAGCGGAACGCACTTGAATGAGCCGTAAGTCTGCTCAAGATAACGCGTGAAGTCTTCAGTCGTGTATTTTGCCTGAAGGCGGCCGTTCTTAGGAACGTAGTCCCTGTTGCCGAAAATGACCGTAGCCGAGCAATAGTGGGGAATCCCGTAAAGCCTTCCCTCCTCAAGCTGCGACGACATGGAAGCCGCGTAGATCTTTCCCCCGTCTATGTAGGGATTGTTCGACGCGTAAGAGCTTACGTCAGCGGCCATTCCTGAAGCGGCGGCCGACTGGGGATCCGCAGCGAGATAAAGGTCGGGAACGCCTCCGGAATTCTTCCACCCGTTCAGGTTCTCGAGGTTGGCTCCATCATTGGTGACGCCTATGTTTTGGATTACGTAATTAGTGGCTACCGAGGCAAGCGCCCTTATGTCGACGTCGCCTCCGGTTAACGAACCGTCCCAGGAACCGTTGTTCTTGGCGTAAAACATCGCAGAAAGGCACCTTACGGTCTCTTCCGAATAAGGCAGCGCCACTTTCAGCGTCTTGATGCCGTCGGTATTTGGCTTGGTGACTGTGGTCGTCTCAGATTCGGACGGCTCGGAAGTGTTTGACGCGTCCTTGATGACGGGAAAGGTATCCGCTTCGTTACGGCATGCGCCCAAAGACAATGACAAGCACAATGCCAAAGCCAGAGCACCGATCTTTTTTGCAAACACTTCCCGTACCTCCTGATAAAACAATTATATCGCAAATACTAAAAGTATTATAAAAATAGATTTACTTGACAGAAATAAGTTAAACAAGTATATTTCATTAGTGTGCCAATGTGGCTCAGTGGTAGAGCAATTCACTCGTAATGAATAGGTCGTGGGTTCGACTCCCACCATTGGCTCCAGAATATGGGCCCCGGTAATGAGTTCCGGGGCTTTTTTATAATCGGGGTGTACTTGTTTAAGACGATTATAAATAGATCCATATCTTGTCTTCTTGCCCTTCTCATTTCAGCGGGCATCCTTTTATCATGCTTTTCCGTTAAGGCATCCGCAGACAGTCCCTATACCATGTCCGGAACCACCTTCGTCACCGGCACGGGCCATTCGATCGGCAAATTCGAATGCGGCATCCTGACTCTCGGACAAAAAGACAGCGGCAAAGGCCTTCAGACTCTGAACGTCAATTTGAGCATGAACGACAAGAGCATCGCCGGTTCACTTCAGTACCGCATCTACGTCAGCAAAAAAGGCTGGCAGGAATGGGTCAGCAATGGCCAAAACACCGGAATGTCCACCAAACCCCGCCAGATAACGGCCATCCAGATGAAGCTCGACGGCCAGCTTGGCGAGGATTACAGCATCTGGTACTCGGCAAGCACCGATCTTCACAAGGACCTCGAGGGCTGGGTCTGTGACGGAGCGGTCGCGGGAAGCGCCGCCGAAGGACGAAGGGTCGAGGAGATCCGCGTAATGCTCGTCAGGCGCAACCGCATGGAAGGCAACACCGATTTGTCCTTCAGGACTTACATGCAGTCTTCCGGATGGGAAAAGACCTGGAAGTACAACAAGCAGACGGCAGGCCGCCCCGGAAGAAAGAAGCGCATGGAAGGCATAGAGATGTCCATCCGCAGCAACGAATACACGGGCGGCATCCAATACCGCGCATTCGTTTCAGGCATCCGTGGCTGGCAGAACTGGGCCTCTGACGGCGAGCTGTGCGGCGTTATAGGCCAAAGCAAAAGGATCGAAGCGATCGAGATAAAGCTCTACGGAGAAGTCGCCAGCCATTATGACATATACTACAGGACCTACATCGGCGGTCTCGGTTGGTTTAACTGGTCCAAGAACGGCGAGGCCGCGGGATCCAGAGGCATCGGCAGACGCGTCGAAGGAATACAGGTCGTCCTCGTCAGAAAAGGCGGTAAGGATCCCGGAGCGTTAAGAGGCGTTAAGAGCACCATCGGATACTCGTTCACCTCCACGAACGAATCTTCAGGCGTCAGCGAATGGATGATCGGAACCGGCACAAACTTCGGTTCCAAGGTTCTCCGCCGCGCGAAATACTATAACAGGACTCCTTACAAGGAAATGAGGTGTGATGCCCTTGTAGCCGCATGCCTCGTAGACGCTCTCGGCACGGATCTCGGCAAAGCCACAAAAAAGAGCAAGTATGCAAGGCTCAACGAATGGATCGGCCTGAGCGCGCTTGAAGCCCTGCTCTCAAACACGTTCACCTACAAGGACAGCGCCGGCAGGGTCGTCATCTGCAAGCCCGTTGCGCAGACCAAGCTCAAGAAACTGGTCAGAAAGACCTGGAAAAAGAAGGAAGTCTATATAACCGAAGACGAATTCAACACCTGGCTCACGACCTACTGCAAGCCCGGCGACATCATAATCTTCTACAACAAAAAGAAAAAGCCGATCCACTGCGCCATCTACGCGGGAATACAGAGCACTTCAGTCAAAGAATACGAGTACTTCCACGGCAAGAAAAAGGGCGACAAGGAGATCGACTTGAAGCCGGGCCCTTACGTATGGCATTCCGGTTATGACACCGGCGTTGCCAACAAGTACGCCTTCTGGGTCGCGGAAGTCGGCCGCTCCTACTTCGTCAAGCGTTACCGCGTTGACTCAGGAGCAATGCAGCCGCCCGCTCCCGTTCAGCAATACTCCACCTGATACGCTTTTAATATCAGCGCCTGAAGAACTTCGCCAAAGGCTCTATTATCTCGCTAAGTTCCTTGATGGATTTATTGAGCGTGGCAACGTCGATGTTGCTCATCTGATCAACGGTCTTGCTTACCGCCTCCGTATTGTCAACCACGACCTTGTCGACGTTCTTTACCATCTCGTCAATGCCGTCCAAGGACTGTTCCACGGAAGAAATGGCTTTGTCGGCATTGACCACGACGGTCTGAATTCCGTCGATCGCCTTATAGGCATTGTTCAGCGTGGAAATAACCTTCGGAACGATAATGAGAACGGCAATGCCGATCATTACGCAGATGGCAACCAGCGCCGAAGCAGTGATGAGGGATCTCCTGCTGGTCTTCTTCTGTTCCTTGAGAAGTTCGACCAGAAGCTCGCGGTCACTCAAATCGGGGAACCCGCTCTTGGACTTATTCACTGCAACGCCGCTTTCGCCCTTCTCATCCACGGTTTCAACAACCTCCTCAGTCTTCGCTTCCAAAGCCTTGGTTTCTTCGTTCTCTGCCATGTTCATTTCCCCCTGATCGTTTTTTCACAAAGATATATAAGTTGTACCATGACTGCCCGGATAAGTGAAATAAAAAGAGCGAGCGAAGCCAAAAGACTTCGCTCACTCGATGTTTAATTCTTCAACAATAAAAGATGGCTTTCCGAGCGTCTTCCGCAGGCGCTTCCATGAAAAAGAGGGCTTTGCGAGCGTCTTCCGCAATCCAAAGAAAAAGAACTCTGCGAGCGATTTCCGCACAAGCGAAGCGCGGAGGACCTTAGCGAGCAGAGTTCCTTTTTCGTTTTTAATGGTGGAACAGCCTCATTCCCGTAAACGCCATTGCAATGCCGTACTTGTTGCACGTCATGATGACGTGGTCGTCACGGATGGAGCCGCCGGGTTCTGCGATGTACTTAACGCCGCTCTTGTGAGCACGCTCGATGTTGTCACCGAACGGGAAGAATGCGTCAGAACCAAGAGCAACGTTGTCGTTCTTAGCGAGCCAAGCCTTCTTCTCTTCTCTTGTGAATACTTCGGGCTTAACCTTGAAGATGTTCTGCCACGTGCCTTCTGCGAGAACGTCCTCGTACTCGTCGGAGATGTAAACGTCGATGGCATTGTCCCTGTCAGGACGGCGGATGTCGTCAACGAACTGGAGACCCAATACCTGAGGGCTCTGTCTGAGCCACCAGTTGTCAGCCTTGTTGCCTGCGAGTCTTGTGCAGTGGATTCTGGACTGCTGGCCTGCGCCGATGCCGATAGCCTGACCATCCTTAACGTAGCAGACGGAATTGGACTGTGTGTACTTGAGCGTGATGAGGGAGATCAAGAGGTCGATCTTCTTATCCTCAGGGATGTCCTTATTGTCGGTAACGACGTTGTCCAAGAGAGCGTGGTTGATCTCGAACTCGTTTCTTCCCTGCTCGAAAGTTACACCGTAAACTTCCTTTGTCTCGATCGGAGCGGGCTTATAGGAAGCGTCGATCTTGATTACGTTATACGTGCCCTTTCTCTTTGTCTTAAGGATCTCTAAAGCTTCGGGCGTGTAATCGGGAGCGATGATGCCGTCAGACACTTCTCTTGCGAGCATTGTAGCGGTAATGGCGTCGCAAGTATCGGAAAGAGCAGTGAAATCACCGTATGAAGACATTCTGTCAGCACCTCTTGCCCTTGCATAAGCGCAAGCGATGGGAGAAAGTTCGCCAAGATCGTCTACAAAGTAGATCTTTGCTTCAGTCTCAGAGAGGGGCTTGCCTACTGCAGCGCCTGCAGGTGAAACGTGCTTGAAAGACGTGGCTGCAGGAAGTCCTGTTGCTTCCTTAAGTTCTTTTACAAGCTGCCAGCCGTTGAAAGCGTCCAAAAGGTTGATGTAACCCGGCTTGCCGTTCAATACCGTGATGGGAAGCTCCGAACCGTCTTTCATGAAGATCCTGGAAGGCTTCTGGTTGGGGTTGCAACCGTACTTGAGAGCCATTTCGTTAGACATATGTTTTTCCTCCTGTCACCGCTACTACGCGGATTATTTAACGTTCTTGTTGACGATCCTTGTCTCATAAGTACCGTCTTCGATGTTGATGAATCTTACGAAGAGAGAGACCTTGTTGTCTTCGTTAAGCGCATTCCAAACGTCGTTTGTGAATGTATCGATGTCTCCGCTTATAGCAACCTTCTCAGGCTCGCCTTCGAAAGAAGGAAGCGGGCTGCCGTCGCCCATGTAGGTGTGAAGGAACCTTCCGACGCCGGGAAGCGGATTGGAGTAAGTGAACGTATGACGCTCGGTCGATTCGGGATTGCCGTCAGCGCTCTTGAGGATAGACATTGCGTAATTGTAAGTGCCGTTCTCGATGTGCATGATGCCTGATATACGGGGAGTGTAATTCGGAGCGTCATCCTCGAATTCCCTGCCCCTTAAGGACTGCTCGAAGGTGCACTGTTTGTCCATGAGATCGTAAATGGTATCCGTCTGGTCACCATTGGTAACGATCGTCTTGTTGCCGAGTACCCTTACCGGCGAATAGATGATGAGGTGCGGATCGGTAAGCTTCGAAGGATCGAATGCTTCCGTCTTAATTCCGTCCTCGGTCTCTGTAAAGACGCGGTTACGGGAATTGACGCTCCTGCCCATGATGAAATAAGCCGTTACAGCCTTAGTACCGTCCTCGCTTCTTCCGATGACGATTCCTCTTCCGGGATAAGCGTTGCTCTTCAACAATTCTCCAAGATCTGCAGTTTTCATGTTCTCACCTCCGAATGTTTTTATGTTTTATTCTCTTATAAAAGCTCTGTTATTGTCGATCGTGACCTTTCCGTCAGCGATGAGCCTGATAGCCTTGGGCAGGATCTGCCATTCGCACTCCTGCATTATCCTTTTCTGAAGCGTTTCCGGCGTATCGTCCGGAAGTACTTCAACAGCCTTCTGCAAAAGGATCGGACCTTCGTCGTAGTTCTCGTTCACGAAATGAACGGTAGCTCCGGAGACCTTAACTCCCCTTGCGATAGCGGCCTTGTGGGGCTTTATTCCGTACATGCCGGCTCCGCAGAACGACGGGATCAGTGCCGGGTGGATGTTGATAATGCGGTTGGAATACATCGAAACGGTCTTCGGTCCGATGAGCGAGAGATATCCCGCGAGGACTATCAGTTCAGCACCTGAAGCCTTGACGCATTCAGCCATCTCGGTATCCCATTCTTCTCTTGAAGGATAATCGGCAGCCCTGACAACGACGGACTTTATCCCGTTTTCCTCCGCCCTCTTCAATGCATATGCGGAAGGTGAAGAAGACAAGACAAGAACGATCTCAATATCCTTCAAGATGCCCGTCTTGGTGTTGTCGATAATGGCCTGGAGATTTGTTCCGCCTCCGGATACGAAAACCGCTATCTTCATAGTCTCTCCTTATTATTCGTTGTCCTCAGGAGTGCCTGCAATGAAATCACCGTCGAAGCATGCCGCGCACACGCCGCAGTCGATCGTGTTAAGGGATTCCTTCAAAGACTTGATACTTATGTATGCAAGGGAATCGGCACCGATCATTTCGCAGATCTCAGCCGTGGTCTTTGAACTTGCGGGAAGCTCCGTCTCTGAAGAAGCATTGGCTCCATAGAAACAACCGAACTTAACCGGAGGAGATGCAAGCCTTACGTGAACTTCCTTGGCGCCGTTCTCCCTGAGGAACGAGATGATGTGCTTTGTCGTCGTACCTCTTACGAGCGAGTCGTCAACGATGGCGATCCTCTTGTCCTTGATCGCAGTCTTGAGGGCAGCGAACTTCATTCTAACGGCAAGTTCCCTCTGCTGCTGCGTGCTCTTGATGAAGGTTCTGCCTACGTATCTGTTCTTGAGAAGTCCTGAACCGTAAGCAACGCCCAATCCTGCCGCATAGCCTTCTGCAGCCGCATTGCCTGAGTCAGGCGCGCCGATTACGAGATCGACGTCTGCAGGGCTCTCTTTTGCGAGCGCCATACCGACTCTATATCTGGAATCGAAAATGGACATCTTATCCATTAACGAGTCAGGCCTTGCGATGTAAACGTATTCGAATACGCAAACCTTGCCGTCCTTCTTTTCGACGGAGTCGTCATAAAGCAGTGAACTCATGCCGTCCTTTGATATCGTAACGATCTCGCCGGGCAGGAAATCCCTGACGGTATCGCATCCGATCGCGTCAAGAGCGCAGGATTCGGAAGAGATATAGTATCTGTCACCTTTCTGGCCGAGGATCAAAGGTCTGAGTCCGTACGGGTCCCTGACGCCGATCAGCTTGTCTTCGGTCATGAAGATCATGGCGTAAACGCCGTGGATCTGCTTCATCGTCTCGAGGATCGCATGCTCGCAGTCATCAGTCCTGATCCTGTTTCTTGAGAAGAGGGAAACGATTATCTCGGAATCGGTATTGGTCTGGAAGATCGCACCCTGGTCCTTGAGCTCGTCTCTAACCTTGTTAGCGTTCATGATGACGGAATCTGAAGTAAGCGCAATGCTTCCGACTCTTGATTTGATCGAGATCGGCTGGATCGCTTCAGGTCCGTTCTCACGCGGAGAACCGCCCTTGCAGTGCGCGATCGCGCAATTGCCCTGCAATGCAGACAGAGTCACTTCATCGAAAACGTCCGTAACCAATCCCATTGCCTTGTGCACGAGGAAAGTGCCGTTGTCGTTTACAGCGATGCCTGCGCATTCCTGACCTCTGTGCTGAAGCGAAAAGACGCCGTAAAATGCATCTTTTGCAATGTTCTGTGTCTGACCTTTAATGTCATAACAACCGAAAATTCCGCTCATTTTGTTCCGTCCTTCTTATGATAGATTTGATTATTTGTCCATTTCAGCTATCTTCTGCTTAAGCCTTGCGTCACGCTCGGCAACTGAAGATGCGAGGCTCTTCTTGTAATCCTTGAGTGCCTGTGAAAGTTCAGCGTCTGAAAGCGCAAGGATCTGGCATGCGAGGATCGCGGCATTTGAACCACCGTCGATCGCAACCGTTGCAACAGGAATGCCGGTAGGCATCTGAACGGTTGCATAAAGCGCGTCAACGCCGTTAAGAGCACCGCCCTTGCAGGGTACTCCGATAACGGGGAGCGTGGTGCTTGCCGCGAGAACGCCTGCAAGATGTGCAGCCAATCCGGCTGCCGCGATTATTACCTTGAAACCCTTTTCCTCTGCGGTTGCCGCAAGCTCGTGGGCGCGCTCGGGCGTCCTGTGCGCAGATGCGACGTCAGCCTCAAACTCAACGCCGAACTTGTTCAGCATCTTGAAGCATCCCTCCATTACGGGAAAATCGGAATCGGATCCCATTACCACCAAAACTTTTCCGTTTGCCATAACCTCTCCTCCTTTTGATCACTCGTCTCCCTGAGCCCAGTTGAGACGCGACATTACCCTGTCATAAGCCTTTCCTTCGAAAGCGTAAGGCTTCGGACAATAGTCATTGCCCTTCTTCGAACTTCTCAGCGAGTAAGGAATGATGTTGAGCCTGTATTCCGTGACCTTTTTGCCCGTCTCGTCAAGCACGAAGGTGCACTGCGCGATGCAGCTGTCCGGATCGCTCGGATTCGTATGCCCGCCGAAGCAGAAATTGCCGATGCTGTAGAGAATGTATTTGCCCTTGTATACTTCGATCGGCTGAAGCCTATGAGGATGCGTTCCGATGACGATGTCAGCGCCGTGGTTAATCAAGGCATGTCCCCTTGATACCTGGCTCGAAGTCTGCTTGTACTTTGCCTCAATGCCCCAGTGGCAGGATACGATTACGATCTGGCAACCCTTGTCCCTCAGCTGATTGATGAGCTTGTACGTCTTGGAAAGACCGCCTGACGAAGTATAGCCGCACATGCCGATCTTAACGCCGTTCTTGGCGGTATAGATCGAATAGTTGGACGTGTCGCTCCAAAGGATCCCCGCCTTGGTAAGGTTCTTTCTCGTATCCTTGAGACCTGACTGACCGAAATCCAACGTGTGGTTATTTGCAAGATTTACGGCCTCGATGCTCGCATGTGTAAAATACTTGGTGCCCTCAGGCTTCATCGCGAAAACAAAGGCTTTCTTTGCATGAGCCTTGTTGTTAGTAATCGCCATCTCACAGTTGACCAATGTGAGGTCATCGTTTTCGAAGATGCTCTTGCAGTTCTTAAATGGATAATCCCATCTCTTCTTTACCACCGCATCAAAATGATTGTAAGTCCTTGCGTCAGAGCAAAGCGTGCAGTCACCCGCGAAAGACACCTTTACGGTCAAGGGTTCGGGCGTCGGCGTCGGAGTGGGAGTCGCGGTCGGCTCGGGTGTCGGCGTTGGTGTGGGCGTCGCGGTCGGTTCAGGCGTCGTCTCCGGAGCGAACGTAGTCTCCGTCACTGCAAGATCCGCACTCGTCTCGTTTCCTTTTTCAGCGTTAAGACCATTAAAGGCACAGCCTGCGAAAACGGCAGCGGCAAGAACGAATCCTGCCGTCATCAGCGCTTTTCGAATTGTGGTGCTCTTAAAACTCAATTGCCTAATCCTCTAAAAACGGAAGGCCCGCCAAGTTCTCCAAAATGTTCAGAGCTGTCTTGCGCGGACCTCCGTATGATCCTACTTTAACGGGATATCAGAATTCCCTTCTTCTTCCCTTTCTGTCTTCGCCGCCGTTGTCCTCGTTGTTGTTGCGGCCGCCGTTTCTGCCGCCGAAGCCTCCGCGGCGCTCACGGTTAGGACGGTTCTCACGTCTCCTGGGCTCTTCCTCTACATAGCCCTCAGGCTTAGGGAGGCAGTCCCTGATGGAAAGGTTGAGTCTGCCCTGAGAATCGATCTCGATGAGCTTGACGTGAACCTTGTCTCCCTCGTGGAGAACGTCTTCAACCTTCTCGACCCTGTTCCAAGCCATCTTGGAAATGTGTACGAGGCCTTCCTTGCCGGGCAGGAACTCGACGAATGCGCCGAAGTCCATAAGCCTTGTTACGGTACCGTCGTACTCCGTGCCTACCTCAGGATCGGAAACGATGCCCGTGATGATGGTCTTAGCCTTGTCGGCTGCCTCAAGATCAGGTGAAGAGATGTAGACCATGCCGTCGTCGTTGATGTTGATCTGAGCGCCCGTGTCAGCGATGATCTTGTTGATGACCTTTCCGCCTGAACCGATGACTTCCCTGATCTTGTCAACGGGAACCTGCATGGAGATGATCCTCGGAGCCCACTTGTTGAGCTCTGCACGAGGTGCAGGGATGCGGGGAAGGATTACGTCGTTGATGATCTGAAGTCTTCCCTTGTGCGTCATCTCGAAAGCAGCCTTGATGATGTCAAGCGTGAGGCCCTCGACCTTGATGTCGACCTGGATGGAAGTGATACCCTCTGTTGTACCAGCAACCTTGAAGTCCATGTCGCCGAAGAAGTCCTCGATGCCCTGGATGTCCATGAATACGAGGAAGTTGTCTTCGTTGTCAGGATCCGTGATAAGTCCGGAAGAGATGCCTGCTACAGGTCTCTTGATCGGAACGCCCGCATCCATGAGTGACAGAGTCGAAGCGCAGACGGAACCCTGTGAAGTGGAACCGTTGGACATCGTGATCTCTGATACCGTACGGATTGCATAAGGGAACTCTTCCTCGGAAGGGAGAACCGGAATCAGGGATCTCTCAGCAAGAGCTCCGTGACCGATCTCACGGCGTCCGGGAGATCTGGAAGGCTTAGCCTCGCCTGTTGAATAACCAGGCATGTTGTAGTGGTGCACGTATCTCTTGTAGGTCTGCTCATCGAGGCCCTCGAGCTTCTGTGCTTCAGCAAGAGGAGCCAATGTGCAGATGTTCATTACCTGCGTCTGGCCTCTCTGGAAGAAACCGGAACCGTGAACTCTGGGCAGAACGCCTACGTCGCAGGACAAAGGCCTGATCTCGTCAAGAGCACGGCCGTCAACTCTTCTGTGCTCACGGAAGAGGTAGTCACGAACGACCTTCTTCTCGAGCTTGTAGATGGCGTCAGGTGCCCACTTTGAAAGGCCCTCTTCCTTCTCTTCGAGCATTGCGGCGACTTCTTCCTGAAGTGCTGCAACATTAGCGTCACGGACTGACTTGTCTACTGCGAGGACTGCTTCCCTCATCTTGTCCCAGCCAAATTCCTTGACTGCTTCGAAGATCTCCTCGGGTACGTCGGCAGGCTCGTAAGTGAACTTCTCCTTGCCGATCTCAGCAACGATTCCGTTGATGAATTCGCAGATCTGCTTGATAACGACGTGGCCCTCAGCGATAGCGTTGAGCATTACGTCATCCGGAACCTCGTTAGCGCCAGCCTCGACCATGCAGATCTTGGTGAGCGTACCAGCGAGTGTAACGTACATCTGGGATTCCTGACGCTGTTCAAGCGTAGGGTTGATGATTGTCTGGCCGTCGATGAGGCCGAGTACTACGCCGCCGATAGGTCCCTTCCACGGAATGTCGGAGATTGCGATTGCAATTGAAGTACCGAGCATTGCGGTGATCTCGGGAGAGCAGTCAGGGTCAACGGACATAACGAGGTTGTTGACGCAGACGTCGTTTCTGAGGTCCTTAGGGAACAAAGGCCTTACGGGGCGGTCGATGACGCGTGAAGTAAGGATTGCCTTTTCTCCGGGTCTTCCCTCTCTCTTCATGAAGCCGCCGGGAAGCTTGCCTACGGCATACATCTTCTCCTCGTAATCTACTGAAAGCGGGAAGAAGTCGACTCCCTCTCTAGGGGTCTGTGAAGCGGTAACAGTTGACAGAACGGAAGTCTCACCGTATCTGATGAGGCATGCGCCGTTCGAAAACTGGGCGATCTTGCCGGTCTCGACTACCAACGGTCTGCCGGCGATTTCAGTCTTGAAAATCTTTTCCATTAATCTGAACTCCTTTTCGAAATTTAGTATTGCAAAGGAGGTAGTCCGCAGATTCACGGTCCGAGCAAAAAAATAAGCTCGATGTTCGGGCAGTCAATCTACTTACTACGCTCCTTCTCGAACTTATTTATTATATATTAAGATGCGCAAAAACAAAATTACATTTTCAAAGTTCGGGTATCGTTTTTGCGATTACGTCCGCCAAACCCTTGTGGCCGTCAGCGTCCAGGTGGAGTCCGTCTTCCTTTGAAGGCTTTATGTACTGCTTGGCATCTATAAATCCGCAGCCGTGCTTGTTTGCGATCTTCTTGTAGTTTTCTGCCAGACGCTTCGACTTCTCGATCGCGACCTCGTCAAAAGAACCGCTGAAGGGTCCCGTGAGGATGTCCGTGGAGATTTCCGGCGGAGATACGATCAGGATCTTCGGAACGTAACCCTGCTTGAGGTCCATGGTCTTTTCGGCTCTGAGGACGATCTCTTCGAGGCCTGCGGCTATCTCTTCGACCGTCGCGTTGTAAACGGTCTTCATGTCGTTCGTTCCCAGCATGATGACAAGGTAATCCACGGGCCTGTGAGTGCACAAGATGCCCTTGATGTAATCGACGCCGTTCTTCCAGTCGTCATTGGGGTCGTCAAAGACGGTCGTCCTGCCGTTAAGGCCTTCCTCTATTACCTTGTAGCCGTCGCCCAAGAGGTTCTGCAGAAGGCAGGTCCACCTCACCGAATCGGGAAGCCTGTCGCCCGTTGCGGGATCGTGTCCGTAAGTGTTCGAATCGCCAAAACAAACTACTGATTTCATATTCATTCCTTTACAGTCTGAAGGTCTTCAAGCCAAATGTTCCTGGAAGCGTCAGAAGGCATCCTCCAATCGCCTCTCGGCGAGAGCGTGACGGTACCGACCTTGGGGCCGTCAGGCAGGCACGAACGCTTAAACTGCTGGGCGAAGAACCTCTTGATGAAGGTCTCTTCCCACTTGTAGATCGTTTCATCATCGTAGCTGCCTTCGAAAGCGATCCGTGCAAGGCGGTAGATCTTGGAAGGCGCAAATCCGCACCTGACGAAATAGTAAAGGAAGAAGTCGTGCAACTCGTAAGGTCCGACCTTCTCCTCCGTCTTCTGCGATATCTGTCCGTCTTCCGTAGGCGGCAGAAGTTCAGGGGATACAGGCGTAGCGACGATGTCTTCGAGAGCCTTGGAAAGCTTCTCGCTGACGGAAGCCGTGCGTTCCGCTTCATAGGAAACGAGGTGTCTTACGAGCGTCTTCGGGATCGAAGCGTTTACGCCGTACATCGACATGTGGTCACCGTTATACGTAGCCCATCCGAGAGCAAGTTCGGAGAGGTCGCCCGTTCCGACGACGAGTCCGCCCTCCTGGTTTGCAATGTCCATCAGGATCTGTGTGCGCTCCCTCGCCTGGGCATTCTCGTATGTGATGTCCTGAACCGAAGGATCGTGACCGATGTCCTTGAAATGCTGGTTGACCGCGTCAGAGATGCTTATCTCACGGAGCGTGCAGCCGTATTCTTCTGCAAGCCTCATCGAGTTGTTCTTGGTGCGCGAAGTCGTGCCAAAGCCGGGCATCGTGATCGCGATTATGCCGTCTCTGGGAAGTCCCAAACGGTCAAACGCGTGAACCGTAACGATAAGCGCGAGCGTGGAATCGAGTCCTCCGGAAAGACCGATGACGGCTTTCTTTGAGCCGATCTTGGACATTCTCGTATAAAGTCCCGCAGCCTGCATGTTAAGGATGTCTTCGCACCTTTGAGCGAGGTCCTTCCTGTCCTCGGGGACGAACGGAGTTTTCGCTATGTGACGCTCGAGCTCGACGTCAGGGAACTCACAATCGAACGACAGGTTGTTGACATAGTCGTCGCCCGTAGTCTTCATCTTGAATGTGTTCATTCTCTTGCGCTCGTTGGAAAGGCGCTCAACGTCAACGTCACCGTATATGATCCCGCCTTCGAACTTCTTGCTTTCAGCAAGGACCTTGCCGTTCTCAGCTATTATGTTGTGGCCGGCAAAGACCATGTCGGTCGTGGACTCGCCCAATCCCGCGTCAGCGTAAACGTAGGCTGCCACGAGCTTTGCGCTCTGCGAAGCGACGAGGTTCCTTCTGAACTCCGCCTTGCCAATGACCTCGTCCGAGCATGACAGGTTGAATATGATCTCAGCTCCGTGCTCGGCATACTTGACCGAAGGGCTCTTGGGAACCCAGAGGTCCTCGCAGATCTCTACCGCGAACCTTACTCCGCCGCACTCAAAGACGGCGGGGCCGAAATCGATCGACTCGTCTTCCATGAAGCCGTCGAGCATGAGCAGTTCCTTGCCCTCAAAAGGCGTGAAATAGCGCATCTCGTAGAACTCTGAATAATTGGGGATGTTCTGCTTGGGGACCAGACCGATGATCTGACCCTGATAAGTAACCGCGGCGCAGTTATAGAGCTTTCCGCCATACTTTACGGGGAGTCCTGTAATAAGGACCATATCAAGGTCTTCAGTCTCTGATGCGATCCTGAGAAGCGCTTCCTTAGCGGCATCCAAAAGAGCTGACTGAAGGAAAAGATCACCACAAGTGTAGCCCGTTATCGAAAGCTCCGGGAATACAAGTATCCCGCAGTCGCGATCGGAAGCCTTTTTGGCAGCCTCGATTATCCTCGTTGCGTTAAAAACGGTATCAGCGACCTTGACTTCCGGCGTTGCCGCGCCAACCCTGATAAAAGAATCGATCATGGGAGATCCCCCTTTGCGATTTTTCCTGATTATACAATAAAAAAGCGGTCCCGTAAGGAACCGCTCTCAAAATAATCTTGTTTAAGATTACTTTCTGATACCGAGTTTAGCAATAAGAGTTCTGTAACGCTCGATATCGATTGAAGCGAGGTAGTCAAGGATGTTTCTTCTCTTACCAACCATCATGAGAAGTCCTCTTCTGCTGTGGTGGTC
>JAFZVF010000074.1 GCA_017617935.1 Clostridiales bacterium | reverse complement strand
AACTACTTCTCCGTCTTCTGTTAATGCGCTTACCGTGAACTGTGTCTTATGCAGATCTACGCCTACGCATAACCTTCTTGTTTTCTCTGTCCTGCTCATTTTCTTATCTCCGTAAGTTTCTTCAGCAAGACAGCTTCTGTTGGGTGATGCTTCCAATCTCCTATTCGGCCTCTTACGACCTCTGCATGATTCGATTGCTAACTTCCCATTCTCCTAAACGTTCTCTTGGAACATGAATTATGTCGAGTTAGTATCTACTCTGTCTCACTGTTGCTTGAAGTGTACAACAGTGATGAAGCTTTCACATCTCCCTGTTTAACTTTTTATCATGCCTCCTAAATATCCTTTCGATACTTTGTTAACTTTCTTAAGCAGCGGCCTGCGCCTCTTGCTCTTTTTGCTTGTTCTTCTTAGGCTTCTTGAATTCCTCGGGATGTTCCTTGAATTCGTGACCGACTTCGACTATCTCGCCGATGTAAGACATCGTCAGATACGAGAAAACGACCGCCTGCAAAAGTCCGTCAGCCAGGTCGAACCAGAGTCCGACGATTCCCGGGACGATTATCGGAATGCAGATGGACAAGAACTCCATGAATACGAAGGAACCGAAGATGTTTCCGAAAAGCCTCAAAGCCAAAGAAGTGGGCTTGATGACGAAATCCAAGAGTTTGAAGGGCAGCATCGCCTTGAGAGGCGTGGTAAGTGATACCCAGAAACCCTTAAATCCAATGAACTTGATCGAGATTATGATGACGTACAGGATCGCAAGGACCGCGCAGCCTATAGGAAACGCTATGTTTTTGGCGGGCGGCGCGAACTTGAGGAATGAAATGCAGTTGCATGAGGTAATGACGATGCCGAAGGTCATTATCATGGGAGCGACTTCCTCGGCTTCCTTCTTCGTCATGCCAAAGCCAATGGCCGCGTTGATGATCAGCTCGACAATCATCCAAAGGAGCGTCTGCTTTCCATTCGGGTGGATCGTCTGCTTGCCCACCATGAGGCTGAAAATGATTATGCAGGCGATAACGGCGATCCATGTGACAATGACGGCGTCCGTAATGAGGAGCTTGTAATCGCCGACGTCGAAATAGTGCTGGACCTGAAGGATCCCCTCACTTATCTCTTCACCAATGTCGCCGGGCTTGAACGCCTCTACAAACTTGGTGCAAAATGCCTGCCAGAACTCAGAAAGCCATGATCCGGCAAACAGTACGGCCTGATACATAGAACCATCCTCCCTTTCTTACTCCGACATTTTACACCTAAAAGGCAAAAACCGCACCAAAAAGTGCTTTTCCTACTTTATTACTTAAAGTTCTTATCTTCCAAAGCCTTAAGCTGGTCAACACGCACACCGTGCCTGCCGCCGCCGAAGCTGCCCTCAAAGAAGGCGTCCAACATGCCGAGGGCTACCGCCTGACCTACAACCCTTGCGCCGAAGGCAAGAACGTTTGCATCGTTATGCTCGCGGCAGATCCTTGCGGTGTACTCGTTATGGGACAGTGCGCAGCGGATTCCCTTGAACTTGTTGCAGGTAATCGAGATGCCGATTCCCGTTCCGCAGATGGCGATGGCCTTTTCAGCCTTGCCTGAAAGGATGTCGTCTGCGAGCAGCTCGCCTGCCTCGACCCATGAATAAGGCTCCTCTGCGGAAGCCGCGCCTCTTTCGATGACTTCAAAGCCCTTCTCCTTGAGGTGCGCGATGACCTTCTGCCTTAAATCGTAACCTGCGTGATCCGATGCTACTGAAACTACCATGTTATTGCCTCCAATATTGTTTGTCAGTCGTGTTTGACATGCTTGAACTTCTTGGCGCCCGAAGCGTAGTCGCCTACTATGTCGCCGTTTCCAATGAGCTTGTACTTGTAGGAAACAAGTCCTTCAAGGCCTACGGGGCCCCTGGCATGGATCTTCGAGGTGGAAACGCCTACCTCCGCACCGAATCCGTACCTGAAGCCGTCTGCGAACCTTGTGGAGCAGTTAACGTAGACGCTTCCGGAATCGACTCCGAGCATGAAGCGCTCAGCCGCAGCCTTGTCTTCCGTGATTATCGCGTCGGTGTGGCCCGAACCGTTGCGGTTGATGTGGGAGATCGCCTCATCGATGCCGCTTACTACCTTTATCGAGCACTTCATGTCGAGGTACTCGTGGTGCCATTCGGTAACCTTTTCAGCGCCGAAAGTCTCGGAAACGTAGTCGTCTCCGTAGATCGTAACGCCCGCGTCGCGGAGGGCCTTGACCAGCTCAGGGAGCAACGTGTTCTTCAAAGCCTCGTCAACGAGGAAGGTCTCCGTCGCGTTGCAGACCGAGACGTACTGAGTTTTAGCGTCGATCGCTACCTTGATCGCCTTGTCTGGATCCGCCTTTTCATTGATATAGGTGTGGCAGACGCCGTCGGCATGACCAAGGACCGCAATGTTGGTGTTCTGCATTATGTATTGGACGAAGGCGTTGGATCCCCTGGGGATTATCAGATCGATGTACTCGTCCAATCCCAGCATGTCCGCTATCTCGGCGCGCGTCGTCAGGAGATGGAGCCATCCTTCGGGAAGTCCCGACTTTACGCCCGCGTTATATATGACTTCAGCTAAAACCTTATTCGTATTGGCAGCCTCGCTGCCGCCCTTGAGGAAAATGGCATTTCCGCTCTTAAGGCAAAGGGTTGCGATCTGGACCAGTGCGTCAGGCCTGCTCTCAAAGATGACGCCGATGACGCCGATCGGGCATGTAACGCGGTAAAGCTCCAATCCGTCGTCCAAAGTCGTGTGAAGGGTCTGTCTGCCGACAGGATCTTCAAGCTTCTTGAGGCTCAATATCCCGTCCGTTACGTCGGAAAGCTTCTCGTCCTGGAATTTCAGCCTCTTAATGAGTGGCTTTTCGAGGTTTGCGGCCTCCGCATTCTTCAGGTCTTCGGAATTTGCTTCGAAGATCCTGGCCTTTTCGGAGTTCAGTGCGTCGGCAATCGCGGAAAGGGCTTCGTCCTTCTGCTCACGCGTCAGGACCGCCATGCCGTAAGACGCTTCCCTGGCCATTTTTGCCTTTTCAATCAACTCGGACATAATGCTCTCCTCTTATATAATTATTGCCTGATTATAGCAAAAATTCGGCGGGTTTAAACTTTTTCCTTATGCACAAAAACGTTCATAACGTTCATAACTTTGTTGATAACTCAAAAGACAGGTTTTCAGTTTTTGTT
>JAFZVF010000073.1 GCA_017617935.1 Clostridiales bacterium | reverse complement strand
GTGTTCTGCGTAAGGATCTTGTTTTTCTCCCACGCCTTATCCTTGTACTTCTTGTTTACGCGCTTGGCGCTGCCCCAGCGCGCCGAGCCGTGTTCTTCACGACGCCTGTAATTCCTCGCGGTAGAGATATAGATACCGATGCCCATTCCGTAAGCACCGAGCAGTATGAGGACAGTTTTCAGACTGTCCCCACACCACTCGATGTGAAAAGGGTGATTGAAGATCTGTGCAAGGTTTTCAAGCAAGTTCGGCAATCCCTCGCCGAAGGCAGGCGCTATGAGAAGCGCCAGCCATATGACGGGGATGATGCCGACAGCGTACAGGATAAGATTTGTGCGTGAGAATTTATCTTCCCTCACGGTCCGCCTTTCGTTTTTCTTTCTTTGTCGGGGCGTCTATGGTCATAAGCAAAAGGCGGTTGAGATCTTCCGTAGGGATGCCTCTGTCGATGCAGTCGTTTCTGACGTCGTTCAGGCATTTCACGAGGATACGCTGATCTCTGTCGTCGATTTCAATGACCCTTGTTGTAGTAGCAGCCATAACAGACCTCCTTATCTCGCGCCGTCGTCCCTTGAGCGTTTGTTCTTGTCCATCGCTTCAAACTGACGGTTCATCTCCTGCGAGATCTCATTCGCCATATCGCGGATCTCTCCGAGTTCTTTACGAACGTCCTTGTTATCCACGTCTGCAAAGCGTTCGGGAACTCTGTCAAAATTGAAATCGCCGGTGTCGAATCCGTTGCGCTCGCAGAGGATATACGACGCGCAGTAAGAACCGAACGCTCCGTCCTTACGGTCAATATCTTTCTGCGCCGCTCTTGCGATGCAGATCTCATAGGAAAGAGCGCGGAAGATCTCGTTTGCTTCCAGACCTTTGACGATATAGATCTCGTTCTTGTCAGGCGAATACCTCGCGTTGCAGTTATCGAGCTTCTCGACGAGAACGACCGCGCACGGAGCAGAAGCGATCAGCGCTTTGATTGCCGCCCTTGCGTCGAGCGTTCTGCGTTTCACGTTCGCGTCGGAGTTGGTCTGCGAAATATCGAAGACCTTCTTCACGTTCACCGAAAAACCGGTCGAACCGTCCTCTCTGGTGTACTCGTTTCCGGGTTCAAGGATCGTGATCGCTTTCTCGCCCTTGTTGACCGAAACATCGTCGTCCTTCCACGTTCCGAAGTCTGCGACCTTCGTAGCGCCGGGACGCTGAAAAGCGATGAGCAGAGCGTTGCTGACAGAGTATCTGTCAAACTGCGCCTGCGTGTTCAGATAGTCCCTGAACCTTTCACCGTCGCTGACGATTTCCGCAGTTGCCTCGTCGAGCAGTTCATACGCTTCGGCGCGTTCCTGCCGCTTCTTCTCGACCCATGCGTCTTTGTCGAAGGGCGTGTTTTTGTTCTTGTCTTTGGATTTGTCGATCTTGTCGTTGTTGTTGAAAAGATCATCGTAGTTGTTCATTCTCATCTCTCCTTATCACGTTTTTTCTTGGGCGGAGCTTTGTGCTCGTTTGTTTTAGCCGGCGTTCTCGGGGTGCGCTTCCTTTCAGCCTCGCGCGTCCGGTTCTGTTCCTCACGGATTTCTTTCAATTCCTTTCGGACGGATTTCCGCCTTTCAGGAGTTTCTGATGAGTTGCGAGAATTCATCTTGTCCTCCGTTCTTGAGGAACTCGCGGACAGATCCGGCTTTTCCGTCCGCGTCTGGGTAGGGTTTTCATTCTGTCCCGCCTCCTTTGTCGGATTCGCTTTCTCCATAAGCTTATCCACAAACTCGTCCGCTTCCTTTTCTGAATGTTCGGGACGATCTGGAACAGGCTGTCCCGCCATTTCCTGCTGAACGTCTTCCTTGATCGTTCCGAAGTCAACAGCCAACAGTCCGAGCTTTTTGAAAATGCGTCCGATTTTTTCTTTGTCTTCTGACTTGTACATGATCTCTGTCTTTCCGTCGTTGACGTTGCGGTCCTTCAAGATCGTGTAGAGTATCCCGTACTTTTTGGCAACGGAGCAAAACTCTTTCAGATTTCCGTCCGACACTTCCGCAACGTCCAGTTTCTTGCCGCTGCGGATAAGGTTGTTCAGACGGATCGAACCTTTGGTTTTGAGCTGCTGATGGGATGAACTCTTTAGCGCCTTGATGAGAAGGATGCCGATCTCTTTGGCTCCCTTACCGGAAACCTTGAGAGCGACCTCAGCTCCG
Organism: Clostridiales bacterium; assembly: GCA_017617935.1. GTDB lineage: Bacteria > Bacillota > Clostridia > Saccharofermentanales > Saccharofermentanaceae > Saccharofermentans. The sequence continues at coordinate 1,092 of JAFZVF010000073.1, read as the reverse complement.
TTTAGGCTCATCCTTACGACTTGATCCGCCGCGTCCGCTGATGTGTTCATTCACGACACCTGCCTTTCCTTTGAATTTTTCCTGTTCAATGACGGTAAGATTGTCTCTCACATGACGGCTCCGCTCCAACACCTCGTCGCAGGTCGTGACTTCGCGCCGGAGCTTTGAAAGGGTCATTGAGTAAACGTTGATGTTGAACCGCGCCTTATCTGCCTCGACCAGATCTCTCGCTCGTTCAGCCCGTTTCAAATGGTTGCGCGCTTCGTTCCTCAAGCGGATGTTCTCGTCGATCTGACGCATTGCCTCCGCTTTATATCTGATGACGTCTTCAGCGGTTTTCAGATTGTGATCGACGAGAAGATCAAGAGTGTCTTCGTATAACCGCTTCGCGCTGAAATCCTGTCGGACGAGATAATAGATGCGGAAGTTATAGTGCGGTCGTTCCTGCGCAATTTTGATTGCGCGATTGTAGGAACGGAAGAGCGGAATATACGTCATAATCCTTACGGGTTCGTCTTCGCCCTCAAACACGTTCTGCGGATCGTCCTGCTTGGGAAGCTCGAACTTTGCGCGTTCCTTGTTGTTGTAGATACGTTTGATGATCTCCTCAATCGAGTAACCCTCGCCGAGCGAACTGAAACGGACGAACCGTTCCGTACCGATGTGCTTGATCTTTGCGTGTTTGCCGCTTTCGTCGATGATGAAACCCATCTCGGTCATCGCGTTGATGAACTGTGCTTTTGTGACGGAGCATTTGATCGCAAGATCTATCGCCGAGCGGATACTGCTTCGGAGCGTCGGGACGCCTTCCTGTTCGGCTCTCCATTCAGAGTAGTTCATACCTTTGTCTTTCGGGTTGGTGATAACAGAAAGACCGTACTCTTTACAGAGCCGGTCCGATTCCTCGCGCATCAGGCGATAGGTTTCTTTGCAGTCGTTGTACTTCATTCCCGTTTTGACGGATACCGAGTTGATGACGAAATGGTTGTGAAAGCATCCGGTATTGCAATGCGTGGCAACGACCACTTCGTAGTCTCCCCAGAGTTTCTTCGCAAGTTTTACACCGATCTTATGAGTCGTGTCCGCATCGAC
>JAFZVF010000072.1 GCA_017617935.1 Clostridiales bacterium | reverse complement strand
CTTCCGAAAAACGCTGCAATGCGCGCATATATAGGGGGGTTAGGAGAAACTTCAATAAATGGCCGAAAAAAAGAACAATATTCCGGGAAATGGGAAAACATCGGGAAACACAGCAACGAAGCAGGCTGAACCGATATTGTCCGAAGCGAACGTCAAGAAAGAGTTCAACGCTATCAAGCGAATGTTCAAAGGGATCAAGGAAGACGACCCGGACAAAATGAAGCTGATCGAAAAGATAATCGAAGAAGTGGCGTTTCAGAAGGTCGCTATGAGAGCGGCAAAGGCCGAACTGATCCTTCACGGCCTTCAGACGACGACAAAGAACGCGTCGCAGAAGTTCGTCAAGGAAAACCCCGCCGTTCAAACGTATGACAAATACGCGAGATCATACGCGTCGAATATCAAGACCCTGATCGACCTTCTTCCGCCGAAGCAGAAGAAAGAAGTTTCAAGGCTTGCGGCATTAAGGGGGGACGTATAAGGGCATGAAACGGCAGCAGGCGCGAAAGGCGATCGCGAAAGCACCGATCGCAGACAATTACATATTCGCGTACTACGACGCGATCAAAAGGATCGCGAAGGGCGAAAAGGTCGAGGGCGTCCGCGCCGCCGGGAAGTTTATTCATGCAATTTACAAGATCCTGACGGACGGGATCCTGAACGGGACATATCTGTTCGACAAGAAGCGGGCCGACAAAGCGATCAACTTCATAGAAAACTTCTGTCACCATAGCGAAGGACGTTCGGATCTTCTGAAGTTGGAACTATGGCAGAAGGCGATCGCGTCAGCGATCTTCGGCGTCATGGATCCCGATCACCCCGAAAACCGACAATTCCGCGAAGTCCTTCTGATCGTCGCCCGAAAGAACGGGAAAACCCTGTTCGCGGCGGCGATTATGGCATATATGGCATACATCGACGGAGAGTACGGCGCAAAACTTTATTGTTTGGCCCCGAAACTGGATCAGGCCGAACTATGCTTCGACGCTTTTTATCAGATCGTGCAATCCGACGACGAACTGAACAAGATCACGAAGAAACGCCGGACGGATATCTACATTCAGGACTTCAACACGTCCGTCAAGAAGATCGCCTTCAACAGCAAGAAATCCGACGGTTTCAATGTCTTTTTCTGTTTGAACGACGAGATCGAAGCGTGGCGCGGCGACGCGGGCCTGAAGCAGTACGAAGTCATATCTTCGGCGACAGGCAGCAGGGCGCAGCCGCTTATCATGTCAACGGGAACCGCAGGCTATGAGAACGACGGAATTTATGACGAACTAATCCGACGGGCGACGGCCTTCCTGAAGGGCCGTTCGATCGGGAAGGAACAGGAAAAGCGTCTTCTTCCGTTCCTGTTCATCATCGACGACGTGGAGAAGTGGGACACCCGGGAAGAACTGGAAAAATCAAATCCGAACCTTGATGTTTCTGTAATGTGGGATTACTACGTCGAACAGATCGCTATCGCACATTCCAGTCTATCCAAAAAGGCGGAGTTTTTGACGAAGTTCTGCAACATCAAACAGAACAGTTCGATCGCGTGGCTTGACTTCGTGGACGTGGAGAAGGCCGTCACGAAGGACAAGGACGGATCACCGCACCATTACACCCTTGAAGAGTTCCGGGGCTTTTATTGCGTCGGCGGAATTGACCTGTCCCGGACGACCGACCTGACGGCGGCGTCGATCGTGATCGAGAAGGCCCGCCGGAATTATATCTTCACGCGGTTCTTCATGCCACAAAAGCGTTATGAAGTCGCCGTTGACGAAGAAGGCGTTCCGTATAACCTTTACAAAGAGCGCGGGATCCTGACGATCTCCGGGGACAACGCCGTCAATTATAGGGACGTCTTCAACTGGTTCTTTGAACTGGTAAAGGTTTACAAGATCAAGCCCCTGAAAGTCGGTTATGACCGATATTCCGCGCAATATCTCATTCAGGACATGAAAGAAGCCGGGTTCCACATGGACGACGTTTATCAGGGAACCAACCTGACGCCGATCCTGATCGAGTTTGAAGGGAAGTTAAAGGACGCCCTGATCGAGATCGGGGACAACGGACTTCTTCAGGCGCACTTCTTAAACGTCGCTGTTGACATCAACATGAACGACAGCAGAATGAAGCCCGTCAAGATCGACAAAAGGTCGCACATCGACGGAGCCGTGTCAGTATTTGACGCCTTCACGGTAAAATCGAAGTATTATTCCGAAATAGGTCGCCTGTTGGAAAACAGGGGAAAATAACACAAAAGAAAGCCCGAAAAAGTTTGTCATTCCATCGGACTTTCTTTTTGCATAATAGGGCTATGATAAACAAACTATATCAAGAAAGGGGGCGGCATATATGGGATTATTCCGGGATCTGTTATCACTTCGCCGGGTAAAGTTTGCGCCCTTCGTCGCCCTGCGCGGGGACTATCAGGCAAACGGCAGCCTTGACGATTCTGACATCGTGGGAGCGATCGCGAACGTGATCGGAACCAACGTCGGGAAATTATCGCCGCAGATCGTCAGAAAGACAGAAGAAACAGGGCTTCAGTACAGATCCGACTATCTGACCCGCCTTTTGTCGCTTCGTTGGTGTCCTGAACTTGACACATATTCCGCGCTCTACAAAATGGCGACGGATCTTGTGTATCACTCGAACGCCTACGCGGTCATATTCTACACGCCGGACTTCACAAGGGTTCAGTCAATCGTCCCGATCACGGCGAAAAACGTCAAGATATGGGAAGACGAAAGCGGTGTTTTACTGTTCCGCTTCACATGGAGTTATGACGGCAAAGAATACACGCTTCCGTATCAGGACGTGATCCACCTTCGCAGCCGTTTTTCTTCAAAGCGGTTCATGGGAACACCGCCGGATCAGCAGCTAAAGAATACGCTTGAACTTTTGGACTATACGGGCGAAGGCGTCCGGGCTATGGTTCGCAATTCGTCAAACCTGAAGGGTTATCTGAAATATAACAACTTCATCGACGACGACGAACTGAAGAAAAAGGTCAAAGAGTTTCAGGAAGCGTATATGTCCGTGGATAATACGGGCGGAATAGCGGGCCTTGATAATTCAATGGAGTTTAAGGAGATCAGTCAGAACGCGCCGACGATCCCGACAGTACAGTCGCAGTTCTTCAGGGATAATATATATCGCTATTACGGCGTCAATGACAAGATCCTGACATCGACCTTCACGGAAGCCGACTGGAACGCGTTCTATGAGAACGTGATCGAGCCGATCGCCCTTCAGTTATCCCTTGAATTTACGTTCAAATTACTGTCGGAGCGTGAAAGGGGCTTCGGAAACAAGGTCATATTCACGGCGAACAGGCTTCAGTATGCCACATTACAGACACGAATGACGGTCGGCGGCGGTCTTTTCGACCGTGGGATCATCACGATCAACGAATTTCGTGAACTTTTGTATTATGAGCCGATCGAAGACGGCGACGTTCGCATGATTTCGCTGAATTACGTCAAAGCGGACGACCAGTCACTTTATCAGGTAGGCAAAGACGACGATCAGCCCGGCGCGGATCCTGAAAACGCGATCCGGCAGCAGGCGATCCCGTCCCTTATATACCTAAAGACAACGAAGAAAGGGGGCAGCGGGCAATATGCCGAAAATTAAGGGTTTCAAGTGTTTCGAGATCAAGAACGAAACAGCAACAACGGCGGATCTGTATTTTTACGGCGACATTGTGTCGGACTGGTGGGGCGCATGGCAGGAAGAAGATCAATATCCCGAAGCGATCAAGAACTTTTTGAACGATCAGCAGGGAAAAAGCCTGAACATTTTCATCAATTCCGGCGGCGGTTCTGTATTTGCGGGGATCGCGATCTACAACATGATCCGACGCTTCGCAGAAAAGAACACCGTTCAGGTATATGTTGACGGCGTGGCGGCTTCGATCGCTTCCGTGATCGCTTTTTCAGGATCCACACCGCCAAAAGTACCGACAAACGCCTTTTTAATGATTCATAATCCGTGGGCGGACTGCACAGGAAACGCGGAAGACCTTCGGAAAATGGCGGACGATCTCGACGTTATCGGCGGCGGGATCCTTGACGTCTACATGAACCACGTCAAGGAAGGTGTGACAGAAGAAACGATCAAGTCACTAATGGACGCCGAAACATGGCTGTCAGGAAAGGACGCTTCGGAGTATTTCAACATCGAAACGACCGACAGCGTGACAGAGATCGCGGCGGCAGCGGGCGAATATGTGGCCCGGTCGCGTAATATGCCGAAGGATCTGAAGGTCAAGAATGAGGATCCGGCGGCAGAAAAAGAACAGTCTGAACATCAGGACGCGCGGGAAGCCGAACTGATTCAGAATAACGCGAAGCGCGACGCAATCGCGCGAACAATCATCAACAGTTACAGAAAGGAGTAACAACCATGACAAAAGACGAACTGTTAAAACTGACAAAGGCCGAACTGAACGCGCGTCTTAAAGAGATCGGCGTCCAGTCAAAGACCGCAGAGGGCGAAGCCCTCGACGCCCTCGTAGCTGAAAGCGAAATGATCGCGGACATTCTCGATCAGGCCGCAAAGCGCGAGAGATTGGCAAAGGTAGCCGACAACGCAGAGGATCCCACCCCGGCAGCAGTCGAGAAGTCAGACGACGCAGACAGCGGCGTCAAGGCATTCGAGAAGCGCGGCGCGAACTTAAAGGCAGGCAAGAACGCGGTATTTTCCGCAGGGATCGCAAGCCCCAACGTGAAGGACAGTCTGTCAGTCGAGCAGACCGCACCCGTTAAGCACACCGCGCCCGATCTCAATCAGACCGTGAACCCCGTGTCTGCGCTTGTGGACATGGTAAAGGCTGTCACACTTCAGGGCGGCGAAACATACGAACGCGGCTTCGTGAAGGATTACGGCGCAGACGGCGCAGGCGGAACCGCTGAAGGCGGCAACTACAACGGCGTTGAACCCGTATTCGGTTATACAACGATCGAGAAGCAGAAGATCACAGCGTACACCGAGGAACCCGAGGAAATGCAGAAACTTCCTAACGCTGACTATGACAGCGTAGTCGAAGGATCTGTTTCAAAGGCGATCAGAAGGTATCTTTCCCGTCAGATCCTTGTCGGCGACGGCAGCACAAGCAAGTTGAAGGGTATCTTCTTCAATCCTGTCGAAGCGTCAGAACGCGTTATCGACCCCAACACCGACATCGAGATCGCAGAGATCGACGACGGAACACTTGACGAGATCATTTATTCCTTCGGCGGCGACGAAGAGGTCGAGGGCGTGGCAACCCTGATCCTGAACAAGCAGGATCTGAAGGCGTTCGCGAAACTTCGCGACAAGCAGGGCCGCAAGGTTTACACAATCGTCAACAACGGACAGACTGGAACAATCGACGGCGTTCCTTTCGTTATCAATTCCGCTTGTGCAGCAATCAGCAACGTCGCAACAGACGCGGGCGCGTATGTAATGGCCTACGGCTATTTACAGAATTACGAACTTGCGATCTTCTCCGACATTGACGTTCGCAGATCTGACGACTACAAGTTCAAGAGCGGACAGACAGCATTCAGAGCGTCCATGTTCGCGGGCGGATCCGTTGCAGCTTGGAACGGCTTTATCCGTGCGAAGAAAGCGTCTTTTTGACAACCCTGTCGATTGACGCGGACATCTCGGCAGGGACAGATCTGTTAGGTAAGCACGTTTCAGATCTTCAGTCCGGCGTAATCATTGGCGACAGTCAGATCGTCGGAACCCTGAAATATCTGTCAGATTACACAGGATTCAGCGGGGATCCTAACGAGCAGAAGGGAAATTATATCGCCCTTCATTGCACATCGTCAGAAACCGTTGATTCCCTGTCCGTCGAAGTGATAAACGGAACCGTCGGACACCCCGTCACACTTGACGGCGACGGTATCGCAGTTTTGAAGATCGCGGACAAGGTAAGACAGAAGATCAGGTTCGCAGCACACAAGGACGATCAGACCGTAACAAAGACGTTCGACCTTTCAGGTCTTACGCTTGAAAGTGAGGTGTGAAGACTATGATCCATTGTGTTGTAGCAGTCACAGAAAAGGGAAACGCAGCGGGCGCGAAAAAGGCGTCCGCTGATAAAGACACAAAGAGCAGTAAGCAGACGAAGAAATAAGACGATAGGGGACAGGAACACATGACATTAGCGGAATTATATCAGGCGGCGCGACTTCGCGTCAGGAAATCAATATCGGACGATCTCGACAAGGACGTCGAGCGCACGGCGCAGGCCGCGATCGCAGACCTGAAAAGGATCGGAGTGTGTGACGAATGGCTGAAAGACCCGTCTGATCCGCTGATTATCGAAACAATCCTGTCCTACGTCAAGGCGAATTATTCGATCGACACGGACGCGTACCCGGTATTATCCGGCATTTACGACATGAACATGACAAAGATCAAGGGCGACGGAAAGTATTTCGTCGCCCCGGATCCTGTCGAAGAAGATCAGCAGGGCGGGGATCCCGATCCGGCAGATCCAACAGATCCGGCGTCAGATCCTTCAGGAGATCCTTCCGGGGATCCTGATCCGGGAACAGGGGGCTGAAATATGAGCGAATGTCAGATTACTTTAATTCACCCCGCAGACGATCCGGCAGAAGAAGAAAAGGTCACGGTTTTCGCCGAAAGAAATCCCGTCGGGCGGGACGAATTTCAATCGGCGGGCGTAAATGGTTACAAGGCGTCAGCGCAGTTCGTAATATGGGCGGAAGAGTACGACGAACAGCCGGAACTTCAGGTCGGATCCGAACGCCTGACAATTTATCGCACATACGGCCCGCGTAAGGACAATAAGATTGAACTATACGCAGCCGAAAGGGTGGGAAATTATGGTCGTTAAGGTCAAGGCGGATCAACTCGACGAAGCGATCCGTTCACAGCTTGAAACATACAACGCAGACGTCGCGCGGGAACTGAACAAGGGCCTGAAGGACGTCGCGGACAAGACGGCCGACACCCTGAAGAAAGGCGGTTCATACCGCGAAAGGACGGGCAAATATACGCCTGATTGGAGCGTCACAGAAAGACCAGGGCGGTCAGTCATGCAGGGCGAAGAGTATTCCGTCCACAACAGGAAACACTATCAATTAACACACCTACTAGAAAAGGGACACGTCACCCGAAACGGCAAAAGGACACGCGCCTTCGCGCATATCGCACCCGCTGAACAGGCGGCGCAGGATCTCGCGGTCAAGGCGGTCGAAGAAGCTGTCAGGGCGGCGAACGCGGGGATCTAATGAATGAATGTCAGATATGAACAGATAATCGAGAGAGCGGGACAGATCGGACTTCCGATCGCTGAATATGAGTTCAGGGACACAAAGAAAAATCCCGCGCCGAACCCGCCGTTTCTGATCTACTTTTCAAGCGAAGATCAGGACGGCCCGGACGAAATGAACGTCCTTCGGCATATTCAAGCGTCAATCGAACTTTACACTTCCGGGAAGCCGGATCATGACCTTGAAAAGAGGATCGAAGACGAAGTTCTGTTTGATATCCCGTTCCATAAGACGACCGCCCCGATCCAGTCGGAAAATATGTTTCAAACGGCGTATGATTTCAGCGTCGTTCAGAAGAAATAAAGCAATCAGTCACCCAAAGAAAGGAGCGAAAAACAATGAAAGCACCTGAAAGAATTATCCTCGGATCCGGCTATATCCACCTTGCCACCTTCGAGAAGGGCACAGAGATCCCGGAGCCGCAGGAATTTTGTACGGACGACAATCGCTATTCGTACATCAAGAACGGCGCGTCCCTTGAATACTCGAACGAAGTTCAGGAAGCAAAGGACGACATGGGAAAGGTGTCGAAGACGATCATCACAGAGGAAACAGCAACCCTGAAGGCGGGCCTTATGACCCTGACAGGGAACACCATTGACAAATTATGTGATACGGCCCGCGTTTCTGAAAGTCAGGACGGCAAGTATCGCATAACAAAGATTGGCGGTATCGGAAACAGAAAGGGCGCGAAGTACGTGATCTGTTTCCACCACGTAGACCCGGAAGACGGCGACATCTACGTTATGATCGTAGGTCAGAATCAGGCGGGCTTCACGCTTCAGTTTGCGCCTTCTGACGCGACTGTCGTTGACGCGGAGTTCAAGGCAATGCCGAACCTTGACAGCGAAGGAACTTTGATAAAGTTCGTCGAAGAGATCAAGGACGCGGATCCTGAACCCACACCCACACCGACCCCGACAACCTATTCGATCACGCAGAACTTGACACACGTCACTTCTGACGTGTCCGACACTTCAATCGACGAGGGCGAAGCCCTTGAAGTAACCCTGACAGCCGATCAGGATTACACGATCGACAGCGTGACCGTCACCATGTCCGACACGGACATCACCGCGACCGCATGGGACAGCGCAACAAGCAAGGTCACAATCGCAGAAGTGACCGGGAACGTCGTTATCACAGCAAGCGCGACGGAGTAAAACGGATCATCACCACAGGCAAACGTCCGGCGGTAGGGCAACCCCCGCCGCCGGACGTTTTTCAGGAAAAGAAAGGAATCGGATCACATGGCTAACTTATCATTCAGTTTTAACAAGATCAAAAGGTCGTTCTACAACGTAGAACTGAAAGACGGACAGAAACTTCAGGTCAAAATGCCGACGAAGGGAACCCTTGAAAGGCTTCAATCCCTTCAGGACTTGCAGGAAGACGAAGGGACGTCCGTCAATGACGTTATGGACACAATGGCGGGCGCAATGGTGGACGTCTTAAACAATAATATGAATGGGATCAAGGTCGATCCGGCGGAAGTAGCCGATCAATATGATCTCGAAGAAATGACGCTTTTTATCGCTGAATTTTGCGAAAAATTCGTCGGAAGTATCAAGAACAACCCAAACTGACAATCCCCTATTATCCGGGACACGTAGAGAAACAGAAGCTATATTATACGCCGGATACCGCAGGGGAACACATGGTTATTGAATACACAGGACTGAACCTTCGTCAGATCAATGATATGGATTATGACGAATATTTATATTACTACCGGGAAGCATTCATTCACAAGATGAACCAAACGGAAGACGGGCGAAAGTATCTCGAAGACGCCTATTTCTACAAGCAGACGAAGCCGGATCGCGGAAGGCTTCGGGAAAAGTTCGGAAACAGGAAGAAGTAAGAGGGCGAAAGCATGGCAAACAACATTAAGGGAATCACAATCGAGATCGGGGGCGACACTACCAAACTTGACAAGGCGTTGAAAGACGTCAATTCGACGACGAAATCCCTTAAAAACGAACTGAAAGAGATCGACAAGGCCCTGAAACTGGATCCGAAAAATACGGAGTTATTGGCTCAAAAACAGAAGGTTTTAGCTGAAAGCATTGAAGCAACAAAGGAAAAGCTGAAGACCTTAAAAGAAGCCGAAGAACAGGCAAGAAAGGCGTTTGAAGCGGGCGAACTACCTGAAGAACAGTATCGAGCGTTACAAAGGGAGATATCAAACACCGAAGCCGAACTGAAGAACCTTGAAGCGGCAGCAAAGCAGGCCCACGGATCTTTAGGTCAGACCCTTCAGGAAGCCGGATCAAAGATCACAAAGGTCGGCGACGGTATGCAGGCGGTAGGTAAAAAACTAATGCCTGTTACGGCTGCGATCACAGGCGTCGGAGCGGCGTCTATTGCAGCAGCGAAGGACATCGACGAAGGATATGACATCATAACCAAAAAGACCGGGGCAACGGGCGAAGCCGCGAAGAAACTGAAAGATCAAATGGATCGCGTCTTCAAGGACATTCCGACGGACGCAGCAACAGCCGGAACAGCGATCGGAGAAGTGAACACCCGCTTCGGGCTGACCGGGGACGCCCTCGGAGATCTGTCAGAAGAGTTCATCAAGTTCGCTGAAATCAACGACACCGACGTCAACAATTCAATCGACAGCGTTGACGCGATCATGACGAAGTTCGGCGTTGACGTGAAGGACACCGGGAAGGTTCTCGGACTTATGACGAAGGCCGGACAGGACACGGGCCTGTCAATGGACGACCTTTATCGTTCACTCGAAACCAACGGGGCAACCCTGAAGGAAATGGGCCTCGGACTGGAAGAAAGCGTCAACCTTTTAGCGCAGTTTGAAGCGTCAGGCGTTGACAGTTCGACAGCCCTCGCAGCATTAAAGAAGGCGCAGCAGAACGCCACAAAGGAAGGAAGATCGCTTGACGAAGTTCTGAACGAACAGATCGAAGCCATCAAAGGCGCGTCAAGCGAAACGGAAGCCCTTCAGATAGCGACAGAACTGTTCGGAAAGAAAGGCGCGGCAGAAATGACGCAGGCGATCCGGGAAGGACGTTTTTCTGTCGATGATCTTTCCGCTTCCCTGAACGACTACGCGAACACGGTCGAAGAAACATACAACGAAACCCTTGATCCGTGGGATCAGCTAAAGGTCGCAACGAACAACCTGAAAATGTCCGGGGCTGAACTTGCCGGAACTATTTTGACAATGCTGAAGCCTGCGATCGACACGGCAGTCGAGAAGGTCAAGGTCTTCACAGAATGGTTTAAGAATTTAGACGAAAGTCAGAAACAAATGATCGTCAAGATCGGGGCAATCGTCGCCGCTATCGGCCCGGCCCTGATTGTCGGCGGGAAGATCACGTCAACCGTCGGAAAGATCACTTCAGGCGTCGGCGGCCTGATCTCAAAGATCGGAAGCCTGTCGGGGGCAGCGGGCGGACTGTCCGGCGCGATCGGCGCGTTAGCTTCCCCGGTAGGAATAGCAATCGCCGCGATCGCCGCACTTGCGGCGGCCTTCGTCTATCTGTATAAGACAAACGACGAATTTCGCGAAAAGGTAAACGCGACCGTCGAGAAGGTCAAAAAATCATTTCAGGATATGGTTCAGAAGATCAAGCCGCTTCTGAACAACCTGAAGACCGCCTTCGACAATTTGATGAAGGCCCTTCAACCTATTTTCGAGTTATGGATCCAGTATATCGCGTCGATCGTTCAGGGGATCATGAACGCCGCCGGGCCGATCATTTCAGCAATTACAAATATTGTCGATTTCGTGACAAACATCGTCAACGCCCTGATCGCGCTTCTTCACGGCGATTTCGAGGGATTTTTCTCATATCTCGGGGCTGCGGTTCTGAACGTGGTCGATTATGTGAAGAATATCCTGACCGCTTGGGGCGCGTTTATCGAAGGATTTTTCGCAGGCTTCGACGTCGATATCAAAAAAGTGTTTACGGATATATGGAACGCGATCGTTTCGCTGTTTTCGGGCGTCGGAACGTGGTTTTCAGATAAATTTACGGCAGCACGAACAGGCGTCGAAACTGCCTTCAAGAATATCGGTCAATGGTTTTCTGATAGGTGGACGGATATCAAGAACGCCCTGTCTACGGTGGCGACTTGGTATCTGACTATGTGGCAGAACGCCTATAACAATGTCGTGAACGTGTGGAAGGCTATCGGTCAATGGTTCGCCGCAAGGTGGACGGATATCAAGAACGCCCTGTCTACAGTCGCGACGTGGTTCTT
>JAFZVF010000071.1 GCA_017617935.1 Clostridiales bacterium | reverse complement strand
CTGAAATAGCAAGCAACGCTTTTGTAAGTCCCGGAAGTTCACCGCCCAAGCTCTTGATCGTATCACCGATCTTAGGAACGAGGAAGGTAAGAAGTCCAACACTGATTGCAAGAGTAAGTCCTGCAAGGATCTTAGGATAGACCATTGCGGATGAGATCTTGTTCTTGAGTTTTGCAGCCTTTGCAAAGTGCTCTGCAAGACGCTCAATAACTTCATCAAGACGACCGGACTCTTCACCTGCTGCGATCATACTGATCATGATATTAGGGATAACACCTCTCTGCTCTTTGAAAGCTTCCGAGAGTGAACGTCCTCCCTGTACCGACTCATAAACTTCACCGATGCACTTCTTGGCTTTTTTACTGTCAAGCTGCTGATAAAGCATGTCCAAAGCTCTTACAACTGTAATACCTGCTGACAGAAGTGAGGCAAGCTGTCTTGAGATAAGAACCAGATCCTTGGTCTTCAGCATCGGGCTGCCGATCGTCATATTGGCAATTCCCGATCCTCTGTCAAGAGTAAGTGATGAAATGTATTTGCCGTCGGTCTTGAGTTTACGCGTAGCTTCACCGATAGAAGCCGCTTCAACTATACCTTCCGACTTCTTACCGGTTGCATCAATTACCTGATATCTGAAATTAGGCATTAATCTTTTTCCTCCTTATTTTAGATTTGTATTGCAAGCGCAATAATCAGGTATACTCCAAATCGCCGAACAGAGGGCTGTTCGAAGAACCAGGGTTGTTGATAAAACGCTTAAGATCATCCTGGGCATGGCATCTTTCGAGTGCTGTATCCCTGGAGATAATCTTTCTCTTAACAAGCTCGGCAAGATAGAAATCAAGCGGGCACATTCCGGACTGAAGGCTCGTAGCGATCGTACTGTCGATCTGATATGTCTTACCTTCACGGATATTGTTCTTGATAGCGTCATTCGTGATCATAATCTCGAATGCAGCACATCTGCCTCCTGTGATCCTCGGAACGAGAGTCTGGCAGATAACGGCAGAAAGAACGGAAGAGAGCTGAACTCTGATCTGATCCTGCTGGTGAGGCGGGTAAACGTCGATGATACGGTTGACCGTGTCTGCAGCGGAAGACGTATGGAGTGTTGAAAGAACCAAGTGTCCCGTTTCAGCTGCGGTGATGGCGGTACTGATGGTATCAAGGTCACGCATTTCTCCGACGAGGATGATGTCCGGGTCTTCACGGAGAGCGGCACGGAGAGCGTTTGCGAATGAAAGCGTATCTTCGTGAACTTCTCTCTGGTTGATCATGGCTTCACCGTGCATGTGGAGGTACTCGATAGGTTCCTCAAGTGTGAGGATGTGGCACTTCTTGCAGGTGTTGACGTGTCCGATCATTGCCGCGAGGGTCGTAGACTTACCAGAACCCGTAGGACCGGTGACAAGGATAAGACCTCTCGGGAGTAATACAAGATCCTTAAATACGTTAGGCAGACCGAGCTGCTCGCAAGTAGGGATCTCATTTGTAATTGTTCTTGCCGCAAGGGCATAGGTTCCACGCTGCTTGAAAACGTTGCATCTGAAACGGCTGTAGTCCTCAACGACGTATGAGAAGTCGATCTCGCCCCTCTCGTTGAGATACTGCTGTCTCGACTTGTCGATCATTGACTTGCAGAGATACTCTGTGTCAGCAGCTGTCAACGGCTGTCCACCCATCGGCAATAACATACCGTCGACTCGAATCATCGGAGGAAGTCCGACAGTAATATGGGTATCGGATGCACCCATCTTTACTGATTCTGACAGAATCGATTCGATTGATAAACTAAATCCTTCCACGCTTTGTAACCTCCTTATCAGTCAATCGTGTAAGCAACTCTGTTAAGCTCGTCAACTGTGGTGATGCCTTCAAGAACAAGTGCTCTTGCGGATTCCTGCAGCATCTGAGTGCCTTCCGTTACGGCGAGCTGGCGCATGTCTTCTTCGCTTGCACGCTTCTCGAGAAGGGCTTTCATCTTCTTCGTCATAACGACGATCTCATGGATGGCGATACGTCCTTTATAACCCTTTTCATTACACTCGGAGCAACCCTTGCCCTTGTAGATCTTCTGACCGGGCTCAAGGCGGAGTGTATCAACGTCATATTCATCAGGCGTGATCGCCTCACGGCAGTTCGTGCAGATTCTGCGGACGAGACGCTGTGAAACGACGCCGACCAACGCAGTGGATACCATGTAAGGCTCCAAGCCCATGTCGATAAGTCTGTTGATGGACGAAACGGCATCGTTGGTGTGGATTGTACTGAAAACAAGGTGTCCCGTGATAGCGGCACGCATTGCGATCTCTGCGGTCTCGCCGTCACGGATTTCTCCGACGAGAATGATGTCAGGGTCCTGACGGAGAATGGAACGAAGACCGCTTGCGAACGTCATGCCCGCCTTGGCGTTAACCTGTACTTGGTTAAGACCGGGGATCTTGATTTCTACAGGGTCCTCAACTGTGATGATGTTAACTTCAGGAGTGTTCTTCTCTGCGAGGAGAGTATAAAGGGTGGTCGTCTTACCTGATCCCGTAGGACCTGAGATAAGGCAGATTCCCTGAGGTACTTTAATAATCTTATTAATAAGGTCGTTGTTGTGGTCACTGATGCCGAGCCATTTTCTGTTGAGGTTGGCGTCGTTCTTTGCAAGGATACGGATAACCGTCTTCTCGCCTGTAACCGTAGGAAGGATGGATACACGCATGTCCACGGGCTCGCCGTTGATCTCTGTCGTGATACGGCCGTCCTGAGGGATACGCTTCTCGGCGATGTTCATTCCGCCGAGGATCTTGATTCTTGTCGTGATGGCGTCTCTTGCTGACAGAGGGTTGCTCATGACTTCCTGCATGACGCCGTCGATACGGATACGGACGCGGACTCTGTCTTCGAGAGGCTCGATATGGATATCGGATGAGCCTGCGCGGATGGCGTAATCGATCATTGAGTTAACGAGCTTAACGACCGGTGCGCTGTTGACTGCGTCGCTGATCTCGGAATCCTCTTTGTCACCGTCTTTTGCGAAGTCTTCACCAAGTTCCTGAGCAGCTTTTGCAGCATTCTCTTTTCCGTAATTAACCTTGATGGCATCAATAATGGAAGTGTGGGTTGCGAGCATCAGCGTGATCTGATAGCCGGTCTGGAACTGGAGCTCGTCCTCGATCGTGATGTTCATCGGGTCATCGATGGCAACGACGAGATTGTCATTGTCGAAACCGATAGGAAGAACAACGTTGTCTTCGCAGAACTTCTGATTCAAAAGCGCAGTGGCTTTCGGATCAACTTCAATGCTCGTCAAATCGATAATGGGATAGTCGTACTGGCTTGATACCGCACGGAGGATGTCGAATTCAGACATCAATCCGTTCTCTACAATGACTTCACCCAGACGTTTTCCGGTTTCTTTCTGAATGCCGAGAACTTCCGCAAGCTCAGTAGCGTTAAGGAAGCCGCTCTCGACCAGAATGTCTCCTAACCTCTTCATCAGACCCTCCAGACTACCTGTATTTTCTTATGAAAAACAGGCACCAAAATAAGTAGGCACAATAACCCAAACATACATGTACTAAACTATACAACAGCATTGTGCAAAAAACAAGTTTAACTGACACTGTGCATAAAAAATATATTTGACAATTTCGTGTCAGCAAACAAAGCCCAAGTTTGTGGTACTTTTTTTAATAAATTACTATACTATAATATATGACATTCAAATTCAGAGATGGAGGCATTTATGTCAGGACATTCCAAATGGAACAATATCAAAAGGAAAAAAGAAGCTTCTGATGCCGCAAAAGGAGCGATCTTCACAAAATTCGCAAAAGAGATAGCGGTCGCCGTTAAAGCGGGCGGCCCTGACCCCAACGGAAACTCAAGGCTCAAGGTCGTCGTGGCAAAGGCCAAGGCTGCCAACATGCCCAATGACAATATCAACCGCGCCATAAAGAAAGCCGCTGAAGCCGGCGAAGGCGATGATTACGAGGAGATCACCTACGAGGGCTACGGCCCCGCAGGCGTTGCCGTTATGGCGAAAGCACTCACGAACAACCGCAACAGGACGGCTGCCGACGTCAGGCACATCTTCGATAAGAACGGCGGAAATCTTGGCGTTGACGGTAGCGTATCCTTCCTTTTCGAAGAGAAAGGCACGATCCTCATCTCCAAAGAGGATTTCGAAGACGAAGACCAGGTAATGGGCGATGCCCTCGACTGCGGAGCTTCAGATTTTGAATCAGATGACGATTTCTACATAATAACGACGGCACCTTCTGATTTCTACGAAGTCAGAGACGCTCTTGAAGCAAAGGGATACTCGTTTGCAGACGAGACTTTGGGACCCGTAGCCATCACTACAACCGAGGTTACCGACCCTGAAGCCGTAGAACATCTTGAAAAGATGCTTGAAATGTTTGAGGAAAACGAGGATATCCAGGAAGTCTTCCACAATTGGAACGGCTGATCCGCGGGTGATCACGTGGCCTCTTCCGAGAACACATCTCAAAACGAATCCGTTTCTCCGGTAAAAAGCCAGGAGGCTCCGCGCAAGACCCTGCTGTCAGAGTTCCGCGGGACCCTGAAACGTCTTGAGCGTACTGCTGTTGCCGGAAATACCGGTTCGTCTTCAGATGCCGGCAAGGACATCGAACGCATACTTAACAGCGACCAGGCAACCAGAGAATTCCTTGCCGGGATCGCTGTTATTGCTTTTGTCGGTCCTTCGGGTACGGGCAAGAGCACCCGTGCGATCAAGGTCGCGCGTGACAACAACATCCATTACATTATCGACGACGGACTTCTCATAAACGGAAGCCGCATCGTAGCCGGAACGTCGGCCAAGAAGGCCCCCACCAAGATGGAATCCGTCCGTCAGGCCATTTTCACAGACCCGACCAGATCTTCCGTCATGAGAAGGGCTCTTGTCGAATCAGGTCCGAAAGCCCTGATGATCCTTGGCACTTCCGATTCAATGCTCGGAAAGATCTGCGAGAACCTATGGCTCAACCAGCCGTCGATGCTTATCAGGATCGAGGACGTTTCCACTGAAGAAGAAAGAAGGATCGCCCGGAACACGAGAATGACCGAAGGAATGCATACCATTCCCGTTCCCAGCATGGAGGTAAAACACGAGTTTTCAGGTTATTTCTCCGATCCGTTTTCAAAACTCAGGCAGCGCTTCGACCGAGATCGCGGCATTATCCAGCCTGCTCCCGATTCTGACAGAACGGTCGTCAGACCGACTTTTTCATCTCTCGGTTCATATTCGATATCGGACGAAGCCCTGCTCGACCTGATAAAGATCGTATTGAAGGACATTCCCGGCTTCGCCGAAGTCACCTCGTTCAAGACGGAGAAACAGACCTACGGCGTCATGATCAGCCTTGATCTGTCGCTCTATTACGGATACGATGCTCAGGAGGTTCTTGAGACCGCCCAGCAAAAAGTCGGTATGGCCGTCGAGGAGTACACTTCCATCACAACCAACGGCGTAAACGTCAGGGCAAGCCGTTTGCTTCACGCTCCTGACGCCAAATAAGGAGACAACTTATGGAAAAGATCTATATGATCCCCGTCAACGACGCCTATTCGTCCGCGACCGAATGCCCGTTCTGCGCACTTCACGACAAAGCCGAAAACGATTATCTCGAATATTATCTGGGTCCTTCCCTTATGGAACCCGACACGAGAAAGATTACCAACAAGACCGGTTTTTGTCCCGAGCACATGGGAAAGCTCAACAAAGCCGTTACCAACAGGCTCGGTCTCGGTTTGGTGATGCATACTCACCTTAAGGATTTTCACGAAGACGTTTCAAAGGACATGATAAACAGCGCTCCGGCCAAGGCAGGTCTCTTGAAGGGGCGTTCATCTGATTACAGATCCAAACTCAAGGATATCGCTGACAGGATAGACAAGCGTGTTGCCATGTGTCCCATTTGCGAGAAGCTCGAAGACACTATGAGGCATTACTCAGAAGTCACGGTTTGGATGTTCTGCCATGACCACGACGGCTTCCGTGCAAAATTCTGTGAAAACAAATACCACTGTCTTCCCCACACCGCCATGCTGCTCAGGGAGGCTGCAAAGCTTTCGCAAAACGAAGCGTCAGATTTCGTTTCCGCTTTGGCAAAAGGCAGCGACCAGGCATTCGAAGAATTGATCAATGACGTTGAGTATTTCACTCTCAAATTCGATTACAGGAATTCTGACAAGCCTTGGGGAAACAGTAAAAACGCAATCCAAAGATCAATGCGCTTCTTATCTTCAGACAGGAGGGATTTTGATGAACAATTGGGAAAAAAGCAATCTTGAGCTGACCCCCGCACCCGAGATGACCTTGCCGGACGAGAATGGCAAGCTTTCGGTCCTGATAAAGCATGATTACTATTCTTCCGATACCGAAAACGGCCGTCTTCTTCTCGGTTCGTTTCTTGATTCGCTTACGGAATGCGGCGACTCCCTCTTGAACGTCTTTCTCGTTGATTCAGCCGTTCGTCTTCTTGAAGATCCTTATTTTTCAGCTAAGATCTTAAAGCTGCTCACTCTTTCCCGTTATTCATACGTTTGCGAAGAGAGCCTGGCTGCTTTTGACGTGGAATTTGATTCACACGACAACGTAACCGTTTGTCCGGCGGCTGACATAAGCATGCAGATCATTCAGTCCGCTCATCTAATCACTCTTTCCTGAAATAAAAAACTGCAAAAAATAACGGCCCGGAATCGTCCGGGCCGTTTGTTGTTTGTTGCTTTAAGCTTTAGCCGCCTTTTCCGGTTTCGAAACCGTAATAGTAGACCATTGACTTGAGCGAGAAGCATGTAACGAGCTTCTTCATGTCAGGATCAGGTGCATCCATGTTTGAAGAGCCGGGGCATGCAGGCATTGCAATCTTACCACCATCTTCGTCGTCATATCCATCAGTCATAAGTCTTCCATAGAATACGCCGTTATCGCCATTCTTAAACAAGAACTTGGACTGTGCACTGTCGCCGTAGCTTTCATTAAAAAGTCCGACAAACGCTTCAAGAACTGCATTTTTGCAAATCTGGAAGGTGTTTTTACCCATTCCGATTACCATTGCGCAAGGCTCATTTGTACCGTTGTAGAACTTGCTGTAACCCTTGCCTGTATTCTCGAGATCTTTAGGTCCGCCAAGATTTGCATTCAGAGTGGTTTTGATGAAATTGTAGGCTTCTTCCGCATTGTCGTGGTCTCTTCCCTGTACGGCGAAGATTCCGTTGCCGCCAACCTTTCCGTTATCACTGCAAGGCCACTTCAAGGTTGTATTCTTTGCAAGAAGGAAGAGTGCGGGATTCGCAGGTGTCGGCTTATCAATAATGAATACTACATTATAAAGATTGAAAGTACCAACGAACCAGAACTTATACTTCTTAGAACCATCGAGAACCAATACGTAAGGTTCCTTGTCTCCCAATCCAGGATGCTTTTCACCAGTATCCGAGCCATCAGAAGTAAATTTATAGGTGCCAGCTGTTACATACTTTCCACCATTCTTCTGATAAGCCTGTGCAGGGTGATCGTCATCACCAACGAGGAACGAAGCGAAAGACTGCCCAGTTACACTAGCAGGAGGAGTCTTGGTAATACCCAGCTTGGAAGAACTTGAGATGAATTCATCTGTCGTAGGGAAGTTGTTTGTACCGCCGCTCTTATAACTTGTATTATAAGAAGCATATTTCTTGACCTTCTTAACGAATGCATCATTCGTTGCCTTATCAGCGAATACGGCTTTGTTGGTGTTCTTAAGCGTACCGTCAGCGTTAATGTAAACAACGTTTGCACCTTCCACCCAGGAAGAATCGCCGACAGATCTCTTGCAGAGGTAGAAATTGAGTCCGCTAGGACCAAAGTTTCCTTTGGTTCCAGTGGAGATCGACTCATCGTTGTCACCGAAGAAGAAAAGGTTTTCAACATTACCCTTGAAGTTGGTGCTGTCGTTCAGGTTTGCGAGCCTAGCGCCCTTGAGGAAAACGATATCCTTTGAGAAGAATTCATCGTCCTTGAAAGCAACGTCACCATCGCAGTAAACCATCGTAGCATATGTGGAGAATGAAGAGTTCTCATTCTTACCGCCTTTTCTGACGAGGAAGATGTTGTCAAGGTCATCCTTACCCTTACCGATGATGGAAAGGTTGTTCTGCTTGAACTTGTTGTTCAAGTCGATCTGTGTGCTGAACGGTGCGCCCTTCTTGTCAGAGATCGGAGGAGTGTACGTCAGAGTTGCACGAACGTTCTCGACCTGGCCGTCAAGATGCGTGGAGAAGTCTGCATAATAGGTGAAGTCTTCGTCCTTGGTAGCTCCGGCAGAATTTGGAACTCTGTAGAGTATCACTGAAGTGTAGTTGTCTGTACTTGTACCAGTCGCGCCTTCATTCTCAAGACCCGGAACCTTATCGGCAGTAGCCGAAGCATAGACTCTGAGCGTCGTCTTAGCCGAGCAGAGATCGAGAAGATCAGCGTCCGAGAATTCGCACATCTGAACCGCGCGATACCATGACTCCGCAACGGAAGTAACGGTAAGTCTTGCCTGATTGCTCTCAGCCTCGGTGTACACACGCTTTCTTGTAGCCTGGGTGAGCACCATTGCCGCAGCAATGAAGATTACCGCGAACGCCAAGACGAAAACGACCGTTACGAGGATCGCTCCGCGTCTTCCTGCCTTCTTTTTGTAAAACTTTCTCATCATAGAAGCACCTTCCTTCATATGTGTATAAAGTCCTAAAATCAAACCATTAGCGCATTTCTACACGCATAAAAATCCAATTTCTTGAGCATATTTTACGGCATCAAGAGCCAAATTTCAACAGAAAATTCCAAATTTGCTAACTTTTTTTACATACTTTGTTAACATTTCGTTTACAAATTGTCGGATTCTTCATTTTTGTCTTCCGCTTTTTCAGCCGGAGCGCCAGTAGAGCCGTATTTGTCGAACTCTTCCTTCTTTGATGCGACGAGGTAATAGTCCGTCTGGGTGGCAAATCTCAAAATGGCCGAGGCATAAAACATGCCCGACTTGTTCTTCTTTATCCTCGCCCTCGAGAACATCTCACCGTGTTCGCTGCAGCTGAAGAGCGCATACTGTGACTTGCGGATCCTGAATTTCCCGATCTCCGATTTCAGCTTCCTTCCGCATACCGGGCAGATGCTGAGGAATCCGTCAACGAGTCTTACGGCGCTTTCCGGGTCTTTGGCCTCATTCCCAACCAGCGAGAACTCGCTCTTTATGTCAGGATCGATCGAAGAACTCGATATCGCGGATATGACCTCCGAAGGCTTGTTGTGCCTGAAGATCTCCTCAAAGACGGCACCCGTGTATTGGGCATCGGCAGTTGCGCTGTGGAATATGTCCTTCTTTTCTATATTGTAAAAATCCACGGCGGCCTCAACGCTTCTCTGTTTGCCCTTCTGCCCCGCAAAGAACGAAAAGATCGGCTGGAGGTCCAGGAACTGAAGTTCAAGCTTTGGATCCATTCCGAAAAACTTCAGGTTCATCTTGAGCATAGCGGGATCGGAATTGCCCCACCCTACCAGGATCGCGTCCGGGCCGCAGAAATCACGGAATCCCTTGTACGCTTCCGCAAACGGCTGGCCGTTCTTGAGATCGCTGTTCTTTTTATGGGTAACCTTCCTTACGTGATAGTGGAGCCTCGTGTATACAGCAGGCACGACGTCTGCCGAAAATACGGCCTGACAGATCAGGTCCCCATTCTCATATACGTAGCGGCACGCGCCTATCTCAATTATCTCGCCAGTGAGGGTCGAACAATCAAAATCATAGGTCTTGCCGGGTATCGGCTGGTTCCATTCGAGATCGAATACAACGAACTCGCAACCGTCAACAATCTTTTTACTAAGCATTTACTTCAGGCAGTTCCAGGATGTCAGGATCTCCGGAACCATTTCCCTTCTTATTCTTTTTATTACTATACTTATATATCAGAGGAATCGCGAGTATCGCCAGGCATACGGCCACTGAGAGCGAAACGCCGCCCGAAAGTCCGGGAACCATCTTTGAGATCCGCACGTCGTAATCGGAAACCTTGTCCGAAGCAACAAAAACGCATCCCGTCAGTCCAAGATACTCGAAAGTCTTGCAGCTCTTGCCGTTAACGGTGATCCTTATCGAAGGATCGTAAGCCTTGGAAGTGATGAATGACGCCGCTCCGGGCTGAGCGTTTGGAATGTCGGAGTATTTGAAGCTGAACTCGTCGCCGTTCATAGAACGCGTAGCCTTCTCAAGCTTTTCAGCTGCGGCGGGATTTACGCGCATGACGGCCAGCCTGCTTTCCGAATATTCCGCAAGATCAAAGAAGAAAGCCAGTTCGTGCTTGCCTTCCGTCGCTTCGAGTTCACAGAGCGAAGGACCTGATACGTCGGTTTCCTCTTCAAAATCGCCCATGGTGTTCCTTATCGTGACGTCGCCATTAAATCCGCTGTAAACAAACAGCCTGTCGCCTTCTTTGCAGGTCATGTCAAACGTTATCGACGAAAAGCCCGCTCCGACGCAATAGAGGTCGTTTTCCTTGTGTTCGGCCTGATCGCCGTAAACAATGGAAAGCTCGTATTCTTCGAAACAGTCACCGGCACCAGCCATTCCGGAGGCATGGTTGAAGCCGTCCGCAAAACCGGTTGCCTTATATGAGCTGACGTCGCCTGACAGCAAAAGGAATCTTGCCGCGTTGGAGAAAACGGACAGGCCGACGTCCTCGTCAGGGTCATAGTAGCCTTCACCCTCCTCAATGGAATCCGGGATCTCTTCAAGTCCGGTTCCTGAAGCGCTGACGGAGTTGTTGAACATGATGAAGCAGGCGTTTGCCGTAATGGCCAAAGCGCCGAGCGCCGCTATGAAGGTCTTGTATTTCCCGCTTGCGGGTTCCGTGGCAAGGCGCTTGTTCACAAGTCCGCAAACCAGCATGACTATGGCGGTTCCGAGGTTTATCGTCGTCGAAAACTGGATGTCCGAATAGTTGTTGCCGGAAAAGATAAGGAACGCCATCGGTGCCAGGAATGCCGCGTAAAGTCCTCCGCGGCTTACTCCGCTTATGTTCTTGAGAGCTATCGCGGCGTAAAAAAACAGGAACGCTTCAAGACAGATCAGTCTTGAAGAACTGAGGATATGGCTTTCTCCGAAAATGCTGACGGCGCTGCTGACAAAGGATGACGCACAGGAAACGTACCAGATGGACAGTATGAATGCCGCCATGACCTTGACGCGTACGGGGATCTTGAAATTGGCCCAGAAAAGCACCAATGCCTCTACAGTAATGATTCCTATGTAAAAGACCGGGGGCATGTCATTTTCCAGGCCGCCCGACTGGGCGACAAAAGTATGCCTCAAAAGGTCAAAGAAATCGTATCTCATGTCAGCGCTCTTGTATGCCTGGACGACGTCGAACTTGGGCACCATGCCGATGAATCTCGGGATCACCGAGAAAGCGGCCATTGCGGCTCCGGTAATGACGGCTCCCAGGAGCTTCAGCCAGGATGAGAAGATCTTGCGCTTCTTGCCGTAAAGCCCCGTCGCCAGGACGAGTGCGGCAACCGTCAGGAACGGGAGTCCTGAAATGCAGCCGTAATAGCCGGAAGCGGCGGTCAAGGCGCAGGCAAGCGAAGATAACGCGAAGTGCTTCCAGGTCCTTTGCCTGAGATATGAATCAAAAGCCGACAGCGCGCACGGTATGAGAATGACCATGTTCATTACCGGCATAAACTGCGCGGTCAGAACGACCTGCGACGAGAAGGCGTACGTCATTCCGAGCAGGAACGAGTAGAGCCTTCTAAGGCCGGCATGGCGGCAGCAGAATGCGTACATCATTGAAGCGGCGAGTCCGAACCTCAAGAAATACCCTATCGTGAGTACGGCCTTGGTCAGACTCATGGGCAGAATGAGCGCGATCAGGAAAAACGGATCGAGATTCCTCTCCGATATCAGCATCCATGTTTCAGCAGGACCCATGCCTGACTTTATGGATGAGACGTCGTTTTCAGCAACGGTAAGTCCCGCGATGACGTTCTCGCTCATGTCCCCCGTCCTCATCGAGATCGTGGTCGGAAGGATCTTTCCGGGCTTTAATGAAAGTCCGAGGTTGAGCGCTATCGTGGCAGCACAGGCAGCCGCTAGAAAGCAGATAACGAACCCGTCAATGAATTTTGCCCTTTCGGAACGGGTAACTGTCATTGTTCGCCGTCTCCGTTTTCTTTTGAAGGTTCGGCCGGTTCATCCGAAGGAGACTGGGATCCGGTTTCATCAGCCTTGGGCTCGGATTCAGCTTTCTCCGGCTCAGCGTTTTCCGCAGGAGCTTCAGCCTTGTTTTCCTCAGGCTTTGCTTCCTCTGGCTCCAAAAACTCATCCGGAGTTACGGGAGCAACCGCTTCCACCGCTTCAAAAGACTCTGCGGGAACTTCAGCATCAGCCTGAGCGTCTGCTGAAGCCGTCGCCAACTTGGCTGCACGGTTCTTTCTGACAAGCGCGGGGATAGCCGCAAGAAGGATTATCGTGACTATGGAAACGCATGTGATCAGGACGCCGGGCTTGAAGCCTGCCGGGACGTATTCGATCCTGACGTCGTGCTTGCCTGCGCTCATCTTTATCGCCATAAGCGCGTCGTTTATGGGCGTTACTTCGGTCTTCTCGCCGTCAACCCAGGCATACCAGCCTTCG
>JAFZVF010000005.1 GCA_017617935.1 Clostridiales bacterium | reverse complement strand
TCAGATAATCTGCAATAGGATCAGTCATTGTTTTTCTGTTTTTTCTATATTAGACGCCTTTGCGGAGCCCGATATCCAATGTGAATGTTTATTAGTTATTATAGGTGTATTAACAGGATGCTTTATTGACGCCTGGGAGAAGGCCTTTGGAAGCCATCTCGCGGAACTGAATACGGCTGATGCCGAATGCACGCATGTAACCCTTCGGACGACCGGTGATGGAGCAACGGTTGTGGAGGCGGACAGGCGATGCGTTCTTCGGGAGCTTGTCGAGAGCTGCCCAGTCGCCAGCCTCTTTGAGGGCTTTGCGCTTCTCAGCATACTTGGCACACAATGCTGCGCGTTTCACTTCGCGCGCTTTCATCGATTCTTTTGCCATACCTTAGTTACGTTTAATGTTTTTGAAAGGTAAACCGAATTCACGAAGCAGCGCGTGCGCCTCTTCGTCCGTCTTCGCCGTGGTGACGAAGGTGATTTCCATACCCATCACCTTGGTGATCTTGTCGATGTCGATCTCCGGGAAGATGATCTGCTCCTTGATACCGAGGGTGTAGTTGCCACGGCCGTCAAAGTTCTCAGCGATACCCTTGAAGTCGCGGATACGCGGGAGGGAGATGGCAATCAGACGCTCGAGGAACTCGTACATCTTCACGCCGCGGAGGGTGACCTTCGCACCGATGGGCATGCCCTTACGGAGCTTAAAGTTGGAAATGTCTTTGCGGGAAACCGTCTGGACTGCCTTCTGGCCGGTGATAGCCGTCAGCTCCTGCTGAGCGACCTCAACGAGCTTCTTGTCCTGGGTAGCGCTGCCGATACCCTCGTTGATGGCAATCTTCACGAGCTTCGGAACCTGCATGATGGTCTTGTAGGAGAACTCCTTGGTCAGGTTCGCGATGATTTCCTCTTTGTATTTCTTCTGAAGAGCGGGAACGTAGTTAATCTGTTCCATCGTAGGGCCCTGAGGCGCTTCTACTTTCTTTTCCTTTGCCATTACTTGATCTCCTCTCCTGATTTTTTAGCGTAGCGGACCAGTTTGCCATTGGCGCCAATGCGACGACCGATCTTGGTAGCGCCGCCCTTGACGGGGTCGACAACCTGCAGGTTGGAAATGTGGATTCCGGCTTCCTGCTTGATGATACCGCCCTGAGGGTTCTTGGAATTGGGTTTGGTGTGCTTGCTCACCATGTTGGCACCTTCGACGATGGCGCGGCTCTTTTCCGTATTGACGGAGAGGACGCGACCGGTCTTGCCCTTGTCATTACCGGCGTTGATGTAAACCATGTCGCCCTTCTTGATGTGTAACTTACTCATAGTGTTTTCTCCTATAATTAAAGTACCTCAGGGGCCAGTGAGACAATTTTCATATAATTCTCGCGGAGCTCGCGCGCAACGGGACCGAAGATACGGGTACCGACAACCTCATCCGACTTGGTGAGCAACACGCAAGCGTTGTCATCGAAACGGATATAGGAACCATCGGCGCGGCGGATCTCCTTCTTGGTACGGACGACCACTGCGTTCGAAACTGCACCCTTCTTGGTGTTGCCACCAGGAATGGCGCTCTTGACGGCCACGACGATCTTGTCGCCGACGCCGGCGTAGCGACGGCGCGTGCCGCCCAACACACGGATGCAGAGGACCTCCTTCGCACCGCTGTTGTCTGCTACCATTAAACGTGATTCTTGCTGTATCATGGTTATTTAGCTTTTTCTACGATTTCTACTAATCTCCAGCGCTTGGTCTTGCTCAGGGGACGGGTTTCCATAATGCGGACCGTATCGCCTTCGCCGCACTCGTTGGCTGCATCTTCAGCAACAAACTTGGTGGTCTTGTTGACGAACTTGCCGTAGATGGGGTGACGCTCCTTGGTCTTGACGGCAACCACGATGGTCTTGTCCATCTTATCGCTGACGACGATACCGATTCTTTCTTTACGAAGATTTCTTTCCATACGACGTAGTGTTAGTTCTGTTTTTCTTTCTCAGCGAGGACGGTCATCATACGTGCGATGTCGGCCTTTGCCTTCTTGATCTTGGAGGTATCCTCAAGCGGAGAGATGACATGATTCATCTTCATCCGGTTCAGGTTCTGCTTTTCAGTTTCGATGCGCTCGCGCAGGTCTGCAACGGCCATCTCGCGGATTTCTTGGGTCTTCATAGCCTACTTCTCTTTTGATTATTCGACATAATCCCTGCGGATCACAAACTTAGTGATGACGGGCAGCTTCTGCGCGCCGAGGCGGAGAGCTTCCTTAGCGACAGCCAAGGGAACGCCTTCGCATTCGATCAGCATACGGCCGGGAGTAACAGGAGCAACGAAACCCTCAGGGTTTCCTTTACCTTTACCCATACGGACCTCGGCCGGTTTCTTG
>JAFZVF010000070.1 GCA_017617935.1 Clostridiales bacterium | reverse complement strand
TTTTCTTAATCTATCCCTTATTCCATGTCGATGGCATCTTGATTCGTATCAAGATGCCATCGGTATATCTGGAGATATTTTTCTGCTTGTTTTCCGTTTTCCGTGCCATTCCATGTTTCCTTCCAACTTTCAGGCTGAAGATGGAACGAAAGATGGAATGTCTCAAAACCTGTCTCAATTTGAAACAAAAATGAGACAAGAATGGAGACAAAAAATCTTTTGCCGGCTTTTGTCGTTATGCAGCTTGCATTACAAGATTAATTTACGACGTTTACCGGCTTGCCGCTTAAAAAGGCTTCAAGATTTCCTGCCGCGGCTTCGATAAGCCTGACCCTGGTTTCCTTGGCGGCCCAGGCGATGTGGGGAGTGATCACGCAGTTGGGCGCTCCGAGAAGGGGATTGTCGGGAAGCATCGGCTCGACCGCTACGACGTCCGCTCCGTAACCTCCGAGAATGCCTGAATCTAGCGCCTCCCTGACGGCTCTTTCGTCAACGACGGGGCCTCTGGCGCAGTTGATCAGGAACGCGCCTTTTTTCATCGAAGCAAGGCGCTCTTTGCTGATGAGACCTTTGGTCTCAGCGGTGAGAGGGCAGTGTACGGAAATGACGTCCGCGTTCTTTATGCCTTCGTCAAGAGTCGTGAAGGGAATCTCATATCCGTCAACGATTGCGGATCTGCCGTCGGCGTGGTGGGGCACGGCGGACACCTTCATGCCGAGCGACGAAGCGATCGCTGCGACGCGCCTTCCTATCTTGCCAAATCCGAAGACCAGCATGTTCTTGCCCAAGAGTTCGGTCAAAGGAGCAAGGAAATAGCTGAATTGCGGGCTCTTGCACCAGCCGCCGTCCATAACGTCGCTGCTGTGCATGCCGGGACGGCTTGCGAGCTCTAAAAGAAGGGCGATGGTCATCTGTGCGGTTGCGTAAGTAGCGTATTCGGGGACGTTCGTCACCGTTATCCCGAGCTTTCCGCATTCCTCGAGGTCTACCACGTTGTAGCCGGTCGCCAGGACGCCTATGTATTTGAGGTCAGGAAGATTTCTTAAGGTTTCCGCGTCAAAAACGGTCTTGTTCGTGATGCAGACCTCCGCGCCCTTTGAGCGCTCCACGACCTGGTCTTTGGCCGTAAAGTCATATGCCGTTACTTCGCCGAAACGCTCCAGGGGTGCCCAGGAAGCGTCGCCCGGATTTGCGCCCGCGCCGTCAAGGATCACTATCTTCATGATTGTTTTCCGTCCTTTAGTGAATTTTCAAATAATGTAACATTCGTTAAGTGTTATTGTAAAATCAGAATGATATTGTTTTGTTCGCTTAGTCCTCGGAGCGGAACTCCTGCGGAAGTCGCTCACAAAGCAAATCACTCTGTGGAGGAGCGCCTGCGTAAGGCGCTTTGGAAAAGACGGGAGGGCACGGTATGTATCTTCTTTGCTACGGCAGATCGGAAAATGCCAAAAAAACGGGTCAGCGCTTGATCGATGCCATCGGAGGCAGGTGGATCGACGGTGATGATTTCCTGAGCGGCGCAAGCGTCGTCCCCGACATGACGGGCGATGCCGCGATCGTTATGCTGATACCCCTTGAGGCGGCCGTAAGGATAACGCAGGAAATGATACCCGAGTCCATGAGAAAGCTCCCGGTAATCTGCGTGTCCTCCGAAGGCCTTTATGCGGCGGTGATCAGACGGGGAGGATCTGCTGAAGCTTCTTCCTGCCTTGACGTCTTTGACGAAATGAAGAAGGTTTTGGGCAGCAAGTGCTTCACAGAATTCGGAGGCGGTTCCGACGTTGGAGGGAATCTGGCGGAAGTGGCCGCAAGGTGCGGCATGGCCGTCAGCGACAAACACCTTCTGTCAGTAGTTGACGAAAGGCTTAAGAAAGGCCTGCCTGCACGTGTTTTCACCGATCTGAAGGTCTCATACGGAGACCCCGTCCTTGACCCGATGGTCTATGACCTCAGGAAGTATCCTCAGGACATGAAGGAAGAGTTCATTAAGCAGTATTACCGTTCGCGCCTTGACGCCCAAAAGGAGGATCACGTTCCGGACGTCTTCATCACCTGTTCAAAACTCGAAGGCATTACCGATTCCGGCGTTTTGGGGCTTGCCCCGAAGATACTTTCCATTGGGATCGAACAGCGCACGAGAACGGATCCGGAGTATGCCGCGAAGGGCATCAGGGAATCGCTTGAAAAGCACATGTTGGAACCCGTTTCAGTCGGTACCGTGGCGGTTCCTTATACGACAAGGGAAAACGACATGGTCAAGAGGGTGGCGGAAGAACTGGGCGCAAAGATCGTTTCCTACGATGGCAATGAACTGTCAGCCGCAAGACCGCCGCTGACGATGACGTTTGCTCCAGAGAAGATAAACGATAAGGCAACAGCGGCCTGCTATCTTGCCAGTGGCGGAGGAGACGTGATAGTCAGAAGAAGCACCGCGGTATCCGGACTGGTCTTTTCCGTAGCCGTGAAAAAAGGTGCGATATTGCTGTCATGATCTTGCGACATGCGCCTTGTTTTGCCCTGATTTTTGACCTAATAATGTTATAATTTATAGTTAGCAAGTTATTGGAATCTTCATTACGGAATACCGGAGGGATGACTTATGCGTATCAAATTCAAGAGAAGACAACGCGGCGTAGTTGCAGTTACCATCGTCCTGGCGATGATCCTTACGCTCGTAACGGCATGCAGCATTGACTATCAGGCCTTGACCGAAGGCTTGAACGATCTGGGCAACGCCATGGACCTGTCGTACAATCAGACCCCTGCAACTCCTGACACTGAGGGAACCACTTCCGAAACGGACGCTACTGAGACGAAGGAGACTACGGAGACTTCTGACGAGACTTCAGGCACGGCTTCGGAGTCATCATCCGAGACCGGTGAATCGGATCCTTCCGCGACCTCCGAGACGTCCGAGAGCGGAACGGAGACTTCCGAAACGACGGGCGAAGAGCCTACCTCAACGCCTACCCCCACTCCTACGCCCACGCCTCATCCCACAAATGAGAGGGTTGACTTCTCCTACCTCAGGACGGCTGACTTAAGCGAGAATTTCGCGGTTAACACCGAAGAGTTCTCCGAGAACGTCGGAACTGAGGATGACAAGCCCCTTGCAGTCTTTTCTGGCAAGAGGATGGTCGTAAGCAAGGCTGGAAGCGAGAACGTTTCCGAAGCCATCAACCTGATCCTCGACAGCTTCTATCAGGAAGCGGCCGGCCAGTATACAAGGTATTCGGGCGAGGCGAAGGCGGCATATGGCCTTTCGGGCGTCGTTGACACGGTCTACAACGTCGAGGTCAATTTCGATTATTCATACAACAAGAGGATCCTCTCGGTCATAATGAGCTACAAGGTTACTGCCGGCAAGACCGTTCTTGCAAGCAACGAGGAGTATGCAAGCTTTGACGTGCTTACCGGCCAGTACGTCACTCTCGCTGCGGTCGCAGATGATTGGGCCGGACTTCAGAACGCCCTCAGGATCAAGCTCGCCAAGAACGTGAACATAAGCAATTACGCAGCCATTACCGATCTTTACGTCGCGGCACAGCAGCCGGGCGCTCAGACGGCAACGGTTGAGATCTATGGCACGTACGGTGGAAAGAGGTTCCATACGACGGGTGACATGAATGAGTGCGCCAAGTATCTGAACCGCTACGGCAAGATAATCTACGGCATTAACGAAAACAACGAAAACGCGCAGTAACGGGCGGTAAGGCTCATGAAGACGGGCAGGCTCACCGCTTTAGCGTTATCGCTGGTCATTGCAGCAGGCACCGCAGGGTGCTCCTACAGCCCTGCGGAGACGACTGCGGGATTGGAGACCGCCCAGACTTCAGCCAAAGCCGCCGTTGCAGAGACCACGGCCGCGGCATCCGAAAGCGTGCCTGGCGAGACCGGCACCGGATCCTATGCAGAAAAGCCTGCTTTGGAGGTTAAGGACAGCGAGAGCGGAAAACTCGTGGTCTGGAGCTGCAACGACGAACTCAAGGACCTCATCGACGCGTATTTGCCGGGCAAAGACTATGAATACGTGGTGTTTTCGCCCGACGAATACAAGAGCCGCCTCGACACGGCAATGGAATCCGGCGAAGCGCCTGACATGTTTGTCTGCGATTACGATTATGTAAGGCATTACGCGAATTCCGACAATACGCTGTCGATCAATGCCGCCGGAATCCCCAACAAGGCCTGCGCGGACATGTACGACTACACTCTGAGGCTTGCCTGCGACGACAGCGGCAACATCAAGGGACTGGCATGGGCGCTTTCCCCTTCGGCGGTCTTCTATCAAAAGAGCCTCGCACAGCAGTATCTCGGTTCTTCCGAACCCGCTCAGGTCGCCAAGGAGTTTTCTTCGTGGGGTTCATTCCTTGCGGCGGCGCGCAAGGTCTCCAAGGAATCCGAAGGCGGCGTCAAGATAATCGCTGGTACGGATGAGATCTTCAAAAGCTACCTTGGAAGCCGCAGCAACCCCTGGAAGACCGACGGCAAGCTCCATGTTGATTCGGTTGCCGAGGGCTATCTTGGATTTTCAAAGACCATAAACAGCGAAAAACTGACTTCCGGTTTTCAAAAAGGTTCTGATGAGTGGAAGGCCGGGATGAGGAACAAGACCGTTCTTTCATATTGGGGAACGCTCTCGTTTGCAAGATCTTCGGATTTCGCCCTCGATCCGTCATTGATCCAAAAGGCCAATCCCACTTCGGGAGATTGGGGAATCGTTGCTCCTCCCGGGGCCTTCTGCTCGGGCGGAAGCTGGTTGATGGTGTCCTCCAACTGCGACATGAAGAAAACCTGCGCCGACATAATCACGGCGATCTGCTGCGACCAGGGCAACCTCAGGGACATGTTGGCGAGCGGCAAATGCGATTTCGTCAATTCAAGGACCGTAATAAGCGCCGCGGCTTCAGACGAGCGTTATGAATTTGCATGGCTTGGCGGCCAAAATCCCTACTCGGTATTGGGTTCCGTGGCTGACAAGACGGACGTAACCCCCGTCGGTTCCGATGATCCCGAGATAAACGGAGTGTTTTCCAAGATCGTCTCAGTCTATTCCGAAGGCGGTTTCAAGAGCGTTCAGGACGCAAAGGCAACGTTCAGGGAGCTTTTGATAGAGAAGAAGATTGTTAAGGAATAATTAATACCTTTTTGTATGAGAATGGGATAAAATTATTGTACTTTCCGACAAATTAAACCAATGAAACACGGAGGCAGCCAAAATGAAATTTGGACACTTTGATGACGCGGCACGTGAATACGTGATCGAAACGCCGAAAACACCTTATCCCTGGATCAACTATCTGGGCAATCAGGGCTTCTTCTCCCTGATCTCCAACACAGCCGGCGGCTACAGCTTCTACATGGACGCTAGGCTCAGGAGAATTACCCGTTACCGTTACAACAACGTTCCTTTGGATATGGGCGGCAGGTATTTCTATATCAATGACAACGGTACCGTATGGAATCCCGGCTGGTCTCCGGTTAAGACCGAACTCGATGAGTATGAGTGCCGCCACGGTATGGGCTACACCATCATAAAGGGTAAGAAGAACGGCCTTAAGGCTGAGGTCACCTTCTTCGTTCCCCAGGACTACGATGGAGAAGTCCAGCAGGTGGTTCTCACAAACGAAAGCCAGGAAGCAAAGGATTTTGCTCTTTTCTCAATGGCTGAATGGTGCCTCTGGGACGCCCAGGACGATTGCACCAACTTCCAGAGAAACTTCTCTACGGGCCGTGTTGAGATCCTGGGTTCTACGATCTATCACCTTACAGAATACAGGGACAGACGCAACCACTACGCTTTCTATACCGTTAACGATACCATCGACGGTTACGATACCGACCGTGACGCCTTCCTTGGAAGCATCTACAACGGCTGGGACAATCCTGAGACCGTCAAGGCAGGCAAGGCTTCCAATTCCTTCGCAGACGGTTGGTCTCCGATCGCTTCACACTACAAGAAGATCACTTTGGCTCCGGGCGAGTCCAAGACTTTGATCTACATCCTCGGCTATGCTGAGAACCCTCAGGACAAGAAGTTCGCGGCTACAAAGCCCGAAGGCCTGCTCACGAGAGAGGCTTGGGTCCTCAACAGGGAAAAGGCCGACGCCATGATCGAGAAGTACAACACTCCCGAGAAGGTTGCCGCAGGACTTGCTGAGCTCCGCGCAACGTGGGACAGCCTCCTTTCGATCTACAAGGTCGACACTCCTGATGACAAGGTCAACCGCATGGTCAACATCTGGAACCAGTATCAGTGCATGGTCACGTTCAACCTTTCACGTTCAGCTTCCTACTTCGAGTCGGGAATCGGCCGCGGAATGGGCTTCAGAGATTCCAACCAGGACATCCTCGGATTTGTTCACCAGATCCCTGACCGTGCAAGGGCGAGACTCATCGACATCGCTTCAACACAGCTTTCTGACGGCGGATGCTATCACCAGTACCAGCCTCTCACGAAGAAGGGCAACGCCGACATCGGCGGCGACTTCTCGGATGACCCGCTCTGGATGATCCTTTCCGTTGCGGCATACATCAAGGAAACGGGCGATTGGGGAATCTTAGACGCCAACGTTCCTTTCGATGACGATCCGGAAGGCAAGCACACGATGCTCGACCACCTCAACGTATCCTTCTATCACATCGTCAACAACTTGGGACCTCACGGACTGCCTCTCGCAATGCGTGCCGACTGGAACGACTGCATCAACCTTTCATGCTTCTCCGACACTCCGGGTGAATCATTCCAGACATATACCAATCCGAAGTTCAAGGCAGAGGGCGGTTACTCCAAGATCGCCGAGTCCGTATTCGTTGCGGCTCTCTTCACTTACACGGGTCCCGCTTATGTAGGTATCCTGCAGCACCTCGGTAAGGCTGATGAGGCCTCTAAGGCTCAGGCTGAGATCGATAAGATGAAGAAGAACACAATGGATTCCGCATTCGACGGCGAGTGGTTCCTCAGAGCCTACGATGCTAACGGCGAGAAGATGGGTTCACACGAGTGCGAAGAGGTTAAGATCTTCATCGAGCCCCAGGGCTTCGCAGTAATGTCCGAGATCGGCAAGGAAGAGGGTGCTGACATCAAGACTCTCGACTCCATCGTCAAG
>JAFZVF010000069.1 GCA_017617935.1 Clostridiales bacterium | reverse complement strand
AGGGTACAAGACTCTCAGCCATTCCGGTGGTGATTACCGTGAGGCCACACCTGTTCCCATTCCGAACACAGAAGTTAAGCTCACCGGTGTCGACAATACTTGGCTGGCAACGGCCCGGGAAGATAGATTGCTGCCGGATTATACAAGTCCTTTAGCGCTAAACGCTGAAGGACTTTTTTTATGGAATTTGAAACAAAAACGTAATATTACAATTTACAAGAATTTTATTATTGGTAAAATTGATTCTGTAGTATGGATTTTTCTTAAATGAGGTATACACATGTCAAAGATTTTAATTGTTGATGATGATCCGGCAGTAGTTAACTCCACTGCCGACATGCTTAGTGCTTTTTCATTCGACGTAATCACTTCCACGGATCCGAGAAAGGGATTCGAGATGGCTACCTCACAGGCGCCGGACGTAATAATCCTCGACTGGATGATGCCCGGATACAGCGGAATGCAGTTTGTTTCCGATTTTAGAAAACAGGGTTACCAGACCCCCGTTCTCTTCCTTACTGGTAAGGGTGAGCTCGACACTGATCAGGTTGAGGCCCTTCGCGCGGGTGCCGACGATTACCTTGCAAAGCCCTGCAGCGCGCAGCTCTTGAGAGAGAGGATCCGCGCCATGATCAGAAGGAGTGAGTACAACTCCAAGAAGACCGACAATACGAGCAACCGCCACGTCTATTGCGGTGGCGAGCTCATCATCGACGGAGATCAGATGCAGGCTTTCAAGCATGAGGTTTCATGCGACCTTACGAACAGGGAATTCCAGCTTCTTCAGTATCTTGAGCAGAACTGCGGAAGGGTGTGCCCGAGATCCGAGCTCCTCAAGCAGGTTTGGAAGTTTGACTTCCTTGGCGACGAGAGGACCGTTGACGTTACTATCAAGAGGACCCGTCAGAAGATCGAGCCTGACCAGAAGAACTTCAAATACATCCTTACCAGAAGAGGATTCGGGTATTTCTTCCCGAATGACCTGACTTGAGCATTCAGTTGGTTACTTCAGACTTCATATCCACCTTGGGCGAGAATTGGCTTCTCGTCCTGATCGGAGTACTCATAGTACTCGTTTTGGGATGCCTTATCGGATATCTCGTGGGAAACACTTCGCTTAGGAGCAAGGTTACCCAAGGGATAGACGGACTTGAGCGCGACAAGCAGATACAGAAGGCCGTGCTCGACAACGTCGGCATCGGCATCGCCGTCTATGACAAGACCGGCGCGATCTTCGCCAACGAGACGATCTTCAAATTCCAGGATTTCCTGAAGGGCGGACTTCCGAAAACGATAGACGAATTCCTGACCGAGTTTGACAACGGCAACCAGCTCAAGTCAAACTACATCTTAAGCTGCGAAAACGGCATAAACGTCGTCCGCGTCAATTACTGCGTGGGCAGAAAGATCTACGAGATCAAGGTCATCAGGAGAAACGGCGAGCAGCAGGACAAGTTTTTCGCAAACGAGATATTGAACCTCATAATCGTTGACGACATCACACAGATCAAGGATGACGAGAGAAGGCAGAAGGACCTCGCCGCGAACGTTTCGCACGAGCTCAAGACCCCTCTGACCGCCATCAACAACTCCGTATTCTCGATAATCAACGCCTGCGGAAAGGGAAAGATGCCCGAAAGGGACAATCTCCTTACCTGGTCTCAGAGGATCCAGGACAACTCCACGAGAATGCAGGACATCGTAAACGACTTCCTCGTATTGTCCCAGTGCTCGCATGCGAGCAGGATGGGCCTCTTTGACATCCGTGACTGCGTTGAGCAGGCTTACGCGGGCGTGGCGGACTACCCAGGAAGCAGGGGAGTCGTATTTACTCTGCCCGACGACGCTCCGATGCCGCTCCTTTACGGAAACCACAAGCTGATAATCAGATGCGTGATAAACCTTTTGACCAACGCGGTCAAGTACATAAACTATGACGGAAAGACGGCAAGGCACCAGATCCACGTCAGCATCCTGAAGATCGACGACAGGGTCGCGGTTCAGGTCGAAGACAACGGAAGGGGAATCCCTGCAAAGGACATAGACCATCTTTTCGAGAGGTTCTACAGGGTTGACAATTCAGGCTCGCGCGAAGTCGGCGGATCGGGCATCGGACTTGCGATCGCCAAGGAGATCGCCGACATGCACGACGGCGTAATAAGCGTTTCCTCCGTTTTCGGAAAAGGAGCTACCTTCACCTTGAGCCTTCCCACGGCCAAGACCGTATTCAGCGGAGTGTGCCAGGACGCTCAGACGGGCGTCATCGGCGAAAAGCCCCTCTACAGGGCAGCCGCATACTTCCTGGGCCTTCAGGAGTGTGAAGCCGTGAAGTCACTGGGCTACACCGACCTTGAAAAGACTGTCGAAGACTATGAGAAGGTTAGCGAGACGGACGTTCCGGCCCGTGACAAGGCTTTGGCGGAACTCCTCAAGTCATTCAGCAAAGAGCGTTTCCAGAGCCTCGAAGAAGAGCTCTTGAGCGTTGACGATTACGAGGATTTTGACGGCCCGACCTCAGGTCTTGAGACCGAAGAGATCGCTGAGACCGAAGAAGCGCCGGAAAGCGTTGCTTCCGAGCCCGTCACAACCATAGACGATGTTGTTAAGACGCCCGTTCAGATAGTTGAAGAACCCGCTCAGGTTCCTGAAGAGCCGGCAACGGCTTCCGTGCAGTCCATTGCGCCTTCGGTCAGCGAGTCAGTCCAGGCTGAGCCTTACCAGGCGGCCGAAGCGGCTGTCGAAGTTCCCGCCAAGAGCGAGGAAGAGATCTTAAAGGAGCAGTTTGAGCGCGCTATGGCCGAGAAGGCCGAAGCCGAGAGGGCTGAAAAGGAACAGCAGCTCCTTGCGAAGGCGGAAGCCAGAAAGCTTCTTACGCAGCCGGTCGTTCAGATCAGCGCCGATCAGAAGCCCGCGCCCCAGACCAAAAAGGACGTAATCGACAGAAAGACGATACATCCCATTACTACCGGAAAAAGGTATAATAGGGGTCGCGTCTCGCCGGGCGGCGAAGAGCAGGGCGCAGCACCTGCACCAGAGCAGGATAAAGGCAATACAACGGGTGAGATCAAGTCGTCCCTCAAGAAGATCCTTGACGACTCGAAGCCTCAGCATTTGAAATAAACGGAGTGTCTTGTGGAAGACAACGCGGTAAATAGAACAAAACCATACGCCTATGAGATCGTAGGCGGAACGCCTCTCAAGGGCGACATAGACATAAGCGGAAGCAAGAATGCCGCACTGGGGATCATAGCCGCATCGGTCATGGTCGACGGTCCGTGCACTCTTGAAAACGTTCCCGACATCTCGGACGTAAAGGTCATGTTTGACCTTTGCAGGTCATTGGGCGCGGTAGTCGACGAGATCGACAGCCACACCTTCAGGATCGACCCAACTACCATCAACACTTATAAGGCGTCAGGTCCGCTCGTATCTAAGATAAGGGCGTCCTACTACCTTATGGGCGCGCTCTTGGCGCGTTGCGGAAAGGCTTCCATCAGGCTTCCCGGCGGATGTGATTTCGGCCAGAGACCCATTGACCTTCACCTTAAGGCGTTCCAGCTCATGGGAGCGAAAGGCGCGAGGCCTTCGGAGATCAACAGCGGCATCGTAAACCTGACCGCCGAGCCGCTTCACGGCGCAAAGATCTACCTGGACATCGTCAGCGTCGGAGCAACGATAAACGCGATGCTCGCAGCCTGCAAGGCTGAAGGCAAGACTGAGATAATCAACGCCGCGAAGGAACCCCACATCGTTGACGTCGCGAACTTTTTGAACTCGATGGGCGCGCGAATCAAGGGCGCAGGTACCGACATAATCAAGATCACTGGCGTTCCGGTGCTTCCGGGCAACTTTACTTATTCGATAATCCCCGACCAGATCGAGGCCGGGACCTACATGATCGCGGCAGCCGTAACCAAGGGCGACGTGACTATACACAACCTCATTCCTACGCACATGGAGCCACTCTCCGCAAAGATGAGGGAAATGGGATACCAGATAGAGGAAGGCGACGAATCGATCAGGGTTTACCTGAACGATCCTGCTGACGAGATATATTCGACAAGCGTAAAGACTTCGCCTTATCCGGGATTTCCCACCGACCTGCAGCCGCAGACCGTGGTGCTCCTTTGCTCGGCCGAAGGACAGAGCCGGATGCATGAGAACGTCTGGCAGAACAGGTTCCAGTACGTTCCTGAGCTTGCGAAGATGGGCGCGAACATAAACGTTTACGAGCGCATCGCATGGGTCAACGGAATTACCAAATTCATGGGCGCGACCGTTGAAGCGACGGACCTCAGGGCCGGTGCGGCATTGGTCTGTGCGGCTTTGGCGGCAGAGGGCACTTCGTACATCAATCACGCAAACAGGATCGACAGAGGTTACGAACACATCGTGCAGAAGCTGACCACGCTGGGTGCCACGATAAGGCGCGTAAACATTGACGAATACAGTGAAGAGGATACCGAGGCATGACGGGACCCGACAGGATAGTTCCCCTTTATTCAAGCAGCCACGGCAATTCGACTTTAATCAAATCAAATGGGGCATACGTATTAGTCGATTGCGGCGTTTCATGTAAGATGACCACCCAGGCCCTCATAAAGAGCGGAGTGTATCCCGAAGACGTATCCGCGCTTTTCCTGACGCACAGGCACACGGACCACATAAACGGGGTAAAGATCTTTTCAAAGAAATACCATACTCCCGTGTACGGCACGAGCGTGACGCTTGCGCCTTTGGACGAGCTCTATTCGCCCGTTACCGTTATAGACGAGAACGACGTCGTAAAGATCCCTGGCGGCCCTGAGGTCAGGGCTTTTCCCACGCCGCACGACGTTCCCGGATCAGTCTGCTACAAGATAATCAATCCAGAGACGGGCCGTTCCATCTCCGTCATGACCGACCTGGGGCGCGTGACCGACGGCATGAAGGGCTTTGCCAAGAAGAGCGACGTCATTTTGCTCGAGGCAAATTACGATCCGTATCTTCTCGAGCACAACCCGAAGTATCCGTATCCGCTCAAGAAGCGCATTTCGGGAGGCCACGGCCACATAAGCAATTCCGAGAGCGCCGCGGCGGCCGAGTTCTTCATTCAAAACGGAACAAAGAGGTTCATCTTGGGCCACCTTTCGCCGGAGAACAACACAGAGGAGATCGCGGCGGAGACCTTCGTCAATTACCTTGCGGACAAGGGCCTTGTAAGAGACTCCGATTACGAACTCAAGATAGCCAAGAGATTTGAGCCTACGGAAGGATTCGTGCTGTGAAGATCAACATAGTGTCGCCCGGAAAGATAAAGGACAAGTGGCTCAAGGAAGGCATCGCCGAATATCAGAAGCGCATATCGCGTTTTTGCACGCTTGAATTCATAGAAGTGAGCGAGGTCCCCGATTCGATCCCCGTTGACGAGGCATTGAGGCGCGAGGGCGAGGCGATCCTTGCAAGAGTAAAGCCTAATGACGTCTTGTGGGCGATGGACTTGGGCGGCGAGAACGTCACTTCGGAAAAGCTTTCGGAATATCTCACGGCCGACATCGAAAAGGGCGGCGGAACGCTGGTCATTGCGATCGGAGGCAGCAACGGAATATCTCCAGAGGTAAGGAAGAGGGCCAATAGACGCATTGCTTTCGGCAATATCACCCTGACTCACCTTATGACGAGGCTGGTTCTTGCGGAACAGCTTTACAGGGGCTTTCGGATCGCTCACGGAGAAAAATATCATAAATAGTTCAGAAAAATTTCTTTAGTTTACTAAAGAAAAGTATTGACAGCCTAAAGGGTTGCCGATATAATCCTTTAGTCAACTAAAGTAGGAGGACGTATGGGCAATAAATTCTACACGCCGGACGGATTTACGGATCAGGTACCCGGTTTTTGCGCTTTTAAAAGAGAACTGGAAGCCCGTTTGAGGAACCTTTTCCTCATGAACGGCTATGACGAGATCGAGACTCCCGGAGTCGAGTATTTCGACGTATACAGCAGGTTTGTCGCTGAGGAGGAACTTTACAAGTTCTCCGACGGCAAGGGCAGGCTTCTTTGCACGAGATACGACGGAACGATCCCGGTCGCAAGATACGCGGCGGGAAGGAACGACTCCCTGCCTACGAGACTCTTCTATATAGAGAACATGTACAGGGCGGGCCAGATCGGCGGCGGAAAGCAGAGCGGCTTCACGCAGGCCGGCATCGAGCTTTTGGGCGCGTCAGGCGCAAAGTCAGACGCTGAAGTCTTGGCGCTTGCAATTAAGTCCGCATTGGAATTGGGAATTACCGACCTTCAGGTCTCGATCGGCCAGGTGCAGTTCTTCAAGGGACTTTCAAGACAGCTTGGATTAAGCGATGAGACAATCGCCAAGATCAAGGCAGCGATCGCAAACCGGGATTCCGTCACGATCGAAAAGCTCGACCTGAGCCGTGAGGACAGGGACACGCTCCTCATGATCACCGAGTCCGGCGGAACCTATGACACGATCGACCAGATGCTCCCCAGGGTTACCGACGAGAGCGCCAAGGAAGCGCTTTCCAACATCAAGGAGATCCTCGACATAATGGAGCGCTACGGATATCTCAAATACGTATCAGTAGACCTGGGGCTCATCGAGAGCATCGATTACTACACGGGCCTCGTTTTCAAGGGATACACCTATGAGGTAGGCTTCCCGATCTTCACGGGCGGCAGATACGACGACGTCGCAAAGACCTTCGGCAAGGACATGGCGGCCGTCGGATTCTCCATTTCCCTGACGCTTGCGATGACGGCGCTCATGAGACAGGACAAGTTCACTCCTGCGGCAGGCGTCAAGGTCATCGTCGGAGGTGATTTCGAAGCCGCAATGGTGACCGTTGAGGCGCTGAGGGCTGAAGGAACGGCCGCGGCACTGGATACGACGGGCATGACCGAGGAAGAGCTCGACGCATACGCCAAGGCAAAAGGGATAGAGACGATCATGTACATGGACGGAGGTGAAGCCTGATGCTTACAATAGCATTATCAAAAGGAAGGCTCGCCGATCAGACGCTTGATCTGATGGAAAAGGCCGGTTATGACGTTTCTGCCGCACGCGAAAAGTCCAGAAAGCTCATCCTGGAGGACCAGAATGCAGGTTTGAGGTTTATCCTCGCCAAGCCTTCGGACGTTCCAACTTATGTTGAGTATGGAGCAGCGGACATCGGCGTCGTCGGAAAGGACACGCTCCTTGAGGAAGGCAGACAGCTTTACGAGGTATTGGACCTCGGCGTAGGCAAATGCCGCATGTGCGTTGCAGGCCCCGCTTCATTGAAGGGAAAGCTCGACGAGATCCCGAACAAGCGCGTCGGAACAAAGTATCCGAACATCACAAGAAACTATTTCGAGGGCGTAAAGAAGGAGAGCGTTGAGATAATCAAGCTCAACGGTTCCGTCGAGCTCGCTCCGCTGACGGGCCTTGCAGAGGTCATCGTCGACATTGTCGAATCAGGAAGAACGCTTTACGAGAACGGACTCGACGTGCTTGAGACCGTCGCCGACATCTCGGCAAGGCTCGTGGTAAACCGCGTGTCCATGAAGATGAAGGCTGACGAGATCAAGCCCATGATCTCCAAGCTCCGTGAAGCTTTAGAAGAAGGAGAGGAATAACATGCGCTGCAAACTCGTGGAAGGCACAAAGGAAAACCTGAAGAGCACGGTCGAAAAGCTCGGCATCAGGGGAAAGATGGACTTAAAGCCAGTCATCGACACCGTACAGGCGGTAATCGACAACATCAGGGAGAACGGTGACCAGGCTCTTCTCGGATATACCGAGAAGTTCGACGGAGTAAGGCTTGAGGCAAAGGACCTCAGAGTCACCGACGAAGAGATCGCAAAGGCTGTAGCCGAAGTCGATCCCGAACTCCTTCAGATAATGAAGAATGCCGCGGACAACATCAGGAGATTCCACGAGAACCAGATTGAAAAAGGCTTCATGACGCAGAACCCCCTCAGGGGCCAGACGGGCGTGAGGGTAAGGCCGATCACGACCGCAGGCATCTACGTGCCGGGAGGCACCGCACCTTTGCCGTCGACGGTCCTTATGGACGTCATCCCCGCCGCAGTCGCAGGCGTTAAGAGGATAGTCTTCGCGACCCCGCCGAGAAAGGACGGAACGATCGCTCCGGTAATTCTCGCAGCGGCT
Source organism: Clostridiales bacterium (assembly GCA_017617935.1). Classification (GTDB taxonomy): domain Bacteria; phylum Bacillota; class Clostridia; order Saccharofermentanales; family Saccharofermentanaceae; genus Saccharofermentans. Next base: position 7,648 of record JAFZVF010000069.1, on the reverse strand, counting down.
TCCATCGCGGGCGCCACCGAGATCTACCGCATGGGCGGATCCCAGGCGATCGCGGCAATGGCTTACGGAACGGAGACGATCCCGAGAGTCGACAAGATCTGCGGCCCCGGAAACATCTATGTAAATACGGCAAAGAGGCTCGTTTACGGACAGGTCGACATCGACATGTTCGCGGGTCCTTCTGAAATATTGATAATCGCTGACGATTCGGCCAACCCTGATTTCGTCGCGGCAGACATGCTCTCTCAGGCAGAGCACGACAAGATGGCTTCGGCCATCGTGCTGACGGATTCGAGGGAACTTGCGGAAAAGGTCCTTGAGGCCGTCGACAGAAGGTCTGAGGCGGCTGAGCGCAAGGAGATACTCGCGAAGTCCCTTGAGGATTACTGCGCGATAATCGTTTGCGACGACCTTGACACCGCGGTTGGCTTCTCGGAAGAGATCGCTCCCGAACACTTGGAGATCTGCGTTAAGGACGCAGAGGAGTTCTCAAAAAAGATCAACAACTGCGGCGCGATGTTCCTTGGAAACTGGTCGCCGGAGCCCCTTGGAGACTACTATGCAGGACCCAACCACACGCTTCCCACTTCGGGAACCGCACGCTTCTTCTCACCGCTCAACACGGGCGACTTCTACAAGAAGATGAGCGTGATAAATTACAGCCGCGAGGCGCTTCTTGACGTTTACGAGGAAGTCGCCAAATTCGCGGACAGCGAGGGCCTGACCTGTCACGCTGCAGCCGTCAGGGCCAGATTCGAGGAATCATGAGCAAATATTGGAACAAAACGATAAATCAGACCACTCCCTACGTCGCGGGCGAGCAGCCCAAGGAAGGGGAGAAGGTCATCAAGCTCAATACCAATGAGAACCCTTTTCCGCCGTCAACGAACGTGAAAAAAGCCATCGCTGATTTTGACGTTTCAACTTTAAGGCTCTATCCGGACACGAACGCGACGTCAATAGTGAATGCCGTTGCCGCAGTCGAAAACGTCAAGCCTTCCCAGGTCTTTGTAGGAAACGGCTCCGACGAGGTGTTGGCGCTCTGTTTTCAGACGTTCTTTGAAAAGGCGTGCGATACGGATCTTCCGGTCCTGACGCCCGAGTTCTCTTACAGCTTCTATCCGGTTTACGAGGAGTTCTACAGGATCCGCTCAAAGAAGATCCCGCTCCGCGAGGACTTCAGGCTTGAGCCTTCGGATTACGTGGGCGTACCCAACTGCGGCATCGCCATCGCAAATCCGAACGCGCCGACTTCAAGAGCGATCTCCTTGGATGACGTAGCCAAGATCTGCGAAGCAAACCCTGATTCGGTCGTGCTGATCGATGAGGCATACGCGTATTTCGAAGAGGAGTATGAGACGGCGGTATCCTTGCTGCCCAAATACCCCAACCTCTGCGTCGTAAGGACGACCTCCAAGTCCTATAGCCTGGCGGGCCTTAGGATCGGTTACGCGATAGCTTCGGAGGAACTCATCGAGGGACTTTTGAGGGCGAGGGATTCATTCAATTCCTACCCGATCGACAGGCTTGCGCAGGCGGTTGCCACTGCAGCCATACTGGACGTCGACTATCACAAGAAGTGCAGGGAGGAACTGCTCAAGATAAGAAGGTATACCGCGGAAGAACTCAAGGCCATTGGTTTTGAGATGCCGGAGTCGTCCGCGAACTTCCTTTTTGCCAAGCCGCCCAAGTGTATTGATGCCGAAACGTTATATAAAAATCTTAAAGCAAAGGGTATACTTGTAAGGTATTTCAAAACGCCCGGAATAAACGACCGTCTCCGCATCTCGATAGGAACGATGGAGGAGATGGAGGAGTTTGTCAAAGCCGTCAAGGAGGAGATAACAAATGCCGAGAACAGCTGAGATCGCCAGAAAGACAAAGGAAACCGACATCACCGTCAAGATCGATCTTGATGGAAACGGCACCTATGACGTCGATACGGGCATTGGTTTTTTCGACCACATGCTTTCAGCCCTTTCCAAGCACTCCGGTATCAACATGGATATCAAGTGCAAGGGCGACTTGGAAGTCGATTCGCATCATTCAGTCGAAGACGTAGGAATCGTTCTGGGCCAGGCAGTCTGCAAGGCTCTTGGCGACAAGGTCGGAATCAGGCGTTTCGGTTCCTGCGCAGTCCCCATGGACGAGGCTTTGGGAAAGGCGATAATCGATGTTTCGGGAAGGCCGTTCATCGTGTTTGATGCAGAGTTTTCAGGCGACAAGTGCGGCGAGATGGATACGCAGCTCTTTGAGGAATTCTTCAGGAGCTTCGCTTTCAACGCGGGCATAACGCTCCACATCAGCGCGCCTTACGGAGCGAACGACCACCACAAGGCGGAGGCCATGTTCAAGGCTCTTGCGAGAGCTTTGAGGCAGGCGACGGAGATCGATCCCAGGTTTGCTGACCAGATCGTCTCAACTAAAGGAAGCTTATAATTTCACGGAGGATACAGAATATGTTGATCAAGGACACAAGTTTTATCGACAAGCCGCTGCTCGCACAGGGCAAGGTAAGGAACATCTATGATCTGGGCGACAGCCTTCTGCTCGTCGTTACCGACAGGATCTCGGCTTTTGACGTCATCTTCGACGAGCTGATCCCGGACAAGGGAAGGGTTCTGTCTTCCATCTCCGCTTTCTGGTTTGACTTCACCAAGGACGTCATCCCGAACCACGTCATCACGACTGACGTTTCAAAGTATCCCCAGGGATTCGACAAGTATGCGGCTGAACTCGAAGGCCGCTCAATGCTCGTCAAGAAGGCTCAGATGCTTCCCGCAGAGTGCATCGTCAGAGGTTATCTCGAAGGTTCCGCTCTCAAGGAATACAAGGCAAACGGCACCGTCGGCGGAATCAAGATGCCTGAGGGAATGGTCCAGGGCGACAAGCTCCCCGAGCCTCTTTTCACGCCTTCAACAAAGGCAGACGAGGGCCACGACATCAACATCACTTATGAGCAGCTCGTTGACCTTATCGGCGAGGAAGACGCATCCGCATTGAGAGATGCTTCTCTCGCACTCTACAAGAAGGTTTCAGAGTATGCGCTTACAAAGGGCCTGATCCTTGCGGACACCAAGTTCGAATTCGGCAAGATCGACGGCGTTCTCTCTGTCTGTGACGAGATGTTCACTCCTGACTCATCAAGATTCTGGGATGCAAAGGACTATCAGCCCGGCCGTGCTCAGAAGAGCTTTGACAAGCAGTTCCTCAGGGAATGGCTTGAGACGCTCGACTGGGACAAGACCTATCCCGCACCGCACCTCCCGCAGGAGATCATCGACAAGACTGCCGAGAAGTACCGCGAGTGCTACAGGCTTTTAACAGGAAAGGAAATCTGATCCTTTGATAGCGATCATTGATTACGGAATGGGCAACCTCGCGTCAGTCGCGAAAGCCCTCAAATACCTGAATTACGATTCGGTCATAACGAGCGACCCTAAGGTGATTTCCGCTAGCTCGGGGGTCATCCTTCCGGGCGTCGGCGCCTTTGCGCCCGCAATGGATAACCTGAGGAACAAGGGCCTGGACAGCGTCATAATCGAATCAGCGTACAGCGGAAAGCCCTTCCTCGGCATCTGCCTTGGAATGCAGCTCCTGATGGACGGTTCGAAGGAAGGCGTCAACCTGGGTTCCGCCATGGGCGACTACGTGACGGGCCTCGGCATCATTCCGGGAAGGGTCAGACGATTTGAGACAAAGGACCTGAAGGTCCCCCAGATCGGTTGGAACAAGCTCGTTGACTGCACCGGTTCACTCCTTACCGAAGGCGACTACGTTTACTTCGTCCACTCCTACTACTGCATCCCCGAGCACAGCGATGACGCCGCGGGCTATGCCGAGTACGGGATCAAGTACTGCTGCGCGATCGAGCACGACAACGTCTTCGCAACTCAGTTCCACCCCGAGAAGAGCGGCGAGGCCGGCCTCCAGATCCTGAACAAATTCGCAATGAGGACCAAATAATGGTAATACTTCCCGCAATCGACCTGATCGGCGGAAAATGCGTCCGCCTCAAGCAGGGAAAATACGATGACGTTACCGTTTACAACGATTCACCGCTCGACCAGGCATTTATGTTCAGGGACATGGGAGCCGAATGGATCCACGTCGTTGATCTGGATGCCGCAAAGAGCGGCGTTCCCGAGAACCACCTGATCATCAAGGAGATCGCGGAAAAGACCGGACTCAAGGTCGATACCGGCGGCGGCATCCGCAACATGGACACGCTCTCCCGCTGGATCGAGGACTACGGCGTTTCGCGCGCGGTCCTGGGAACCGCTGCGGTCAAGGATCCTGAGTTCACCGCCAACGCCATAGCGAAATACGGTGAGAAGGTCGGAATAGGAATTGACGCCCATGACGGCTTCGTTTCCGTTAACGGCTGGACTTCCGATTCCACTTTGAAGGCGGTCGATTTCGCTCTCAAGTGCAAGGAGATCGGAGCAAAGACCGTTGTGTTCACCGACATTTCAAGAGACGGAATGCTCACGGGTCCCGCAACCGAGGCAACAAAGGAAATGGTAGAGAAGACGGGCCTCGACGTCATAGCTTCGGGCGGCATCGGTTCGGATGCTGACGTTGAGCTTATCAAGACTTCCGGCTGTGCCGGCGTCATCATCGGCAAGGCCATATACGAAGGAAAGGTGGATCTGGCAAAGTGCTTACGAAACGCATAATCCCGTGCCTCGACGTAAAGGACGGAAGAGTCGTTAAGGGCGTCAATTTCGTATCCTTAAGGGATGCGGGCGACCCGGTCGAATGCGCAAGGACTTACAACATGTCCGGAGCTGACGAGCTGGTCTTCCTTGACATAACGGCAACCCTCGAGTCCCGCGACACAACCGTTGAAATGGCGCGCCGCGTGGCTGAACAGGTTTTCATTCCGTTCACGGTAGGCGGCGGCATCCGCACGACCGACGACATCAGGGCGCTCCTTAACGCGGGCGCCGACAAGGTGTCTTTGAATTCCGCAGCCGTCAAGGATCCCGATTTCATAAAGCGCGCTTCCGAGATGTTCGGTTCGCAGTGCATCGTAGCCGCGATCGACGTCAAGTCAAGGCCCGGAGACGACAGGTTCGCTTCAGGATACGAGGTAGTCATCGCGGGCGGCACCAAGCCCACCGGACTTGACGCCCTCGAATGGGCGAAGAAGGCTGTAGACCTTGGCGCGGGCGAGATACTTCTCACCTCCATGGACAAGGACGGAACAAAGTCCGGCTATGACAATATAATCACTTCCATGATCTCAGAGGCGGTAGGAGTTCCGGTAATCGCATCGGGCGGCGCGGGAAGCCTCAAGGATTTTGAGGACGCCATCATTTACGGCAAGGCAGATGCTGTATTGGCTGCAAGCCTTTTCCACTTCGGCGAGATCGCGATAAGCGACCTTAAGACTTATCTTTCGGATAAGGGGATCCCGGTCAGGGAGCTCCCCCAAAGCCTTTACATGTGGGCGCGCATGAAGAAGAACAGCGACGGCCTCGTGCCCGCGATCACCCAGGACGCTGAAACCGGCGAAGTCCTCATGATGGCCTACATGAATTACGAGGCATTCCGCATGACCTGCGAGACGGGCTACATGCACTACTATTCAAGGTCGCGCAAGGCGCAGTGGAAGAAGGGCGAGACCTCCGGCCACGTGCAGAAGGTCATCAGCGCGAGCATCGACTGCGACAGGGACACGCTCCTTTACAAGATCGACCAGACCGGTGCCGCATGCCATACGGGCAACCGCACCTGCTTTTACACGGCCTTGGACGAATGGGATTATCAAAAAGACAACAAAGAAGAATAAGGAGAAAACGATATGGACATTATGAGAGAGCTTTACAGCGTAATTACCGACAGAAAGGCTAATCCGGTCGAGGGCTCATATACAAACTACCTTTTTGACAAGGGAACCGACAAGATATCAAAGAAGGTCGGTGAAGAGGCTGTAGAGGTCGTTATCTCCGCTTCACAGCGTGACAGAAAGGCGATCATCGGCGAGATTGCGGACCTCCAGTACCATCTTCTCGTCCTGATGGTCGACAGGGGCATCACGATCGACGACGTCGAGGCGGAACTCAGATCACGCAGAAGTTAATATATTGTTGACTTTCCCAGGGGGGCTGTGATAAAATCTTCACGCTAACCCGCAAGGGGGCTTTTTTAGTTTGCGTGAAAAACGCTTCGGAAAAGCTCTGTAAGGCAAGGAAACAAAAGGTTTCGGAGGTATTAGGACCATGGCAAAGGCCGGTGCTCGTGATAAGCTCACACTCGCATGCACAGAGTGCAAGCAGAGAAATTATCAGACATACAAGAACAAGAAGAACAACACGGAAAGGCTTGAACTCAAGAAGTACTGCCCTTTCTGCCGTAAGCACACCATTCACAGGGAATCCAAATAATCCCGAGGGACTAATAAGATGGCTGACAAGAAGGGTAACATTTTCAAGCGTATCGCAAAGTCGTTTTCTGACGTAATTGCGGAGCTGAAGAGAGTCACATGGCCCACTAAGGACAAGCTCGCGAAGACTTCGGCAGTCGTTCTGCTGGTCATCGTGTTCTTCGCCGTATATCTTACGATCATCGGATCCGGCGGACGCTGGGTTCTCGATAAGATCGGTTTCTATGACATCGTAGAGACTACTGCGACGACCGCATCTTCGGAGACAACGGCTGCGTCTGAAACGACGGCTGCTTCCGAGACTACTGCCGCATCGACAGAGTCAAGTGCAGGCTAAGGGACCCCAGGAAATTTAGGAGTTAACAAATGCCGGATAACAATGAAGCGAAGTGGTATATAATCCATACCTTCGGCGGTTACGAGAAGAAGGTAAAGACTGCCATTGAGAACTATGCAAAGGCCCAGGGGATGGAAGACATCATCCAGCAGGTCTATCTGCCTACGGACATTGTTGTTGAGACGAAGAACGGCAAGCGTAAGGAAGTTGAGAAGCTCAGATTCCCCAACTACCTGTTCCTGAAGCTTGTTTTCGGTAACAATGACAAGGTTGACAAGGATCTTTGGTACAAGATCCGCAACACCAATGGCGTTACCGGTTTCGTTGCACCCGATCCCAACAAGCCGTCCCCGATGACGGAAGAGGATCAGATAAAGATGGGCCTCATCGTTCCCGCAAACGTCGAGGTCGATTACAAGGTCGGCGATCTCATCATCATCACCGACGGTCCTTTCAAGGACAGCAAGGCTGTCGTCAAGGACATCAACGAAGAAAAGCAGCAGGTTACCGTTACGGTCTCCATGTTTGGCCGTGAGACGCCCGTCACGCTCGACTTCATCAAGGTAAGGAAAGTTTAATCAAGTTTATTATTGGCCTTCGGGCCACTGATAATAAAAATCTATTTGGGAGGTGGCCAGTATGGCTAAGAAAGTCACAGGTTATGTAAAGCTTCAGATACCTGCAGGCAAAGCAACACCCGCGCCGCCGGTCGGACCAGCTCTTGGACAGCACGGCATCAACATCGCCGGCTTCGTCAAAGAGTTCAACGAGAGAACAGCCAAGGACGTTGGTCTCATCATTCCTGTAATCATTACAGTTTATGCAGACCGTTCGTTCACGTTCATCACGAAGACTCCGCCGGTACCGGTACTTCTTAAGAAGACCGCTAAGATCGAGAAGGCTTCGGGAAGACCTAACGT